>JBKPDO010000285.1:0-3991 GCA_046727955.1 bacterium | reverse complement strand
GCTCCGCGGCGCTGGCGGGTCGCGGCTGCGGCGACACGCGTGCCGCGGCCGCGTCCGCGATGCGGTCCAGCTCCGCCGCGGGCATGCCCAGCTCGGCCAGGCTTGCCGGCGCCCCCAGCCGCCGTGCGAGTGCGTGGAGCGCACCCGCAGCGGTCGCGGAGGGCTCGGCCCCCAGCGCGCGGACGACCCGCTGCATCTCGCCGGGCACGGCCGGCATGACAAAGCGGACAGCGTGGGGGAGCAGGACCGCGTTGAGGCCGGCGTGGTCCAGTCCGAGCTCGCCGCCGATGACGTGGCACAGCTGATGGTGGATGGCCACGCCCGCCACGGCCAGGACGACGCCGGCCAGGTGCGCGCCGAGCTGGGCCTCGGCGCGGCCCGCCAGGTCGGCGGGGTCGCGGACGGATACCTCCAAGCCGACGCCCAGGCGGCGGATGCCGTCCTCGGCGATCAGGGCGATCACTGGGTTCGCGCCCGGCCCGTAGAGGGCCTCGACGCAATGGGCCATCGCGTTCATCCCGCTGGCAGCGGTCAGCCGGGGCGACAGGCTCACGGTGAGTCCGGGGTCGTAGAGCACCACCGCCGGCGCGACGTGCGGGTGGCGGCCCGTCTGCTTGCGCCGCCCGCTGGTCAGGCCCCAGATCGGAGTCATCTCCGAGCCGGAATAGGTCGTCGGGATGGCGACGATCGGCACCGGCAGATCCAGCGCGATCGCCTTGGCCAGCCCGATCGCCGAGCCGCCCCCAGCGGCGACCAGGCAGTCGACCTCGAGCTGAGCGGCGAGGTCGCGGGCGGTGGTGGCGGTCTCGACCGGAACATGCTGGCGGACATCGGTGAAGATCCCGACGCAGTGCTGACCGAGCCGGTCGCGCAGGCGCACGGCGCGGTCACGGTTGCCCACTACTAGAACTTTGGCGGCGCCCAGCCGCTCGACCTCTCCGACGAGCCGGTCACCCGCGCCGAGACCGAACACTACCCGGCTCGGCAGGACTTCGTACTCGAACGGCACCGGCCCGACGGTCATCGGTCCATTCCCGGCACCGGCCCCTCCTCGCGCACGACGTACCGTTAAGCTCCCAATTGAGCTGCTTCCGGCCGGTCCATGTCAAGCAGGCCGCCTGGGCTGAAGCGGTCCAGGCGCCCGATCGGCGGATCAGTCGAGGCGCAGCCGCCAGCGCTCCAGCTCGCTCGAGACCCTGAAGCCGCTCGAGTGGTACAGGTGGCCGGCGATGGTGTTGGTGGCGTTGACGCCGAGCTGCACGCTGGTGGCCCCGCGCCTGGCCAGCTCGCGCACGGCCTCAAAGAGGAGCGCGCGACCCAGCCCGATGCCGCGCGCCGGCGGCGCCACGCCGAGCTCCTCCACCCAGCCGCCCTGCGCGCCGCCCATGCGCTCCAGCCGGCAATAGCAGAGCCCGACCACCTCGACTCCTCGGACAGCCAGCAGGCACAGCGCCGGATCGCTGCTCGGGTCGGCCAGTATCCGGGCGACCACCGTTCTGGCGGCGCCCCGGTAGCCCTCCAGGCCGGCGAAGGCTTGGTCGGAGATGGCTACGACCGCGTCGACCAGCTCCCGGCGACCGCGCCGCTCGAGTCGGGTACCCGCCGGCCAGGCAGGCGCTGGGACCGCTTCGGGGTCGTCATGCACCATCACCCGCACCCGCAGGCTGGACCGGAAGCCGGCCGGGGCGAGCAGCGGGACTGCGTCGGCGGACTCCACGTCGGTGAAGACCTCGCACACGGTCCGCGCGGCCCTGGCCCTGGTGACGGCCCATTCGAGCAGGGCTGTGCCAATGCCCTGGCCGCGATGGTCTGGCTCGACGTGGCCCTCCAGGTACGCCTCGGTCCCGTCAGAGCTGAAGAACGAGACGCTTGAGATCACCCGGAGCCAGCAGGTCCCCACGATCCGCCCGCCCGCCTCGGCGACACGCGCGTCCGCGTCCCGGTTGAGCGGGCACGCCACCTCGAGCAGCCCATTGAGCGCGAACCGCTCGGCCAGCCCCGCCAACTCCTCCTCCTGCGGCGCCCGCAGGACCGCCTCGGCCATAGGGCTCGATGCTACCCGACGCGAGGTAGGCTGAACGCTATATCGAGTGCGAGAGCCTGGAACGCGCGCTGGAGCACACCGCGCGGGTCCCGGACGCCGCCCGGGGCGAGGTCGAGGTGCGGCCGGTTGTGGGTGTGGCACCGTAACCTTGCAGTGGGTGCGCAGCGAGGAGTTCTGGGAACAGGCTCACGCGACCGAGGTGCTGCCGTTCCTGGAAGAGATGACCGCCTTGGCCCGCCGCGCGCGGCAGGCCGGCGAGCGCCTGTACTGCTGGATCTGCCTGTAGCCGGGCGCCCGGCACGACCTGCGATTGCAAGAGCGCTCCTGATGGGGGAGACCGCCGAGAGGAAACCGCGGTGAGGGACGAATCGAGGAGGTACGACGATGAGCGATTCGGCGATCGAGGCAAGCATCGCGCCGTGGTTGGCGGTAAGTGATGGCGCGCAGGCCGTCGAGTATTACAAAAACGCGTTCGCTGCAGTCGAAGCGTATCGCCTCGATGGTGACGAGGGGAGGATCGCTGTGGCGCAGCTCCGAATCGGCAGCGCGACGTTCTGGGTGCAAGAGGACGTCGAGGGCAGACCGGAATCAGGGGGTGTGCGTCCGATACGGATCATCCTGACTGTCGACGATCCCGACGCGCTCTTTGAACGAGCGATCTCCGCGGGGGCGAAGCAGGTCGCGCCCGTCCATGAAGAGCACGGTTGGCGCACGGGGCGCATCACGGACCCGTTCGGGCACGACTGGGAGCTCAGCAAACCCGACGCCTCGTAGCCTCGTAATTCCGGCCTGGCCGACGACGCGCAGCGCACCATTGGCGCCCCGACCTTGCCGCGTGGGATGAACGTTGTCGCGCGGAGCGCACCGCACTTTGCCGCGTGGGGTGCACGTTGCCGCGCACGTCGTCGGTCAGATCGCCCAAAAGCGGACGCTGGAGCAGCCCGCCGCCTGGCTGTCCAAGATCCCTGCACTCGGGGTCGGCGTGCGGCCTTGCCGAGTCCGCTCCTGGGCGCGCAGCACCCCAAGCATGCGTTCCCATCGCCCTGCCGGCGCCAGGCTCGCCAGTAGTGGTAGACGGTCTGCCAGGGCGGGAAGTCATGCGGCAGCAGCTGCCAGGCGTAGCCCCGCCCGCAGCCAGTACAGCATCGCGTTGACCAGCTCACGGCGGTCATGCACGGCAGGGCGCCCACCGGGCTTGGGCGTGGGGATCAGTGGCGCAAGCAGCGCCCACTCCCCATCGGTGAGGCTGGTGGCGTAACAGCGAGGCGGCGGGGTCATCAGCAGGCTCCTTGCAGGACAAGGGACCCAGTAGAGCGCCGCAGCCTACAGCCCTTTCAGACGCCCTCAAATATCTATAAATGAGACGTTGCTTCTTACCGTATGTGCCACCGGTGAGGCGACCAGGTCGCCTACACCACGCCGCAGCGCTCCCGCCGCCGCTCGAGTTCGACGCCTGGTGGGCGCGCTCGGGCGCCCGCCGACGAGCAGGGACAGCCACCTCCCAAGCTGACGGCCGCCCCTGCCCTCGTGCCCGGCCCTTCCTCGTGCACCGCTAGCTCGCGGGGTGCCCGCCCAGGGCCGCGCACAGCACCGCCGCGGCGTCCGGGGGGAGTGCCGGCGTGATCTTCACCAGCTCACCGGTGTTGGTGTCAAACACCGCCTGCCCCGCCCCCACCACCACCAGCCTGCCGTCTGGCGTGCGCAGGTGCCAGTTCAGCCCCACCGCCTTGAGCCGGGCACCGGCGGCGTCGAACTGGAACACGAGGTGGTCGACCTCGGTCAGCGTGTAGCCGGTGTCGACGTTGACGTGGGTGACGTAGGCGGTCTCCTGCGTGATGACCCGGTCCGGATCATCTGGATCGCCAAAGATGATCGTGTTGTCGATGATATGGGCCAGCTCGTGAAGCTCGAAGTCGCAAACGTCCCGGCTGGGTGGGTGAAGTCGAC
>JBKPDO010000284.1:0-1682 GCA_046727955.1 bacterium | reverse complement strand
CGACTACCGCGATCTGGGCGCTGACTGGTTCACCCGCCACGACAACCCCGACGCCACCAAACGCCGGCTGGTCCGCCAGTTGCAAGCCCTCGGCTATGCCGTCGACCTGACCCCCGCCGCCTGAGCGCCTCATCCATGGTGAACCCCGGCTGCGCCGGGGTTGCTGCCGCCTGCCAACACACCGTTGAGTTTCGTCTCAGTCACTTTCGTGCATCGGGCGAGGGCGGCCCTTCCAAGACTAGCGGCGGGCTTTGAGGACAGGCGCGCGCACCTACGACCCATCGCCCATGTGGAAGGTGAACATCCGGTCGGCGTCGATGCGGGCATAGACGGGCCCGGAGTCAAGGAAGGTCTCCCACTCGGCGCCGTAGCGAGGCACGTAGACGTCGAGCAGCGTCTGCCGGAAGCCGGCATGTTCGGGGCTCCGAACGTCGATAGGGACAGCGCGACCGTGGACGGTGACCGCGAACTCCTCGCTGGGTAGGTGCGTGGCGCTGACGTGAGGACGGTGACGGATGTGCCGGAACCGGACCGAATCGGGTGAGGACCCGAAGTGGAAGGCGCCGCGATAGAAGATGCCGTCGACTGGCCCGACCAGCGGCCGGCCGTCGGACGTCACCGTGGCGAGCGCCAACAGGCACATTCCGGTCAGGCGGGCGCGGACATCCTCTGCGCTGAGACGCCGCTCTGGTGTGATGATGCGCCGAAGGTGGGCCCCGGCCGAGGCCGTGCTTCGATCCAGCAGGTTCTGGAGCGCTGCGAGGTCGGCCGAAGTCTCATGCATGCCCCAGTATCGCAGCGGCTCTCACACGTGCCGAGCCCTGCCGAAGTCAAGTCGCAGTTCGTGGTGTGGCTCCTGATCGTCATTGAGGGTGTCCGTGATGCTCCGTGCGCCAGAATGTCGGTGGGGACCAGACCATAGGCGAGGTGTCGAAGTCTGCCATGGAGGTCTGGTCACCGTTGTCATACTGCCCGCGCTCCTCGCTGCCCGCCAACGTCCTGGCCTGGCTGGCCAGCCGCCTCGCCCACCTGGCCCCATCCCGCCCGCCTGGGCGGGGCGGCACCCCACCGCTCGCCCTGGAGGTGCGCCTGGACGCGGTCGCGGCGGTGCTGTTGGACGGGCTGTCGTACCGGCGCGCCGCCCGGATGGTGGGGATCTGCAAGACCGAGGTCGGCGACAGCCTGGACCTGCTGCTGGGCGAGCTTGCCGCGCTGGGGTTCTGCCAGCCCGATGGCACGTTCGCCGTCACCTTGCAAGACCTTGGCGAGCTGCTTGCGGAGATGGCCACATCCGGCGAGACGGTGTGCGTGGATGGGCTGGCGACCCGGGTGCAGCGGCCCAGCGGGTGGGCCAACCAGAAGGTGCTCTACGACGCCAAGCGGCACACCCACACCGCCCAGGGCCTGGCGCTGTCCACCATCCACGGCGACCTGGGGTGGTGCGACGGCGGCTGGCCGGGCAGCTGCCATGAGCACCAGTTGTTGGCGCTGGCGGGCCTGGACCAGGTACTGGATGCCGCCGGGGTCGCCAGCCTGCTGGACCGTTTGACCTCCGGTTCCGGTAGTCCGGTGTTGCCGGTCGTGTCGAGCGGGAGGTCATCTGGACCGCACCGATCAGCGCGGCGCGTCGTCGGGGATCACCAGCAACGGCAACGGCGCTGCAGGCCCAGCGGGCCAAACCC
>JBKPDO010000283.1:0-1619 GCA_046727955.1 bacterium | reverse complement strand
TCCCACCTCGGCCGCAAGGTCGAGGTCGCCGAGCTGACCCTGGCCGACGGGCAGGATGCCACCGGCCGCGCACGCGACCTGCGCCGCGCCGAGCCGCCCGCCGAGGTCGCCTCGTGACCGCTACCGCCGTGGCCGAGGCCGAGATCCGACCGGGCACCTACTCGGTGCGCGAGGCGGCCAGGCGGCTCGGCATCGGCAAGGACCTCGTCTACGAGTTGATCGCACGCCGCGCCTACCCGTTCGACGGGACCATCCCCGTCCTTCAGTACGGCCGCCGCAAGCGCATCCCCATCGTCGCCGTCGAGCGGCACCTGGAAGGCCAGGCCCCGCAGAGTCCGTAGAACAGAGCGGGCTCCCCCGCGTCCGCCGAGAACGCTGAGGGAGCCCATGCCCTAGGAGGCAGACGATACATGACCCCAGACCAAGCCGTCACCCTGCTCTCCGGCGACTGGCCGCCCCGAGTGGAGCACTGGCCGCCGAAGGACAAGAGCGCCTGGAAGCCGGGGATGCGCCTCGTCGGGCGCATCGAGGCGGTGCTGACGCTGCCACGCCCCGAGGGGTCCAAGAAGCGCGGCGAGCCCTACACCGCCCTGTACGTCCGCCGCGAAGGCGACGGGCGGCTGGTCATGTTCCACGGCTGGCACACCGCCGCCGAGGACGTCGACAGCATGCACCCCGCGCCGGGGCTGCTGTTCGCCTGCGTCTACCACGGCGAGGAGGACAACGGCTTCGAGAACTTCAAGTACCTCGTCACGCCCTACGACGCGCCGGCCGAGCGGCAGGCGGCCTCAGCGGCACCGCAGGCCGAGGTTCCCGCCGGCGGCTTCCAGCCAACCGCCGTGCATGCCGCCCAGGCCGAGGCGTCCGCGCAGCGCCGCCAGCTCGACCAAGCGCACGAGGCGGCCGGCATCAACCTTCACGGCCTGCGGCCCGCGCAGGCGCTCCGGGTGCTGCGCGCCGCCGGCTTCCAAGTCGCCTCCACGACGGCGATGCTGGCGCTCAAGGGCGATGACGCCCGGCACGCGAGCGACCAATGCCGGGAGGCCGCCGAGCAGTACGCGGCGGAGCGGCGGGCCGGATGAGCCTCGACCTCGACCGCGACGCCATCCGGGCCGCCTGCGAGCAGGCCACCGCCGGGCCGTGGTACCAGTGATGCATCCCATCGGCGGCTGCGGGTGCGTCGCATGAGCCGCCCGACCCACTACGGCACCTGCACGGTCTGCGGCAAGACCCGTGCGCTGCGCCAGGACGGGATGGTCTGGTCGCATCAGGCACCGCCGCCGCGCGACACCTACAAGTGCCTCGGCAGCGGCAGGCCGCCCAAGGAAGAGGGCCTGCGTGAGCGGGTCGCGCGCCGCCTGCACGCCCGGCGTGAGGGCTCGACGCACGAGGCGACCGGCCGGGACGCGCCCTGCCGGTTCTGCCTGCGTGACACCGGCATTGTGCTCACAGCGGCCCGCGAGGAGCTGGCCGCCGAGGTGCTGCGGGCCCTCGGCACGGCGGTCCGGCAGGCGCTGGCACCGGCCGGGAGGGCTGACTCGACGCGGGAAGACGGGTGAGGCGCGCCAAAGGTTGCGAATTGATGCTAACGCTTGTTAATTAGCGAGCGCCAACGTAGG
>JBKPDO010000282.1:0-15559 GCA_046727955.1 bacterium | reverse complement strand
GACGGCGCGGGCGATCGCGACCGACTGGCGCTCGCCGCCCGAGAGCGTGCCGACCGGCTGGGAGGTGTCGCGCACGTCGATGCCCATCTTCAGGAGCTCGTCGCGGGCGGTGCGCATGGCGAGGCCGACGTCGAAGCGGCGCCACGGGCCCCAGCCCGCGGTCGGCTCCGAGCCGAGGAAGAAGTTCCGCCAGATGCTCATCAGCGGGATCATGGCCAGATCCTGGTAGACCGTGGCGATCCCGCGGGCGAGGGCGTCGCGCGGCGAGGCGAGGCGGACCTCCCGTCCCTCGATCAGGTAGCGCCCCGCGTCGGGCCGGTAGACGCCGGAGAGGGTCTTGATCAGTGTCGACTTGCCGGCCCCGTTGTCGCCGAGGACGCACATGACCTCGCCGGCGCGCACGCTCATCGAGATGTCCTTGAGCGCGATCACCGTGCCGAAGTACTTCGAGATGTTGTCGACCTCGAGCAGCGGGGTGCTGTTGCGAGCATCGTCACTCATCGCTTCGCCTCCGCGGCTTTGCGGCGGATGTAGTTGTTGACGAGCACGGCCAGGATCAGCATGCCGCCGAGGAACACCTGGAACCAGTCGGCGTTGACCCCGGTGATCACGATGCCCTGCTGCACCATGCCGAAGATGAGCGCGCCGAAGACCGCGCCGATCGCCGAGCCGTAGCCGCCGGTCAGCAGGGTGCCGCCGATGACCACGGCGATGATCGCGACGAACTCCTGCCCGGTGCCGCGCAGCACGTCGGCGCCGGTGAATTTCACGACGTCGATGATGGCCACCAGGCAGGCGGCGAACGCGGTGGTCATGAACAGCCCGATCTTGAGCCAGTCGACCGGGACGCCGAGGTTGCGGGAGGCCTCCGGCGCGCCGCCGGCGCCGAAGATCCAGTTGCCCACCCTGGTCCGCAGCAGCACCCAGGTGGCCAGGGCGGCAAGCCCGAGCCACCAGAGGATCGAGACCGAGAAGGAGCCGATGTGGCCGGAGAAGAGCGGCTCGACGAAGCCGATCTTGCTGGTGTCGATCCCGCCGAGCTGGGTGCGGCCGGTGAGCTGCCGGGTGACGCCGATGGTGACGCCCCGGAAGATGAACAGGCTCGCCAAGGTGACGATGAACGACGGCAGCCTGGTCCGCGTCACGACCAGGCCGTTCAGGAACCCGATGAGCAGCGAGAAGGCGATCGCGGCCAGGATGGCGGCCCACAGCGGCCAGTTGTACTGCAGGTTGAGCAGCGCGATCGCCATGCCGCTGGCGCCGACGATCGAGCCGACCGACAGGTCGAACTCGCCCGCGATCATGAGCAGCGATACCGCCACGGCGAGGATGCCGAGCTCTGAGGCGACCTCGAGGTAGCTTGCGGTGCCGCTGGTGCTCAGGAACCCTTTGTCGCCGGCGACGATCGCGAAGAAGATCCAGACGATGATCGCGCCGGCGACCGCGCCGAGCTCCGGTCGGCTGAAAAGGCGCCGGACGAGCCCGGCGCGCCGCATGCGCTCGTCCGCGGGGGCGTCGGCGGGCGCTTCGGTGACGGCCATGGTTTCCCGCTCCCTTCCCTGGGCGTGGGGGGCCGGTCCGGTCGGGACCGGGCCCCCCGGCCATGGACTATCAGCGGATGCCCTTCTTGCTGAGGTCGATGACCTGCGCCGCGTTGTCCTTGGTGACGAACGCTGGGCCGGTGGTGATGACGCCGCCAGTGCCCGGGATGGTGCCGTACTTCTTGTAGAGCGTCAGGAACACGATGGGCAGATAGCCCTGAATGTACTGCTGCTGGTCGATCGCGAACAGCATCTTCCCGTCGCGCACGGCCTCTAGCACCTCGGGTGAGAGGTCGAAGGTGGCCAGCTTGATCTTGTCGAGCTGGTTGTTGCTCTGCAGGACCTGGAGGGCGGGGGTCGAACCGGTCGGCCCGAGCGCCAGGATCCCGTCGATGTTGCCTGCCGAGCGGATGGCGGCCTCGATCCGGTTCTTGGTGTCGGTCGGGTCGGCGAGGTTGACGGCGAGCACCTTCACCGCGCCGCCAGTCTTCTTCATGGCGTCGGTGAAGCCCTTGCAGCGCAGGTCGAGCGCGGCGTTGCCGACCTCCTGGTTCACGCAGAGCGCATTCTTGACCCCGGCCGCCCCCATGCGCTCGCCGCCCTGGAAGCCGGCCTCGTACTCAGTCTGGCCGACGTGGGTCAGGACGCCGAGGCTCTTGTAGACGTCGCTGCCGGAGTTGATCGACACGACCGGGATGCCGGCGTCGACCGCCTTCTTGATGGAAGGCCCGAGGGCGTTCGCGTCGGGGATCGACACCACCAGGCCGTCCGGCTTGGAGGCCACCGCCGCATCGATCAGCCGGCTCATCGCCACCATGTCGAAGGTGCTTGGCGCCTGGTAGTTGACAGTGACGCCTTCGTCCTTGGCCGCCTGGTCGACGCCATTCTTCACGACCGACCAGAAGGGGTCGGAGGCCTGGCCGTGGGTTACCACGGCGAACTTGAAGCCGGTCGACTTGCTGGCGCCACTCGCGGTCGAGCTGTTGTTGTTGTTGCTGCCGCAGCCGGCGGCGAGCAGGACGAGGACGATGGCCAGAGCCGGCCACAGCAAGCGCTTCCTCAGCATGGGTACCTCCTGCGGTTAGTGGGTGCACGCTTCGCTCCGAGAACTGTCATGCCACCTCCTCCACGCGAACGGGCCGATGCTCGGCGCGGGACCGATCCGCGGCGATGGCGACGAGCAGGCAGGCCCTGGCGTCCTCGCCGGTGCACGGGCTCTCCGCCCGGCCCTGGGCGAGCTCGGCGAACGCGGCGAGCTCGGCGCGGTAGGCGGGCTCGAACCGCTGCACGAAGTCGCGGTAGCCGGGAGCGCGGGGCGCCGCCACGCCCGGCTCGACCGAGCGCAGCGGCGTCCGGTCGTCCAGGCCGACCGCGATGCTGTCCCCGGCGCCGAACAGCTCCATGCGGACGTCGTAGCCGAGGGGGTCGCGCCTGGTGCCGGACAGGATGGCGAGGGTGCCGCCCTCCAGGCGCAGCACGGCCACGGCCGTGTCGACGTCGCCGTAGTTGGCGAATGTCTGGTCGTCGAGGACCGCGCCGTCGGCGTAGACCTCGGCGACCTCCTGCCTGGTCACCCAGCGCAGGATGTCGAAGTCGTGGATGTGCAGGTCGCGGAAGATCCCACCGGACACCGGGATGTAGGCCTCGTGCGGGGGGGCCGGGTCGTGCGTGGCCATCCGCACCACCAGCAGCCGGCCCAGCTCGCCGGCCGCGACCCGGCGCCGGGCCTCCCGGTAGCCTGCGTCGAAGCGGCGCTGGAAGCCGATCTGCAGCGCGATGCCAGTCTTGCGCACGTGCTCGATGACCGCGTCGGTGGCCTCCAGGTCGAGCGCGATGGGCTTCTCGCAGAACGTCGGCAGGCCCGCATCGGCGCCGAGGTGGATCAGCTCGGCGTGCGCCGCGGTAGCGGCCGCGATGACGAGCGCGTCGACCCCGGCACCCACCAGCGCCGCGGGTGTCGGCACCGCGGTGGCGCCGACCTCGGCCGCGAGCTTGCTGGCCCGGTCCGGCTCGAGGTCGGCGATGGTCAGCGCGTCCACCGCCGGCGACGCGCGGAGGATGCGGGCATGAAGAGCGCCGATCCGCCCCGCTCCGACGAGTCCGATATGCATGGGTGCTACACCGCACTGAGGAACTGCGGATGATGGGTCATACCGGCCATGTCCGTAGCCTCCGACGTGATCTCACAGAGACGTGATCTCACAGATAGGTCCGTTGCTGCCGCTTGCGCGCCAGGTAGTCCTCTCGCGCCCGGCGCGTGGACTCGAGCGCCGACACCTCCGCCACCGGCACGTCCCACCAGGCGCCGGAATCGGGCGCCGGCACCAGCGGGTCGCTCTCCACGTGGACGACGGTGGTGCGGCTCGACTTGCGCGCCTCGGCCAGCGCGGTGCGGAGCTCCTCGGCGGTGCTCGCGCGCAGCACGTCGGCGCCGAGGCTGGCGGCGTTGGTGGCGAGGTCGACCGGGAGGAGGTCGCCGTCGAGGCGACCAGAGGCCTGGTCGCGGTGCCGGTAGCTGGTGCCGAACCGCTGCGACCCGACCGCCTCCGAGAGGGCGCCGATGGAGGCGAAGCCGTGGTTCTGCACCAGCACCACGTTGAGCTTGACGTCCTCCTGCACCGCCGTGACCAGCTCCTGTGCCATCATCAGGTAGGAGCCGTCACCGACTAGAACGAACACCTCCCGGTCGGGGGCGGCCATCTTGACGCCGAGCCCGCCGGCGATCTCGTAGCCCATGCACGAGTAGCCGTACTCGACGTGGTAGCCCTTCGGGTCGCGGGTGCGCCACAGCCGGTGCAACTCTCCGGGCATGCTGCCGGCGGCGCACACCACCACGTCGCGCGGCTCGCTGACCTCGTTGACCGCGCCGATGATCTCCGACTGTGCCAGCGGCGGGCCGTGGCCGAGCGTGTAGGCACGCTGCACGGTGGCGTCCCATTCGCCGGCGAGCGCGGCGGCGCGCCGCCGGTGCTCGGGCTCCACGGCGTAGCCCTCCAGCGCCTCGCGCAGCGCCAGCAGCCCGAGGCGGGCGTCGGCCAGCAGCGCCAGCCCGGCCTGCTTGACCGCGTCGGCGGCCGCCACGTTGAGGTTGACGAAGCGCACGCCGGGGCTGGCGAACAGGCTGCGCGAGGCGGTGGTGAAGTCGCTCCAGCGGGTGCCGACGCCGATCACCACGTCGGCGTCGCGGGCGACGGCGTTGGCGGCGGTGGTGCCGCTGGCGCCGATGGCGCCGAGCGCGCTGGGGTGGTCGTAGGGAAGCGACCCCTTGCCCGCCTGGGTCTCGCCGACCGGGATGCCGGTGGCCTCGCACAGCTCCCGCAGCGCGCCGGTCGCCTCGGCGTAGATCGTCCCGCCGCCGGCGACGATCAGCGGCCGGCGCGCGGAGCGGATCAGCTCCGCCGCGGCGGCAACCGCGCCGGGCTCTGGCGGCGGCCGGCGCACCGGCCAGACCCGCTCGGCGAGGAGCTCCTCGGGGAAGTCGAAGGCCTCCGCCTGCACGTCCTGCGGCAGCGCGAGCGTGACGGCACCGGTCCCGGCCGGGTCGGTGAGCACGGCCATGGCCGCCATCGCCGAGGGCACGAGCTGTTCGGGGCGGTTGATCCGGTCCCAGAACCTCGACACCGGCCGCAGGCAGTCGTTGACCGAGACGTCAGGGGAGCGTGGCTCCTCGAGCTGCTGCAGGACCGGGTCGGCGACGCGGGTGGCGAAGACGTCGCCTGGCAGCAGCAGCACGGGCAGCCGGTTGATGGTGGCGCCCGCGGCGCCGGTGACCATGTTGGTGGCGCCGGGACCGATCGAGGTGGTGCACGCGAAGGTGGACAGCCGGTTGCGCATGCGGGCGTAGCCGGCCGCGGCGTGGACCATGGCCTGCTCGTTGCGCGCCTGGTAGTAGCGCAGGTCGTCGCCGGCCTCGAGCAGGGCCTGGCCAACGCCGGCGACGTTGCCGTGGCCGAAGATGCCGAAGCAGCCGGCGATCAGGCGCTGCCTGGAGCCGTCGCGCTCGCTGTACTGGTTGGCCAGGAACCGGACTAGGGCCTGCGCGACGGTGAGGCGGCGGGTGCGGGCGGTCATGGGCGCCTCCGCCTGCCCGGGGTGGTCAGCGGCAGTCGCTCGTCGACCGGCTGGTCCTTCCAGGTGGAGCGGACCCAGGCGTGGGCCGGGTCGTCGCAGAAGCACCACGCCCGCTCGCCGGGGCCGGCCATGACGTTGAGGTAGTAGAGGTCGTAGCCGGGAGCGGCCATCGACGGGCCGTGGTAGCCATAGGGGATCAGCACCACGTCACCACTGCGGACCTCGGCGCACACGTCGATCCGCCGGTCCGGGCCCGAGCTGTAGACCCGCTGGTAGGCGAAGCCGGGCCCGCCCGGTCCCAGCGCGACCTCGAAGTAGTAGATCTCTTCCAGGACCACTTCGCCGTCGCGCTGCTCGTCGTGCTTGTGCGGCGGGTACGACGACCAGTTGCCGGCAGGGGTGAGCACCTCCACCGCAATGAGCCGGGCGGCCTCGAACACCTCTGGCGCGCAGAAGTTGTTCACCTGCCTGCTGCTGCGGCCGGCGCCGCGCAGCTCGACGGGAACGCCGTCGGCGGGGCCGTAGCGGGGCGGCAGCGGGCCCGCCGCCCGGTCCGGCCGCGCCGCTCCCGCCGCCCGCGCCGAGGGTAGCGCGAACCTGCCGCCCGCCTCCGACACCACCTCGGCGTGGTTGTAGGGCGGGAGGTAGGCGAAGTCGGTCACGCTCGAGAAGACGCTGTCGCGGCCTTCGAGCTGGAACCGCCGCTTGGCGCAGGTCACTGTGCAGCCGCCGGACAGCGGCAGCACGAGCATCTCGTCGTCGCCGGTGTCGATGGCCTGGCCGCCGCCGGCCGGAAGCTCCAGCACGCGCAGGCCGCTGAACGACCAGCCGGCCAGCTCCGGGGTCACGGTCAGGGAGAACGGATCGCCGTGCGGCGCGCCGCCGGCGGGCAGGACGTGTGGCCGCGCCACCTGGTTCACCCCCGTCACCTGGGTCACCTGGTTCACCTGGGTCACCTGGGTCACCTCCTCTGCTCCAGCAGGCTCACGGCCGCGTCGACGGCGGTGGCGACGTCGCCGTCCAGCGGGAACAGCAGCGCCCGGCCGACCACCAGCCCCTGGACGGTCGGCAGCGCCAGCGCCTTGCTCCAGCCGCTGAGGGCGGCGTCCTGATCGCCGGTGACGTCGCCGCCGAGGATCAGCGCGGGCAACGTGGTCGCGGCCATGACCCGCTCCACGTCCTCGACGAAGGGCACCTTGAGCCAGGTATAGGCCGAGGTCGTGCCGATGCCGGCGGCGACCGTCACGGCGCGGATCATGGCGTCGGCGGTCAGCTCGTTGCGCACCTTCCCGTTGACGCGGTGGGAGATGAACGGCTCGATCACGGCCAGCAGCCGCCGCTCGGCCAGCTCGCTCACCGCGCGCCCGCACCCCTCCAGCGTCGCGGCGGTCGCGGCATCGTCGGGGTCGATGCGCAGCAGCATCTTGCCGCCCTCGTAGCCCATGGCCGCGATCGACCTGGCGTCGTAGGCGGTGAAGCGGTCGTCCATCTCGAACGCGGTGCCGGCGAGTCCGCCGCGGTTCATCGAGCCGATCACGACCTTGTCGTCGAGCGCACCGAGCAGGAGCAGGTCCTCGACGACGTCCGGCGTGCCCAGCACGCCGTTGACGCCGGGCCGCGACAGCGCCAGGCAGATCCGGTCGAGCAGCTCGGTGCGGCTGGCCATCGCGAACGGGTCGCTACCGACCCGCAGCGCGCCGCGGGCGGGGTGATCGGCCGCGATCACCATGAGCCTGCCGTGCTCGTTGAGCAGCGACCGCGGGCGCCGGCGGCGGGCGGCCGCCTCGGCGATCGCCTCCGGGCGGCGGGTCCGGGCGTCGAGGATGCCCTGGAGCTGCTCAGCGTGCATCGGCGGCCTCCGCGAGCAGTGCCTCCACCTCTGCCGCCTCTGGCATGGCGTCGGCGCACGCCAGGCGCGTGGCGACGATGGCGCCGGCGGCGTTGGCGAACCGTATCCGCCGCTCGAGGTCCCAGCCGGCCAGCAACCCGTGGCACAGCGCGCCGCCGAAGGCGTCGCCGGCGCCGAGCCCGTTCAGCACCTCGACGTGGAGCGGTAGGACCTCGACCTGACCGCCGTCGTCCACCGCCAGCACTCCCGCGGGCCCCTGCTTGACGATGGCGAGGTCGACGCCGGCATCGCGCAGGGCGGCGGCGGCGGCCTTCGGGTCGCGTACCCCGACAGCGGTCTCGCACTCGTCGAGGTTGCCGACCGCGACGGTGGCGTGCTCGAGCGCGCGGCCGATCCAGAAGCGGGCCTGGTCCCGCGACGGCCAGAACATCGGCCGGTAGTCGAGGTCCAGCACGGTGAGGCCGCTCCCGCCTCGCGCCCGCAGCGCGTCCAGGGTGGCCGAGCGGCTCGGCTCCTGGCACAGGCCCGTTCCCGTGACCCAGAAGACCCTGGCGTCGCGGATGGCGTCCATGTCCAGCTCCGCGGTGGCGATCTCCAGGTCCGGAGCCTTCGGGAAGCGGTAGAAGTACAGCGGGAAATCGTCCGGCGGAAAGATCTCGCAGAAGGTCACCGGCGTCGGCAGCCCGGGCACCGCGCTGACATAGCGGTCGTCGACGGCGAAGCGCCGCAGTGCGTCGTGGAGGAACTGGCCGAAGGGGTCCTCGCCGGTGCGGGTGATGACCGCCACGCGGCGGCCGTAGCGTGCCGCAGCGACCGCGACGTTGGTAGGGCTGCCGCCGAGGTACTTGCCGAACGTGGTGACCTCGCGGAGCGAGACGCCGACCTGCAGCGGGTAGACGTCCACGCCGATCCGCCCCATGGTCAGGACGTCGAAGGGAGGGTCGCCACGGCTCGGCGGGCTCACAGGGCCCCCGCCGTTCGGCGGGCTCACAGGTCGAGCTCCCGCATGAAGGCGAGGCTGGCGCGGACCTCCGCCAGCGGGCCGTCGCCGGGCGCCGGCTCCCGCGACAGGACGACGTCCTGCTCCATCACGTACCAGCCCGCGTAGCCGGCCGCTTCGAGGCTGCGGACGGCCGCGGCGACGTCGACGTCGCCGCGGCCCAGCGGACGGTACATCCCGGCCGCGACCGCCTTGGTATAGGTCAGCTCACCCGACCGCACCCGGGCGGCGAGCGCCGCGTCGACGTCCTTGAGGTGGGCGTGACCGATGCGGGCGGGGACCTCGGCCGCCAGCCGCGCCGGGTCCGTCCCGCCGACGAGCAGGTGCCCGGTGTCCAGGCACAGCGGGATGGAGGACCCGTCGAGCACCCGCGCGACCTCCGCCGGCCGCTCTACGATCGTGCCGACGTGCGGGTGCAGCGCTGCCGTGATCCCTCGCTCGCCGGCGGCCTCGTGGACCCGGTCGAGATTGCCGAGCAGCGCCCGCCACTGCTTGCCGTCGAGTTGGGCGCGCCGGTCGTAGCCTTCCGTCCCGGCGCCGGCGGCCAGCACGAGCGTCGACGCCCCGGTCGCGGCGAGGGACTCGAGCGCGCTCGCGGCCGCGCTCATCACCTCGCCGGCCGGCCGGTACAGCACCATCGGGACGAAGCCGCCGACAGCCTGCAGGCCGTAGGCCGCGAGCATGGCGGCCTTGTCGCGTGGAGCCTCGGGTAGGAAGCCGTCGGGACCGAGCTCGGTGGCGACCAGCCCGGCCTCGCGCATCTCCGCCAGCACCCGGTCCGGCCGGAGCTGGTGGCCCCAGCCAGGGACCTCGCACACGCCCCAGGAGATCGGCGCCCCCGCCACGCGGTCCTGCAGGGCCGGACCCATCAGCGGACCTCGTCATGGGGAACGCCGATCCGGCCCGCACCGACCAGTCCGACTCGCATCAGCTGTCTCCACTTGTCGACCGGGCTACCGCTCGGCTCTGCTTCTACCCTCCCGAGATACCACTGTCAAGACTTAGTCCTGACATATTGACGTCGTCTCCACTTGACGTAAGGATAGGAGCAGGAATCGACGAGGAGACGAGCGCCGTGGCGTACTCACCGGCATCCATCGCGGTCGACCGCACGAGCCCCGTCCCGCTTTACTACCAGGTGGCCCAAGAGCTCGAGCGCGCCATCGAGTCGGGCGAGCTCAAGCCGGGGACACGGCTGGACAACGAGATCGCCCTGGCCGACCGGCTGGGCCTGTCGCGGCCGACCATGCGGCGCGCGATCGAGTACCTGGTCCAGCGCGGCCTGCTGATCCGCAAGCGTGGCGTCGGCACCCAGGTCGTCCGCCAGGTGATCCGGCGGCCGCTCGAGCTGACCAGCCTCTACGACGACCTCTCCAGCGAGGGCAAGCGCCCGGCGACCAGGGTGCTCTCGCTCGAGGTGGCGCTCGCCCCCGACGCGGTCGCGCACGCGCTGGGGCTGGCGGAGGGCTCGCCGGTCATCGCGCTGGAGCGGCTGCGCTTCGCCGAGGACGAGCCGCTCGCGCTGATGCACAATTTCATCCCGCAGGGCCTGGTCGAGCTGACCGCGGAGGCGCTGGAGCGGACCGGGCTGTACCAGCTCATGCGGGCCGCCGGTGTGCGGCTGCACCTGGCCTCGCAAAGCATCGGCGCCCGCGCGGCCACCGCCGCCGAGGCCGCGGCACTCGCGGAGCGCAAGGGCGCGTCGGTGCTGACGATGCAGCGCACGACCTTCGACGACGCCGGTCGCGCGGTGGAGTACGGCACCCACCTGTACCGGCCTTCGATCTACTCTTTCGAGTTCGTCCTGGTCAGCCGCTGAGCCGCCGTCGGGTCCGTCGGGTCCGGGGTCCGGGGGGTCCAGGTCCGGGGGGTCCAGGGGTCCGGGTCCGGCGGGTCCGTCGGGTCCGGGTCCGGCGGGTCCGGGTCCGGGTCCGGGGGGGTCCAGGTCCGGCGGGTCCGGGTCTGGCGGGTCCGGGTCTGGCGGGTCCGGGTCCGGCGGGACTCGCGGCGGATTCGCCTTCGAGACGCGAGTGCGGCGAGACTTCTGCTCCATGCGTCAGCGTCCTGATCGTGCCATGCTCGCCGGCGGCATCGCGGTGGGCCTCATCGTGCTCGCCGTACTGGTGCTGCTGGTCCCGACGTGGCTGGTTCCCACGAGCGTCACGCCCGAGCAGTCCGACGCGCTCGCGGCCCGGAACGAGCTGCGGACCACACTGCTGCAGGGGATCGGTGGTCTGTTCCTGGTCGCCGGGGTGGTGGCAACCTGGCGGCAGGTGCAGGTGAGCCGGCGCCAGCTCGAGATCCTGCGCGAGGGGCAGATCACCGAGCGCTTCACCCGGGCGATCGAGCAGCTGGGCAGCGACAACGTGGACGTCCGTCTTGGTGGCATCTACGCCCTGGAGCGGATCGCCTCCACCTCGGAGGACGATCGCGGGCCGATCCTCGAGGTGCTGACTGCCTACGTGCGCGGGCACTCGCCCTGGCCAGCCGCGGGCTGGGAGTACGGCGCCGCGACACCGCCGGAGCCTGACGAGCGCCAGCTGGCCTCGCTGCAGTTCCGCAAGCCGGACGTGCAGGCGGTCATGAGCATCCTGGGGCGCCGCCGGACCGCCGCGGACGACGACGCCCTGCTGCTGGCCAGGGTCGACCTGCGCCGGGCGTACCTGCGGCGGTTCAACCTCGAGCGGGCCAATATCCGGAACGCGAGCCTGCGCGGCGTCCAGGGCCGCAACGCCCGCCTCCGAGGCGCCGTGCTGAAGCAGTCGGACCTGACCAAGGCGTTATTCGACAGCGCCGATCTTCGACAGGCTGACCTCCAGCGAGCCAACCTGACCGAAGCCGACCTCACCGGCGCGGATCTCCGCGGCGCCGATCTCCGCGGGGCGGACCTCACCAGGGCCAACCTCACCGGGGCCAACCTCACCGGGGCCAACCTCCGCGGCGCCGTCGTGCGTGGCGCCGCCTTGGACAAGGCGACCCTGGACGGGGCGACCTAGGACGGGGCGACCTTGGACGGCGCCGTGGCCTACGAGTCGACCAGGTGGCCAGACGGCTTCGAGCGTCCGACCCCCTTGGCATAGCGCACCCGGCACTCACCATGCCCCCACACGAGGCAAACTGGGATGCTCAGCGCTTGGCGGCGAGGGCGGTCAGTTCGCGTGGGCGCAGCAGGACCAGGAGGGTGCCGCCGCCCGGCTCGACCCGCACCGCGACGAGCCCACCCTTCCTGACGTCGACGCGGCCACCGGTCAGGTCGAAGACAGTCTGTGAGAAATCGGGCTCGTGGCCGACCAGCAGCACACGCTCGTCCGCGCCGTGCTGGCGCAGCAACTCGAGGGCCTGATCGCGGCCGAAACCGCCGCCGAGCGCCGGGACCTGCTCGGGCTCGAGCCCAATGGACCTGCAGGCCAGCCGGGCGGTGTCGAGGGCGCGCACGCGCGGGCTGCTGTAGCAGGCCACAAAGCGGATGCCGAGCTGGGCCAAGGCCTCGCCCGCGGCGGTCGCCTGCTGCTCGCCCTTGTCGGTCAGCCTGCGGTCGAAGTCCGGCCCGGAGCCGTGCTCCGCATCGCCGTGGCGCAGAAACCAGAGCTGCTGTGGCATGGCCGCGAGGGTAGCACCTCTCAGCACGCCCCACGCCACGCGACGCTTGACCAGGGCGGCGCGCGGAGCGATCGTCCTCCGGGAACCGACCATCGAGGGCGAGGGGTTCAATCGTCAGGGAGGCGTGATGCCGGAGCCCGTAGCAGCCCCGACCGGCCAGCAGCGCACGGTGACCGTCGTCGGCCAGGGAACCGCCCGCGCCGCGCCCGACACGGCCATCCTGCAGCTGGGCGTCGAGACCTACGGCGCCACTCCGGTGGAGGCTCTGGAGGCCTGCTGGCGTGCGCTCGACCCGGTCCTCGCCGCGCTGCGGCGCGAGAGATCGAGCCAGCCCGCCTGCAGACCGGCGGGCTCAGCCTCCACCCCGAATGGGACGCGGGCCCACGCGGCGACCAGCGCCCAGCCGGCTATCGCGCCAGCGCCGGGCTGACCGTGCGGCTCGCCGAGCCCACGCGCGCCGGGGAGGTTACCCAGGCCGCCGTCACCGCCAGCGGCGACGCCGCTCGGGTGCACGGGCTCGGGCTGGTGGTCGGCGACCCTGCCGCAGCGCTCGCCGCCGCGCGCGAGCTGGCCTGGCGGGACGCCCGAGCCCGCGCCGAGCAGTACGCCGCGCTCGCGGGGACCACCCTCGGACGCGTGCTACGGATCGACGAGACAGCCGGCGAGTCCCACGGACCGCATTTCCAGGCGGCCGCCCGCTACGTCGCCGAGAGCGCCGCCCCGGCGGTCCCGGTCGGCGAGACACCGCTGTGGGTGGCCGCCACCGCGACCTGGACGCTTGAGGACGCAGCTCCCCTGGATGCCCGCTCGGACCCCGGGATGGGCCTGTAGCTCGTTGGACAAAGTCTGCGGCGTGCACCGCGTCGTGGCCGAGCGCGCACAGTCCCTTCGTCAGTCGGGGTGAGAGACAAATGTCGACAAGGAGCTTCACGCCGACTGGCGAAGCGGGAGCTCCCGCTCGCGCACAGCCTCCGCCGCGAAGCGCAGTGCTTCGACGATGTCCTCACGCTCGAGGTAGGGGAGGTCCGCGAGAATCTCCTCTACGGTCATCCCGTCAGCCACCATCGCCACTACAGTGGCGACCGGCACACGAAGATCCCGGATGCAGGGAGTCCCACCCATCCTGTCCGGATCGACCGTGACACGCTCAAAGGTCATGCTTGCCTCCCCGATCACTCGCCGTCACAGAATGCCACTCCATGGCCGCGTCCGTCGACAGTCCGGCTCGGCAAGCATTCGACCGACTGTCCAGTGGAGGTATCCCGTAGCCGGCTGATGGCTCTCGGGCAGCGGCGGGGCCGGCTTCAGCCGGCGGCGGCCACGGTGCGGCGCACGGCGTCGACCACGCGGTCGACCGAGGGGATGACGACATTCTCCAGGTTGGCCGCGAACGGCAGCGGCACGCACTCGCTGGCCACGCGCCGGATGGGGGCGTCAAGGTCGTAGAAGCCCTCCTCGGCGACGATCGAGGCGACCGTGCCGCCCCACCCGCCCTGATAGGGGTTCTCCTCCACGATCACCAGTCGGCTGGTGCTCGCCACGCTGTCGAGCACCGCGCGCGCGTCCAGAGGGATCAGGCAGCGCAGGTCGATCACCTCGGCGGAGACACCCTCCCCGGCGAGCCGCTCCGCGGCCTGGAGCGCGGTCGGGACGGTGGACGCCAGCGCCACCAGGGTCACGTCGTCACCCCGGCGCCGCACCGCCGCGCTGCCAAGCGGCACCACGTGCCCGTCCGGCGGCGGCTCGCCCTTGCTGGCCAGCAGACCCTTGTGCTCGAACACCACAACAGGGTCGTCGCTGCGGATGGCGCTGGCCATCAGCCCGATCACGTCGTCGGGCGTGGAGGGGGCCGCGATCTTGAGGCCGGGGATCGCCATCGGCCAGTTCTCGACCGCCTGCGAATGCTGCGCGCCGAAGCCGAGTCCCCCACCGTTGGCGGTGCGGATCACCAGCGGCACGGTGACCTGCCCGCCGGTCATGTAGCGCATCTTGGGGATCTCGTTGGCCACGTAGTCGAAGCAGCAGGCGAGGAAGTCGGAGAACATGATCTCGGCGACCGGCCGCAGGCCGGTCATGGCCGCGCCCATAGCCGCGCCGACGATCGCCTGCTCGCTGATGGGGGTGTCCCAGACCCGCTCCGGGCCGAACTCGCTGAACAGACCGACGGTCGTCTTGAACACGCCCTCGGCGGCGCCGATGTCCTCGCCGAGGCACACCACGGTCGGGTCCCTGCGCATCTCCCGCGCGATGCCGATCGCGACCGCCTCGCGGTAGGTGATCAGGTCCGCCATTGCGCGCCTCCGTCCGCCCAGACATCGGTGAGCGCGGTCGACTCGTCGGGCGGGGGCGCCGCCTTGGCCGCCTCGACCGCGGCGGCGACCAGCTCCTGCGCACGGCCGCGGCGCTCCTCCACCGCCTGCTCAGAAACCCCGCCGGACTCGAGCCGGCCGGCCAGGACCGTGAGCGGGTCGCGCTTCAGCCAGGCGTCGACCTCCTCCTCGGGCCGGTACTTGGCGGGGTCGGCGCGGGAGTGGCCGTACTGCCGGTAGGTGAGCGCCTCGATGACGCTGGGGCCGTCGCCGGCACGGGCGCGGGCGGCCGCGCGGCCCACCGCATGCAGCACCGCGACGACGTCGTTGCCGTCCACCACCTCGGCGGGAAGGCCGTAGGCGGGCGCCCGGCCCGCGGCCGGCTGCGCGACCGCCGTGACGGAGCTGATCGGCGTGTACTCCATGTAGAGATTGTTCTCACAGATGAACAGCACCGGCAGCTTCCAGACAGCCGCGAGGTTGAGCGCCTCGTGGAAGGCGCCGATGTTGGTGGCGCCGTCGCCGAAGAAGGCGACCGCGACCTGCTCGGTGCCGCGCAGCTTGGCCGACCACGCCGCTCCACAGGCGATCGGGAGATGCGCGCCGACGATCGCGTACGAGCCGAGCATGTTGGCGGGGGCGGCGGTGAGGTGCATGGAGCCGCCCTTGGCGCCGTTGAGGCCGGTCGCGCGGCTCATCAGCTCGGCGAGACACGCCTCTGGGGTGGCGCCGCGCGCGATGGCGTGGTGGTGGCCGCGATAGGTGGCGAAGACGTAGTCGTCAGGGCGCAGGGCGGCGCTGGCGCCGACGGCGACGGCCTCCTGCCCCGCCGCCAGGTGGGTCGTGCCCTTGACGAGACCGCTCATGAACAGGTCGTAGGCGGCCTTCTCGGTGGCGCGGATCACCGCCATGCGCTCGAAAAGCTCCAGCAGCTCCCCGGCAGGCGGGACCTCCGGGGCCCCTTGGATCTCCTGGACCCCCTGGACCCCCTGCTCCTGAGTCTGATCGGCGCCAGCCCCAGCTGGCGCTCGCGCAGCACTCATGTACAGGGCTCCTTTCCTAATATGGATATGGCTGGCGGCCTACCAACCGCGGTCCTCGATCCATGTGGGGGGAGCCCGCTCCCCCCCGGCGCGGGGCGCGACCCCCCGGGCGCGGAAAGTAGCGAGTTAGGGGGGAGGGAACCCCC
>JBKPDO010000281.1:0-12234 GCA_046727955.1 bacterium | reverse complement strand
GACCACCAAGGAGGTGATCCGCTGCCTCAAGCGCTACGTCGCCCGCGAAGTGTTCGCAGCGCTCAACCAGATGAGCAAGGCAAACCACGCAACCACCGCCTGAGACCTCCCGCTTGACATCTATAGGAGCGTCAGAGGGTCCCGCCCACGGCGCGCCGAGGGCAGGACCGGCGCCCGGCCCGCCCTGCGGCGGGCGATGCCTCACCAGATGCCGCTGGCTCTGACGAACGCCACGCCACCGCCGAGCAGGAGGAACAGCAGCAACTGCGGGGCGAGCAAGGGAACCCCGAGGATCGCCGCGACGCCGCCGAGCCCGAGGACCACCGCCGCCACCGCGGCCACCCCGAGCCGCGTGTGGACGCGGCGCCGCGCGCCCCAGCGCACCGCCTGGCCGACCAGGAAGCCGTACCCAACCGCCAGCAGCAGCCCGAACAGGCCAACCTTGAGGACGAGCAGCGCCCCCAGCGCGGCAATCGCGAAGCCGGCGCCGAGACCCCGGAGCAGGACGACCGTGTCCGGGGTGCCCTTGGCCCTGGCCGACTGCCTCGCGCAGCGCGGGCACTTCTGGCCGACGACCGTGCTCACCATGCAACGCGGGCAGATGGGGTCGCCACAGCTCGAGCAGGTGAGGCGGGTCTCGACTTGGGGATGGTTCACGCACGCGGGAGCCACGTGCGCAGGCTCAGCGCTCATATCGACAACAGCATACCGCGCAGCACGTTCTATCCTGACCGCCTTCTCCATCCCTCCCCTCCCCACCCCGACCCTGCCACCCCCGACCCTGCCACCCCCGACCCTTCACACCCCCACCCCTGCCGTTCCCGGACCCCTACCGCCCCCACCCCGGCCCCTGCCACCCCGGCCCCTGCCACCCCGGCCCCTGCCACCCCTGCGCTCCGGCCTCTCCCCCTTGCCACCCCTGCCCAGCAGGCATGGAATAGCCTGGCGTGGGAATCTGTTTTCCACCTCGGCAGCGACACAGCGCACAATCCGTGTCGCGCTCGATCCCGACAAGGAGGCTCTCAGGGCTGATGGCCACGTCCCGCACCACCGCTCCGGTGTTGATCGTCGGCTCGGGTCCCGCCGGCCTGACCGCGGCGCTCTATACCGCACGCGCTAACCTGCACCCGATAGTCATCGAAGGCGCCGAGGCAGGTGGCCAGCTGATGCTCACTACCGAGGTGGAGAACTACCCAGGCTTTCCCACGGGCATCCTCGGCCCAGAGCTGATATCCAATATGCGCGAGCAGGCCGTCTGCTTCGGAGCCGAGTTCGTCACGGCCAACGCGACCAAGGTCGACCTCTCTGGGCCCCCTTTCCGCGCGTGGGCCGACGACGAGGAGTACGCGGGCAAGGCGATGATCATCACGACCGGCGCCAAGGCGAAGATGCTAGGACTCGACTCCGAGCGCCGCCTGCTCGGCCGCGGGGTCTCCAGCTGCGCCACTTGCGACGGCTTCTTCTTCCGCGACAAGGAGCTTGTGGTCGTCGGTGGTGGGGACTCAGCAATGGAAGAGGCACTCTTCCTGACCAGGTTCGCGACCAAGGTGACGGTTGTCCACCGGCGCGACCGGCTGCGCGCCTCCAAGGTCATGCAGGACCGGGCCTTCGCCAACCCCAAGATCGACTTCGTCTGGAACTCGGTCGTCGAGGAGGTCCATGGAGACAAGGCCGTAACCGGAGTGCAGCTCCGCAACGTCGTGGACGGGACCGTGTCACCACTGCACGTGGACGGTGTGTTCCTGGCCATCGGCCACCTGCCCAACACCGAGTTGTTCGGGGGCCAGCTCGAGCTGGACAACGCCGGCTACATCGTGGTCGAGACGCCGGGCACCGCGACGAGCGTGGATGGCGTGTTCGCAGCTGGAGACGTGGTCGACCGGACCTACCGGCAGGCGGTCACCGCCGCCGGCACGGGCTGCGCCGCGGCGATCGACGCCGAGCGCTGGCTCGAGGAACACGACTACGACTTAGGTGCCACCACGGACAACTCGGAGCCGCAGAGGACCGCGACCACCCTTTAGGCGCCTGCGTCGCCGTCCCATCCTGCGTCCGTGTGTGCCCTCCTCCGCGGAGCCCTCACCATTGGAATCGTCCGGGGCAAGGCCTCCCCAGCCGAGCCTTCCGGCCGGGCCGTTCCGCGTCGGAGCCTTCCAGGTCAGAGCCTTCCAGGTCAGAGCCTTCCAGGTCAGAGCCTTCCAGGTCAGAGCCTTCACCGGCCCCGGGCGCTCTTCATTCGCGCCCTCCAGATCCTCGACACCTGTGCCATCGCCGTTCGGGCCCTGTGCATCCGCGGCATCCGTCGGTCGACGCTTGGGCTGATAGGGCTTGACAAGGCCGCGCCGGTCAGCCAGATAGTCAGAAAGCGCCAGCCCTACCACGACTGGCACCGCCAGACCCAACAGGGAGGCCAGAGCCTGGACAGCGGTAGGAACTGTCGGACCTGCAAGTGCTCGCAAGGACGAATGCGACCAAAGGCACCCATAGTTCGAAGGTCACGAACGCAGCCATCGCGGCGAGCGTGTAGCGAGGAAGGGGACGCACCGACGATCGCTCCGGTGATTACGAGGCAAGCAACCGGGGCAGTATAGGACGGCACGAGGTCCCCAGGCGTCGTGCCGCGTGAGATGAGAGGTCTGGAATAGCCGGTACCCCCGTGCCCGTTAACTGTCACGTGGCGGCGGGTCGATCCTGGGAGTCGTCCTCGGATCGAAGGCGCCGCCGAGAATTACGAGTCCAAGGAGGTGGAGGTGCCGAGGGGGCTCCCCTCGATCGCACCGCGCATATGAGCAAAGCCGTCACCGACGCCACGTTCGAGACCGATGTGCTTCGGTCCGAAGGTCCGGTCCTGGTCGACTTCTGGGCTGAATGGTGTGGCCCCTGCAAGATGATCGCGCCCGTCCTGGAGGAGATCGGAAAGGAACAGGACGGCAAGCTCGAGATCGTCAAGCTAAACGTCGACGAGAACCCCGACGTGGCACGGCGCTATGGGGTTCTGAGCATTCCGACCCTGATGCTGTTCGTCGGTGGTGTTGAGAAGAAGCGACTGGTCGGCTTCAGCTCAAAGCGAGACCTCGTCGCAGAGCTCTCCGAGTTCGTCGGCTGAGACTCTCGACACGAACTTCGACACTTCGGATCGGTCGACACCTTCACAAGCATCCCACCATTCCACAGGGGCCCGGCTCCCCACGGAGCCGGGCCCCTGCTATGCCGATCGGGCGCTCAGGAGCGCCGGCGCGTCGAGGGCACCGGCCGCAGTACCGGCTGCCCGTGAGCTGGAACTCTGAGTGCCTCGAGCGCGGCCTCGCGCGCATCCTTCCAGCGCAAGACGGTACGGAGGTCCATGCGCAGCAAGGGGTAGCGGGGATGCTCGCGCACAATCTGGAACCCACACGCCTCTAGGAACTGAATAGGGACGTGGCAGTTGCGCCCGGTCCACACGCGATCGGCGAATGCCTCGACCGCACGGACTTTCCGCTTGATCAGGTCGCGGGCCATCACCTGGAGAAGGACTCGGCCAATCCCCTGACCCTCGAACTCAGGCGCCACCACCAGGGTTGCAAGCAGGACTGCGTCCCGGCTCACCGGCCTCGCCGCCTGAGAGCTGGCCTGCTCCAGGAAGCGGGCGGGTGCGTATAGCGAGTAACCGGCGGGCGCGCCATCCACCAGAAGCACATGGCCAGCCGGGCCCCATTCAAGAACAATCGACGACAGCCATGCCTCCTTCTGCAGACCCGCCTCGTCCGAACCGAGCGGGCGCGCCTTGGGGCCAAGTTCCCAGAACGCGCACCGCCTGCACGGCTCCGGCAACAGATCGAGCCCGGGGAGGTTGAGGGGAACGACCTTCCTGCCCACGACTATCTGGCCTCTCGAAGCACTGGCCGCCCGCGCCGCGGGATCGCGCAGAGACCCCAGAGGAGCCCGGCGACCATACCC
Source organism: bacterium (assembly GCA_046727955.1). Taxonomy (GTDB): domain Bacteria; phylum Actinomycetota; class CALGFH01; order CALGFH01; family CALGFH01; genus DASVXQ01. The sequence continues at coordinate 8,298 of JBKPDO010000281.1, read as the reverse complement.
AGGAGGAAGCCCTTCCCGACGCGCTGCAGCAACCATGAGGAAGGTCTGGGCACGAGCAGCTCTCCAATCGAGCGTCCGCATGGCCATGACGACAGTTACTCGTCGTGACCGGCCTGCCCCGTCAGGGTAGCAAGAGGAAGCGAGCGGCGGGCAGACGGGCCTCGGATCCTCGCAGCACAAGGCCGTAGTCGTCGAGGGAGAAGGCCTGCTGTCGTATGCTAGCGCGCATGCATGCTGACGATCCCTTCCTCGACCGCTACGCCCACGGCACCCGGGCGATGACGGCTTCCGAGATTCGCGCACTCTTCGCTGTGGCGGCGCGGCCAGAGGTGGTGAGCCTGGCCGGTGGGATGCCGTTCACCTCTGCGCTGCCCTTCGACGTCATCGGCCAGGTGGTCGCCGAAGTGCTGGCTCAGGAAGGCCCGGCCTCGCTGCAGTATCTGGGCGGCCAGGGCGACCCTCGCCTAAGAGAGGCGCTGTCCGACTTGATGACCCACGAGGGCATCCACGCCTCAGGGGAAGAGATCATCGTCACGGCTGGCTCACAGCAGGCACTCGACCTGCTCGCACGAATGTTCTGCGATCCCGGGGACGTGATCGTTGCCGAGGGGCCGTCCTACGTCGGCGCGCTCTCTGCGTTCTCGCAATATCAGGTCGAGGTACGGCACGTGCCATTGGACGGCCAAGGGTTGGACCCGGAGGCGCTCGGCGAGACCCTCGACCGACTGGACAGTGAGGGACGACGGGCTAAGTTCATCTATACTGTACCGAATTATCACAATCCAGCCGGAGTCACCATGGCCGCCGCGCGGCGGGACCGCGTGCTCGACCTCGCTCGCCGCCATGACGTGCTGGTCGTCGAGGACAACCCCTACGGCCGGCTGGGATTCGAGAGCGATCCTCCACCCGCGCTCCGCGCTGATGACGCGGAGAACGTCGTCTATCTCGGCTCGCTCTCCAAAGTGTTCTGTCCAGGCCTGCGGATCGGTTGGGCATTGGTGCCGCCCGCGCTTCGGGAGCGAATGGTGCTCGTGAAGGAGGCAGCCGACCTGTGCTCATCCAGCTTCGCGCAGTCGGTCGCCTATCGCTACTTTGCGCACTATCCGTGGCAGGAGACCCTGAAGGCGCTCCGAGACGTCTACCGCGAGCGCCGGGACGCGATGCTCGACGCCATGGACGAGGACTTTCCTGCCGGGGCGAGGTGGAGCCGACCGCAGGGTGGCTTCTACGTGTGGCTCGAACTGCCCGAGCAACTCGACGCCCGGGCGATGCTGGCCAAGGCGATCGCGGCACGGGTGGCCTACGTGCCGGGCGGCGCCTTCTACGCCGACGGCCAGGGCACCTCCCACGCTCGCCTCTCCTACTGCTTCCCGACACCTGATCGCATCCGCGAAGGCATCCGCCGTCTCGCCAGTGTGGTCGCCGAGGAGCTCGACCTGGTGCGAGCCCTCGGGGGGATAACAGGGATGCGAGGAGAGGTCGACGACAATCCGCCAGCGGGTTGGGGAGGCGTGCAGTGAGCTTCGAGTGTTCGATCGCGGTCATCGCCGGGGGTTTGTCATTCGAACGTGAGGTTTCTCTGCGCTCAGGACGGCGAGTCGCGGACGCGCTGCGCGAGCGGAGTTACGGGGTAGCGGAGCTCGACGCGGATGACCAGCTCGTAGAGTCTCTACGCGCAGGTGGGTTCGACGCAGCCTTCGTTGCCCTGCACGGCCGCTTCGGAGAGGACGGGACAGTAGCAGCTCTGCTGGAGTTGCTCGGGCTCCCGTATACGGGCTCCACCTTCGACGCCAGCAGGCTCGCCTTCGACAAGCTGGCGGCCAAGTCGGTGCTGGCCAGGGCGGGTATCTCGGTGCCCCCCGCCATCCCGGTGGCTGAAGGCGCTCTGCGGGAGCTCGGCATGGGTGCGCTGCTGGACCGCGCGATGGACGAACTCGGCTTGCCGCTTGTCGTCAAGCCCAACCGAGGCGGCTCAGCGCTCGGTGTCCGACTGGTCGACCGTGCCGACCAGCTCCCAGCAGCCCTGATGAGCTCGTTCGGCTACGACGACACTGTCCTGCTCGAGCGCTACGTGGCAGGAACCGAGCTGGCGCTGTCGGTGGTCGACGGGCTCGCGCCACTGCCAGCAGTCGAGATCCGTCCGAAGGAAGGCTGGTACGACTTCGCCGCCCGCTACACGCATGGTGCCGTCGACTTTCGCGTGCCGGCAGAGCTGGACCCTGCCCGCGCTGCGAGGTGCTTCGAGACTGCGAAGTCTGCGCACCTCGCCCTTGGCTGCCGTGATCTGTCGAGGGCAGATGCCATCCTCGACCCGGACGGCGTTTGCTGGGTTCTCGAGGTGAATACCGGGCCCGGCCTCACCAGCACTAGCCTGGTGCCGATGGCGGCTGACGCGGCCGGCGTCTCGTTCGCCGACCTCGCCGTCCATCTCACGAACCGCGCCATCGCCCGTCACCCGCGCTGATCCCAGCGTCGAGTCGGGTCGGGAATGGTGGCCTCGAACCGACTAACCCCACGGCCCGCCGCTCAACTCGGCGGTATCGGTAGTCCCATCGCAGGAGTCGTCAAGTTTGCGACGCCACCTGTTGAGGTGGCAGCAGTCAACGGACTCACCGAGCGTGAACTCGCTTGCTCGCCAGGCAATTCGGCCGGGATCGGGTTCGCTGGCTCGGCCGATTCCCCCCTCGCCGTCGTCTCCACTACGTCCGGATCTACTCCCAACCCGATTGCGTCACATATCCGCTGAAGATCATCGAGTGTTGCGAACTCGATCAACACCTTGCCCTTGCGTTTGCCAATCTGGACCCGGACCCGCGTATCGAGCCGATCCGAGAGTCGCTCAGCGAGTTCGGTGACGCCAGGTGCCTGAGGAACTGGCCGGGGGCGAGAAGAGCGCTCTGCACCGGGCTCCGCCATGCCCTCGTCCAATCCGGCGATTCGGCTGGCAAGCTCCTCGGCTTGGCGGACTGTCAGACCCTCGGCGACGATGCGATCGGCCAGTCGCTCTTGCTGGTGATGCTTTGTCAGCTTGGCGACCGCTCGAGCATGACCAGCGGACAGCGTGTCTGCGGCGATCCGCCGCTGCACACTCGGCGCCAACCGCAGCAGGCGGATCGAATTGGTGATCGCAGAACGGCTCCGCCCAAGCCTCGACGCGAGTTCCTCATGGGTCACGCCGAAGTCCGCCAGAAGCTGTTGGTAGGCGGCAGCTTCCTCTAGGGGATTCAAGTCTTCACGATGGATGTTCTCGATCAGCGCATCCCGTAGGAGGTGGTCTTCCTCTGTGATCCGCACGATCGCAGGGATCGCAGTTAGCCCGGCGAGTTCCGCCGCCCGAAGCCTGCGCTCCCCCATGACGATCTGGAATCGATCCTCCTGCGGGCGGACTACGATGGGTTGCAGGACCCCGACGGCTTCGATGCTGGTAGCGAGCTCTTGGAGCGATTCCTCGTCAAACGTGCCGCGTGGTTGCCGTGGGTTCGGGTCGACTCGGTCGATGGGTATTTCGATGAACGAAGAACCCGCGAGCGGACCCTTGGTCAGCACGCCGGAGTGCAATCCGCCACCAGGCTCTCCGCCTTCCTCCCCGCCCGGCGATTGGTCGCCATCGGCTTGAGGGCCGCTGGGAATCAGTGCCTCGAGTCCACGACCAAGGCCACCTCGGCGTCGCATCAGCTAGCTCCTTCTTGAGTAGGCGCGAGTAGGCCAGTTCGGTCCGCAAGCTCAAACGCAAGGTCACGGTAGGCGATGCCTCCACGTGAGAGCGGATCGTAGAGGGCGATCGGAACGCCATATCCGGGTGCCTCGGAAAGACGAACGCTCCGTGGCACAACCGTTTGGTACACCAGGTCGGAAAAGTGCTTCCGGACCTCTTGCACAACCTGCTCAGCGAGCCGAGTCCGACCGTCATACATGGTCAGCACAATGCCTCCGATGTGGAGCCCTGGGTTCAGGTTGACGCGGACGAGGTCCACGTTGCGCAGAAGCTGACCAAGCCCTTCCAGGGCGTAGTACTCGCACTGGATCGGGATCAACAGCTCATCGGCGGCCGCAAGAGCGTTCACCGTGAGGAGGCCGAGCGACGGGGGACAATCAATGAATACCAAGTCGTAGCCGTATCTGACGGCGCCAAGGGCCTGACGAAGTCGCGTCTCACGGGAAAGCGCGTTGACCAGCTCCACCTCCGCGCCAGCCAGGTCGATGGTGCTTGGAAGTACATCGAGGTTTCCTACAGCTGTCTGCCTGATAGCACTTGCGGCGTCGGCTTCTCCTGTAAGCACGTCGTAGACCGAAGGTTCGATACGTCGATGATTCAGCCCGAGCCCTGTTGATGCGTTTCCTTGCGGGTCCAGGTCGACCACCAGAACTCGTGCGCCGGCAAGGGCGAGGTAGGCACCGAGGTTGACCGCGGTTGTCGACTTCCCAACCCCGCCCTTCTGGTTGGCGACAGCGACAGCGAATCGGCTGTAGCCACCCCGAGCGATCCGGAAGGTCACCCGCGCATCACGAGCTGCCTGGTCGTTGTCTACTCCATGCGAAGTCTCGGCCCCCGCCCTTGTAGGTCCGGCCGCCATCCCCGACTGGACCTCTCCCTCATAGACGTTCGCCTTGCTCGGCAATGTTTCACGTGAAACATGACCCTTGGAATCCATGGCAGCTCCATCTCGCTGCCCCGCCTCCGAAGTGCCACTCACTTGGGCTGCTGCCCGAAGCGCCGCTTCGCGAACGGCGATGGCTGCTTCGTCCTCCATGACTTCGTCCTCGCCAACCCGATCGGGTGCCTCTCCGATTCCCACTGTTTCACGTGAAACAATGGATTGCCGCCGCGGGCCGGTCGTCCTAGGAGCAACGCTTGCTTGCCCAAGCTCAGACGTAGTCCGCGCGGGCGATATGTTCTCGTCTTGCGGCCCGGCAGCGCTAGTCTCAGTCGTACGATGAGCCGTGTTTGTTCTGAGTGCGTCGTCGGCTGCCGCTGATACAGTTCCGGCATCCACCCCGGTCTTCCCGGTAGCCGATGGACTCTCTCGAGGCCGCGATGCAGGTGCTCTCAATGCCATCGCGATCGCTCTCACGCCTGGCTCAAGACCCGGTGGAGCCTCCTCCGACCTGCCGCGCTCCCCAACCGGATCAGCGGGTCGGTTTCGCGGGTCGGTCTCCCCTGGGTCTTCAGCCTGCTCCGAAAGCCCTACCGCATCACCGGCAGTCGCCCCCTCGAAGGGCGTGCCGGGCGGTCTGGCCCGCGAGCGCCTGCTGACGCTGGAAGCCTCGCCTACCATCGCGCCGGGACTCGGAGCGTCGCTCGTGGTCGGGTCAGAAGCATCGGAGGATCCGGTCGCGCTTTCGCCTACTGCGCGCTCGCCAGGTACGGGCCGCCCGCTCACCGGAGCAGCCGCTGCCTGGTCCGGCTCTCCAGGCGGCCTCGCGCTGGAGGCCATCGTGTTGTCTGCCGTTGCCTGTGTCGCAGGGGATCTGTTCGCCCCGCGCTTCCGAGACCCTCTCGCGCTCTGCTTGCCCTGCTGCGCCCGGCCGCCCGTGGTTCGGGCGGCACCTGAGCTGGAGTTCGGGAGCTTGTCATTGCTCGTCACGACATCCGTCATGCTCGCTTCCGAACTCGTCTTGCTAGTGGGTCCCGTTGCTGTCCCGCGTTCCACAGAGCCCACCGAGGAGGTGCCTGGCTGTTCGTTTTCAGCCGCGCCATCGGATCGAGATGGGGAAGCGCCGGTAGCCTCGGCCGAGGCCGTCGTGGGCTCGTCCGTGGACGTAACGAGCGTGGCCCTCTGCTGTTCAGTCGAATCCTGATCCCGCGTCGAACTCACCGACGACGATTCGTCATCGCTATTCTCCAACCCCTCATCGATTCGAGCCGACCGCAGTGAACTGCCACCACCAGATTGCCTCGCCCCACCGATTGCGGATGCTTCCATCTCGGTCGAGTCGGACGGCGCTATCGTCGACGGGCCCTTCAGAGGAAGGTGAGAGCCCGGCTGACGGTCACCCTCGCTGGCGTAGTCTTCCTCATCTGTATAGGAAGGTCTCCGGGGTTCATCGCTCTCGCTGAAATCCCCGCCTCCGTTTGCTTCCGATAGGTCCCCACCACCCAGGCTCTTGACGGGCTGACCGAGTGGCTTCAACACCGAGGACGGGCCAGCCGTATGTCCATCGGCGCTTCTACCCTGCTTCGCGTCGCCGCGATGGGCGTCCGCGTTAGTGGCCGCCTCAGTGGCCTCGTCTGCGGGCACTTTGGCGCTCAGTGGCTCGACGCCGCCTGACCCGTTGTCAGCCTTGATCTCGGGCGGCACTGAGGCATCCTCGTCCTGGCCGCGGCGATGCTCCACGTTGCTCTCATGGTCGCGCCGGCCGCCCCGGCCTCGGCTCGCCGCCGGTGGGACTCTCGTGGCCTCTTCAGCGCCTGTTACCTTCCCGGCGGCTGGGGTGCCCTCACCATCAGCCCCGACGATCTCATTCACGGCCGCGGTTCGCTCCCCATCGGATACGGTCGTCTCGCCCTCGGCGCGTGAGGGTGTGATCATGGGGTCGGATGACGAGAGGTCTTGACCGGCCGACCGTGGCTCACGACCGGACGACCGTGGCTCGGGACTGGCCGTCTCGGCGTTGCGCTCCCTGGTTCCGTCGGGCCCGGGACTGCTCGCTTCACTGCTCGAGAAAAACTCGCCCGCCGAGGCCATTTGGGCTGGCTGCTCACTGGTTCGGCTAGCCTGCTTGGCCTCGCCCCGCCGACCGATGCCAATGGCACGGAGCAGTCGGCTGATCACCCCTGACTTCTCTGACGATGGAGTCAGGGGCTCTCTAGAGCCTTGCCGAGCGATGCGTCTCGCCTCCCTTCGCTGACTGCTCCAGCGACACTGTGGCATAGCGCGTGGTATCAATGTGGACCGCGAGCAGACCGTGCTACCCGCTGGGGAGCCCTGCCTGCTCGGTCAGCAGTACTCTCAACACCATCCCTACGGCAGCCAGCCGCCGCGGCGTCCTATCTGTCTGAAATGAACCCCGTCACGTCACTGCCTGGCACTGCTCGCCAAGCGGGTTCCGTGCCGGGACGCCTGATCGCCGGGGGAAGCGAGGGGAGGTCGCAGCGATCTTCGCCATAATAACCACGGAGCCAAGCTGGTCAATCGGGGAGCTGGGATTGTGGACAACATCTGAGATCTCGGCGCCCAGAATCTCGCCAACCCTTGTCAAACGACGCAACTCCTCACTGCTTGGCTGGCCTCTGGAGATCATCAGGGTGCCGCCCACCTTCAGCAGCGGAACGCCCAACTCGGCGACCACTGGCAGGGATCCGAGAGCTCTGGCTGTCGCCACGTCGAATTGCTCTCGCCCCGCCCCTCGGCCGTACTCCTCGAGGCGCTGGTGAATCACCCGGACGTTCCCAATCCCGAGCCTTGTGGCTGTCGCCATTACCCAGTCCAGCCTCCGGCGCTGTGCATCCACGAGCGTGAACGCTGTGTCTCTGAATGCGGCGGCGAGTGGGAGTCCGGGGAGGCCAGCGCCCGACCCAAGGTCTACCCAATGCTCCCCAGGTGCGGGAGCACGCAAGGCAGCAAGACCGAGGGCGTCCTCGATATGGCGCTGACGCAGGCGCTCACCCTCGTTGGGGCCGAGGAATCCGAGATCGACAGCACCTAGATATGCATGCTCGAGGTCGCGGAGCAGCGCCTCCGTCCTCGGATCGGGAATCAAGAGATGAAGATTGCCTTCCTGAGCGTCATCGCGCCGCTCTCGAACGGACGGAGTTGACCCAACGATCGTACACATCGAGGAAAGACTGCTCTCGACAGTCCGGCCGGCGCGGTGCGGGCGGACACAAGAGGAGTGCCTTCTCATACCTCTTGGGTTGGGCTGGCGGCCCGGGACCCACAGCCAAAGACCCTCCGTTGACGAAGCGGCGAGAGGCTGGGCGGGAACGATTTCCTTCATCCGCCCCCCGTTTCTCAGCGTTCGACGGTGCGCATCGATCTGAGGCAGAGCCCCGAGTCTCGATGCCCAGCGAGAACCTCTCTGAAGAAGCGACAATCGCGTTGCTGTTAGAACACCGGCACTGACAGCAGGGCCGGATCGCTGAAGATCGCCAGGCGGCGGCGAGGAATCGTCAAATTCTGTGGATCGCCAGTTGGGTATGATCACGCGGCGACCTTCTAAAAGAAGCTCGCCCCTTCCAATGACATAGTTGTTGGCTCACCATAGGGACAGACCGCAGTAGCGCAAGAACGAGAACGGTAGGTGGTGGGTGTGGCGGATGCGGTGGATGCCACGCTCGGCCGCCGCGACGATGTCGTC
>JBKPDO010000280.1:0-36913 GCA_046727955.1 bacterium | reverse complement strand
GGGGGGCGCCCCCCCCCCCCCACATGGGTAGACCTGCCCCGGCGCGTGAAGCGCGCGCCGTCACCCCGCGACCCGGGTCCCCCCGAAGTAGTCATAACGGTTGATGCTGGCGGTCTGGACGAAGGCGCCGGTGTGGGGCGCCTCGATCATCAGGCCGTCGCCGACATACAGGCCGACGTGGTGGATGGTGCCGGCGTCGCTGAGGTTGCTGGCGAAGAACACCAGGTCGCCCGGCTCCAGGTCGACCATGTCGTGGACGTGCAGGCCGACCGTCCACTGCTGGGCGGCGGTGCGCGGCAGCGAGACCCCGGCGCTCTGGTAGGCCATCATCGTCAGACCGGAGCAGTCCCACTCGTCCGGGCCGGTGCCGCCCCACGCGTACGGGTCGCCGATCTGTGCGCGGGCGAAGGCGATCGCCTGTAGCGCGGCGCCCGACGGGGCCGACGGTGTGGGCGCGGGCTGCTGGTTCTGCTGGGCGGCCTGTTGCTGAGCGGCCTGTTGGGCGGCCGCCTCGCGGGCGGCGGCCTCCCGGGCGGCGGCCTCCCGGGCGGCCTTCTCCCTGGCCGCGCGCTCGGCGGCGAGCTTGCGCGCCAGCGCCTGGCGGCGCAGCTCCTCCTGCCGCCTGCGCTCCTCCTCCACCGCCCGCTTGACGTCGGCGGTGACGTTATCCAGGTAGCGCTGCTGCTCGGCGAGCTTGCCCTGGATGTCGTGGCGCTGGTCGGCGAGCCGCCCGCCCAGCTGCTCCTGCTCGCGCTGCTGGGCCTCCAGCGCCGCCTCGGCCTTGCTCAGCTTCGCCCTGCTCGTCTCGACGCTGGCGATGGCGCGGGTGTCCGCCTCGGTGGCCGACTGCTGGTAGCGGGTCATGACGACCGCGTCGCTCAGGCTGCGGACCTCCAGGAGCTGCTCCAGGCCGCTGACCGGCCCGTTGATGTAGATCGAGCGTATCCGGTCGCCGAGGACCTGCTGCGCCCTGGCGAGCTGCCTGCGCGCCTGCTCGAGCTGCCGCCTGGTCTGGCCGACGCGCGCCCGCGTGCGGTCGAGCGACTCCTGGTTGGCGTTGTACCGCTCGACCAAGGTCTCGATCTGGTTGTTCATGCGGTCGATGGTGGCCTGCACCTTGGCGGCCTGGGCGCGCAGGCGGGCGATCTTCTGGGCGGGGGTCTCCGCCTGCACGGCGCCGGCGCCGAGGCCCGCCAGCACCAGGCTGGCCGCGACGAGCAGGCCAGCCGCCAGGCGAGCGAGCGGGCCGGTCAAATGCCCACGGTGCGCGCCGTCACGGCGCCTGGTCGCCGCAGGCTGTCGGGGCGCGGCACCGGCACTTGGCCGGCCCGCTCGGCGAAGTCGGGGGAGCGGCAGCCGCCGGCGGTGGGGGAGCCGTCGAGCGACGTGCAACATCGGCCTCCTTATCCGGGCTGGGGGATGAATCCGGTGAGGAGGAGCCAGAGGAACCGTTCGGGCGCTTGACTCCGTGTCTTGTGGGGTCTGGGTGGGGGGTCGCACTGCTTGGGGGAGCCTGACCCTATCCACCTGCCGCCGGGATGGCAACTTGAGCATGGTCTGTGCCGGAGACCGGGGTGTGCCTCTCCTCCGCGAGGCCGGTGACCATGGCACAGGCGCTCTTGGGGGGCCGTGGGGGGAGCGAGCTCCCTCCACATGGATAGATCTGCACGAAGTCCGGCCGCAAGCCGGCCTGTCTCATCAGGAGGTCAGGCGCTCACCTGGGGGCGCGGCGTACATCCGCCAGCGCTCATGGCTGGGGGTGGTCTTGGCCACGCCGCGGTAGATCGTCTCGTAGCCCTCGACCATGTTGGCGACGTCGAAGTGCTCGGCGACCCGCTGCCGGCAGAGCTTGGGCTCCAGCTCGTCGACCTTGACGATCGCCCATGGCAGCTCCTGGAGGTCGTCGCAGATGAACCCGGTCACGCCGTCCTCGACCACCTCGGGCACCGAGCCGCCGCGCAGGGCGACCACCGGGGTGCCGCAGGCCATCGCCTCGACCATGACGATGCCGAAGGGCTCGTCCCACTGGATGGGGAAGACCAGGCAGCGGGCGCGGGCGAGGAGGTCTTTTTTCTGGGCGGTGTTGGCTTCGCCGAACCAGTGGGCGTCGGGGCCGAGCAGGGGGCGGACGCGCTCGTCGAAGTAGCGCTTCTCGGGGGGCTCGTTGCACTTGGCGGCGACCACGATGGGGTAGCCGGCCTGGCGGGCGGCCTTGATCGCCAGGTCAGGCGCCTTTTCGGCGTTCATGCGCCCGAGGAACAGGCAGAAGTCCTCCTTGCGGTTGCTGAAGGGGTAGTCGTCCACGGGCACGGCGTTGTGCACCATGCCGGCCCAGCGCATGTCCAGCGCGTTGCGGCGCTGGCACTCGGAGATGGCCACCAGGGAGACGCTGCCGCTGACCAGCTCGTAGTAACGACGGACCTCGCCGTCGAGCGGGCCGTGCGCGGTGAGGACGGTCGGCACCCTGCGCCGCGCGGCGGTCAGGGGGCCGGCCAGGCAGTGGTCGTGCACCACGTCGACCCGGAGGTCGTCGAGCGCCTCGGCCGCGGCCAGGGCGTGCAGCACTTCGGGCAGGCTCTCGCCGATGCGCTTGAACGGCGGGTCCTCGTAGGTCGGGATGAAGTTGGCGCTGGTCCGGGAGCCACCGGCGCCGATGACGGTGACCTCGTGGCCACGGGCGACCAGGCCCTCGGTCAGCCAGTAGATCATCCACTCGATGCCGCCGTACCCCGTTGGGGGGATCGGGTACCAGGGCGGCGCGACAATGCCGATGCGCAAAGGCGACCAGGAATCGTCCAGCGGGACACCTCCTGCGAGGGCCTGCCGGTGGGGGGCCGGCAGGGCGGCGGGGAGAGCGCTGGGGGGAGCGCTCTGTCGCAAGGACCGCGATGCGATGGTGAATCGTTACGTTATCGATGGCTCGTTGTCACGTGCCTGTCGTATGGGGCAAAGCCGTCAGTCCCGCAGGACAGGCACATCTTGGCTAGGCGCTTGGCTAGTGCCGAGATCGCGACCTTCGTGGGATACGATCTGGCCATGACCGCCATCCTGCCGGCGCTGGTCGCCGGGCTGCTCGGCCTCCCCGTCGGGTCGGTCGCCCGCGTGCTGGCCAGGCGCTACTGCGGGCAGCCGTCCGTTCCCGGCGCCCCGCTGCTCGAAGGGGTCATGGCCGCGGTGTGGGCGCTGCTCGCCCTGCGGCTGTGGCAGGCCCACCCGGCGGCGCTGCCCGCGTACCTGGCGCTGGCCTTCGTCTGCGTGACGCTGGCCGTGATCGACCTTCGCACCAAGCTGTTGCCGAACCGCATCACCTACCCGGCCCTGCCGCTGGTGGCCGCGCTGCTGCTGCTGGCGAGCGCGGCCGAGCACGACTTCGGCGCGATGGTGCGGGCGCTGGAGGCTGCTGGCCTGGCCGGGGTTGCGTTCCTCGCGCTGGTGCTGATCTCGCCGAGCGGGCTGGGCCTTGGCGACGTCAAGTTCGCGCTGGTCCTCGGGCTGGCTCTGGGCTGGCTCGGCTGGAGCGCGGTGGCTGCGGGGTTCTTCGGCGCGTTCCTGCTCGGCGGCACGGCGGCGCTGGTCGCCGTCGTGGTGCTGCGCCTCGGCCGCAAGGCGCAGCTCCCCTTCGGCCCCTGGCTCGCCGCCGGCACCCTCCTGGCCGTGCTCGCCGGTGCCCACGGGCTCGCGTAGGGATGACGGCCGGACAGTAACCTCGTGACTCGCGGCCGTTGCGCGACCGCCCTCCGAGCGGGCGCTGGGCGCGCCCGGGTAGGATGAGCGGCGTCCACGCGCAGACCTGCCGCGAACGCTCATGCTCAGATACCTTACCGCCGGCGAGTCCCACGGCCAGGCGTTGGTGGCCGTGCTCGAGGGCATGCCTGCCGGGGTGCCGCTGTCCACCAAAGACGTCGCCGCCGAACTGGCCCGACGGCGCCTCGGCTACGGCCGCGGCAAGCGCATGCGCTTCGAGGAGGACCGGGTCGAGGTGCTCGGCGGCCTGCGGCACGGGCGCACCCTCGGCTCGCCCCTGGCCGTCCTGGTCGCCAACACCGAATGGCCGAAATGGACCGAGGTGATGGCCCCCGACCCGGTCGCCGACCCCGAGGCCCTGACCAGCGGGCGTGGCGCGCCGCTGACTCGGCCCCGACCCGGCCACGCCGACCTCGCCGGCATGCAGAAATACGGCTTCAGCGAGATCCGCCCGGTGCTGGAGCGGGCCAGCGCCCGCGAGACCGCCGCGAGGGTCGCGGTCGGCGCCGCCGCCAAGGCCCTGCTCAGGGAGGTCGGCGTCAGCGTGGTGAGCCACGTCGTGCGGCTCGGCCCGGTGCTCACCCGCTCCCGTGCGGTGCCGACCGCGACCGACCTCGAGGAGATCGACGCCTCACCCGTGCGCTGCCTGGACGGCGAGGCGGAGGGGCGCATGGTCGCGGCGATCGACGCGGCCAGGGCGGCCGGCGACACCCTGGGCGGGGTGTTCGAGGTGGTCGCCCACGGCCTGCCGCCCGGCCTCGGCTCCTACGTGCAGTGGGACCGCAAGCTCGACGCGCGGCTCGCCGCGGCGCTCATGAGCATCCAGGCGATCAAGGGGGTAGAGGTCGGCGAGGGCTTCGCCGGCGCCGCCAAGCCAGGCTCCCGCGCCCACGACGCGATCGTCCCCAGCCAGGGCGCGCGGCCGCGGCGCCGCACCGGGCGCAGTGGAGGGATCGAGGGCGGCATGTCCACTGGCGAGACGCTGCGCCTGCGCGCCGCGATGAAGCCGCTCTCGACGCTGATGAAGGCGCTGGACACGGTCGACCTGCAGACAGGTCGCAAGGCGAGCGCGAACGTGCAGCGCTCGGACGCGACCGCGCTGCCGGCCGCCGCCGTGGTCGGCGAGGCGGTCGTCGCTCTGGTGCTGGCCGACGCCCTGCTCGAGAAGACCGGCGGCGACTCGCTCGGCGAGGTGCGCCGCAACCTCGAGGGCTACCTGGCCAGCCTGTGGACGGCGCCGGAAGCGTAATTCCAGACCTGCTACCCTGACTGGCGACCTGACTCCCCGACAAGGACCATGGCACAGGCCGCTCTTGGGGGGGCCGTGGGGGGAGCGAGCTCCCCCCACATGGATCCGGCGAAGAACCGATCCCCGCTCACCATGGCACAGGCGCTCTTGGGGGGCCGGGGGGGGAGCGCGCTCCCCCCACAATGGGAAGATGACCAAGGGTTGGTACGCTGACAGCTACCTCGTCAGGCACCACCCGCACGAGGGAGGGGCCATAACCTTGCGTCCGGTACTGCCAACCATCGTGATGATCGGCTTCATGGGGTCGGGAAAGACCTCGGTCGGGCGGCTGGTGGCCCGCTCGCTCGGGCGAGAGTTCGTCGATACCGACACGCTCGTCGAGCGCTCGGCACGCATCGACATCGCCGAGCTCTTCCGCCGCGAGGGTGAGGAGGGCTTCCGCCGGCGTGAGATCGGCGCCATCGACTTCGCCATCTCGGCCCCCGGCCGGGTGGTCGCCGTCGGTGGCGGCGCGGTGCTCTCCGCCGAGAACCGCACCGCCCTCAAGCAGGCCGGCTTCCTGGTCTACCTGCGCGCCACCCCGGAGACGCTGACCGCACGGCTCGCCGGCACCGCCGACCGCCCGCTGTTGAACACCCGCGACCGGGTCGGCCGGATCCGCGACCTCCTGGTCGCGCGCGGCCCCATCTACGAGACGGCCGGCGACGTCGCCATCGACACCGACCGCCTCACCCTCGAGCAGACCGCCAGCGAGGTGCTGGAGTGGTACCACCGCCGCGTGGAGGAGCTGGCCGTGCGGTGAGCTCCACCCCGCAGGGGCCGTCCGTCGGCGGCCCCGCGACTATGGCCTCGCCCGCGCCGCTGACAACTGTGCGCGTGCGGACGGCCAGCGCCAGCTACGCCGTTCACGTGGGCCGGGGCCTCATCGAGCGGCTCGACGAGCTGCTGCCCCCGCTGCCCGGCGCCGAGGTGGCCGCGCTGGTGCACCCGTCGGCGGTCGCGCCGCTCGCCGAGCGTGCCGCCCGGGCGCTCGCGCGCCGTGGCCTGGCGGTCCGGCGACTCGAGGTGCCCGACGGCGAGCCCGCCAAGCGGCTCGCCGTGGTCGAAGACCTCTACCAGCGCCTGGCCGCGATCCCGGCGCACCGGCCCGACCCGGTGGTGGCGCTCGGCGGAGGGGCCACCACCGACGCGGCCGGGTTCGCCGCCGCCACCTGGCTACGCGGCGTGCCGCTGGTCAGCGTCCCCACCACGCTGCTCGGCATGGTCGACGCCGCCATCGGCGGCAAGACCGCCGTCGACCTCGACGCCGGCAAGAACCTGGTCGGCGCCTTCCACCAGCCGAGCGTAGTGGTCGCCGACCTGGACGCGCTGGCAACGCTGCCCGCGGCCGAATTGCGCTCGGGCATGGCGGAGGTGATCAAGGCCGGCCTAGTGGCCGACCCCGGGCTGGCCGCCGCTTGCCTGGAGCAGGCGGGGGCGGCCGTCGCCGGCGACCTCGACGCCCTGGCGCCGCTGGTCGGGGCGGCGGTTCGCGTCAAGGCCGCGGTGGTCGCGGCCGACGAGCGCGAGGCGGGGCGGCGGGCGATCCTGAACTATGGCCACACCCTCGGCCACGCTCTGGAGCGCCTGGCCGGGTACCGGGGGCTGCGCCACGGCGAGGCGGTGGCGCTCGGCATGGTGTTCGCGGCCCGAGTGGCCGAGGCGACCGGCCTGTCCGGGCCGGGGCTGGTCGCCGGCCACGTCGAGCTGCTGCGGGCGGCCGGGCTGCCGGTGGGTGGTGTTGGCCTCGACCCCGGCGAGGTGCTCGCGGCCATGGCGACCGACAAGAAGCACGGTGGCAGCGGCGGCCTCCGGCTGGTGCTGCTGTCCGAGCCTGGCCGGGCCGAGCTAATCGCCGCACCGGAGCGGGGCGTGCTGGCCGCCGCGATCCGCGCGCTCGCCGGGGGGTCCGGGGGGCTCTCCAGCGAGGCCAGGACCGGGGCGCCAGGAGGCGAAGCAGGGCCGAGCGTAGCCCCCCGGTGGGATACCGGGTCCGGGGGGCTCTCCAGCGAGGCCAGGACCGGGGCGCCAGGAGGCGAAGCAGGGCCGAGCGTAGCCCCCCGGGTGGATCACCCGCCCCTGGTGGGACCGGGTGGGGCGGGATGAGCCAGTCCTGGCCGCGCAGCGGCGAGGGCCCACCGGTGCTGGTGCTCAACGGTCCGAACCTTGGGGCGCTGGGGCGGCGCGACCCGGCCCACTACGGCACCCTCGACCTGGACGCGATCATGGCCAGGATCGCCAAGCTCGCCGCCGAACTGGGCCTGGCGGTCGAGGGGCTGCAGTCCGACGATGAGGGCGAGGTGGTCGAGGCGCTGCTGGCCGCGCGCGGACAGGGGGTCGCGGCGGTGCTGCTCAACCCAGGGGCGCTGGCGCACGTCTCCTACGCGGTGCGCGACGCGGTCGAGGCGGCCGGTGTTCCCGTGGTCGAGGTGCACCTGTCCAACGTGCACGCGCGCGAGCGCTGGCGGCACCGGCTGGTGATCGCCCCGGCGACGGCCGGGGTGGTGGCCGGCTTCGGCCCCGCCGGCTATGAGCTGGCCCTGCGCGCCGCGGCCGGGCTGCTGGGGCGCGGCGCGGGTAGGGCGTGAGCCAGCAGCGTCGCCAGCAGGCCCGGCGCCAGGCGCTGCGGGCGCGGCTGGCCCAGGCCGACCTGGCCACCCTGCTGGTAACAAAGCCGGCCAACGTGCGCTACCTCACCGGCTTCACCGGCAGCTACGGCGCGGTGCTGCTGCTGCACGACCACACCCTGTTCTTCACCGACCGCCGCTACGAGCAGCAGGCGGCCCGCCAGGTCGAGGACGCGGAGCTGGTGATGGCCCCCAGAGACCTCATCGGCGCGGTGATCGCCGTGATCTCCCCGCTCGACGAGGGGCTCGGCTTCGAGCCCGGGGCCTTGAGCTGGGAGGACGGGCAGCGGCTTCGCGCCGGGCTGCGGGGCCGGCCGGTGGTGCCCGCGCCGCGGCTGGTGGAGGACCTGCGTGAGGTCAAGGACGAGCTCGAGCTGTCCCGCATGGCCGAGGCGGCGCGGCTCGGCGACCAGGCGCTCGAGGAGGTGCTCGGCAAGCTGCGGCCTGGTGTCACCGAGCGCGAGGTGGCGCTCGAGCTCGAGGTGGGCATGCGCCGCCACGGCGCCGCCGGAGTCGCCTTCGATCCGATCGTCGCGTTCGGCGAGCAGGCGGCCGAGCCTCACCACCGCCCCGGTGACCGCCCGTTACGGGCGGGCGACCTGGTCACGCTCGACTTCGGCGCGAGGGTGGACGGCTACCGTTCGGACATGACCCGGACGGTCGTGCTCGGCCGCGCCTCCGAGCGGCAGCGCGACCTCCACGATCTGGTGCGCCGCGCGCAGGCCGCCGGGCTGGCCGCGCTGCGGGCGGGCGTGACCGGCGCGGCGGTCGACCACGCCAGCCGCGAGGTGATCGTCGAGGCCGGCCTGGGTCACGCCTTCGGCCACCCGACCGGCCACGGGATCGGGCTGGAGGTCTACGAGGCGCCGAGGGTGCGGTCGGGCGCCAATGGTAGGATCGCGTCGGGCACGCCAGTGACCGTGGAGCCCGGTGTCTACCTTCCCGGCTTCGGCGGCGTCCGGATCGAGGACCTGGCGGTGGTCCGCCCCGACGGCCACGAGGTGCTGACGACCGCGACCAAGGAACTCCTCGAGCTGTGAACCACCGCTCCGCGAGAGCCCACCGCTCCGCGAGAGCGCGAACAAGACGTGACGGCCCGGCGCGTGGCGCCCGGCCGGCTGAAGGAGGCTCCGATGCCGACCACCAACGACCTGAAGAACGGCATGACGCTGAACATCGACGGCGACCTCATGAGCGTCGTGGAGTTCCAGCACGTCAAGCCGGGCAAGGGCGGCGCCTTCGTGCGCACCAAGCTGAAGAACGTCAAGACTGGACGGGTCCTGGACAAGACCTTCCGCGCCGATGAGCCGGTCGACGTCGCTATCCTCGAGAAGCGGGGAATGCAGTACCTCTATCGCGACGAGACCGGATTCCACTTCATGGACACCGAGACCTACGACCAGGTGGTGATCGAGCCCGACGCGGTCGGCGACGCCGCCAGGTACATGGTCGAGGGCTCGACGCCCTACGTGACCTTCTACCAGGGTCGCGCGCTCGGGGTGGAGCTGCCGGCGGCGGTCGAGCTCGAGGTGCGCGAGACCGAGCCGGGCCTCAAGGGCGACCGGGTCTCGGGCGCCACCAAGCCGGCCACGGTCGAGACCGGCGCGGTCGTGCAGGTCCCGCTGTTCGTCGAGGTGGGCGACCGAGTCAAGGTCGACACCCGCAGCGGCGCGTACCTGACCCGGGTGCAGTGAGGGGCGGCAAGCCGGACGACCGCGCCGGCCGAGGGGGCGCGCGGCGAGGCGCGCCCGCGGGCGGCACGCCGGACGACGAGCTGGAACGGCCGGGGACCCGCTCCGGTGCCCGCCAGCGGGCGCTGGAGATCCTCTACGCAGCCGACCTGCTGGAGCAGCCGATCGCGACAGTGCTCGAGCGGGAGCTGAACGATCAGCACCGCCCGCCCCCCGACGCCTACACGGTCGAGCTGGTGACCGGGGTGGAGCGCCGCCACGCCGAGCTCGACGCCCGGGTCGAGGGGGCCGCGGAGCGCTGGACGCTCGAGCGGATGCCGCTGGTCGACCGCAACCTGCTGCGGCTCGGCGTCTTCGAGCTGCTGGAGCGGCGCGAGGTGCCGACCGCCGTGATCCTGGACGAGGCCATCGAGCTGGCGAAGCTGCTCTCTACCGAGGACTCCGGCCGCTTCGTGAACGGTGTCCTCGGCCGCATCGCCCGCGACATCCGCGGGTAGCGGCCTTCCGGTCTAGCGAGGCGCGTGCGCGGGTACCTAGCGGGTACCCAGCGTTGTCAGCAGCTGTGGTTTGATGCCGGCTATGTCCCAGACTCCCCCTCGGCATCTCGCGCCACGACATGGTCTTGCCGCCCGGAGGCGGTCGCTGCTCTTCGTCGGCGGCGCTGCCGTCCTGGTCGCCGCCGGTGCCGTGGCGATCGCGGTGGTCAGCGGCGGACCGTCGCAGCGCGGCTTGCGGGTCCCCCAGGTCGCACCCAGCACGTCGCTGGCACCGAGCAGTGCCCCGGCCACCAGCGGGCCGGCTGAAGCAACCACGACCACGGGAACAGCGCGGCCGCTGCGGGAGATCCCCGGCAACCTGCTGGCCAATGGGGACTTCGAGAGCGGGCTGAGCGGCTGGAGCGCGCTCGACCGCGCTCGCGTCGATCGGATCGCGATCGCCCACTCGGGCGCTTGGGCAGTGCGCGTGAGGCCGGCCGAGGGCGGGGCGTCCGGGCGCCCCGGCATCGCCGTGCCACTGAGCCTCGTAGCCAGGCAGGGCCGCGGCTATCAAGGCAGTGCCTGGGTCCGCGCGAGCAGGCCGGGGATGCAGGTGACGCTGGCGCTTCGCGAGGAGGCCGGCGACGGCCGGTCGAGCGCCGACGTCATCGGCGTCGACCTGCCGGACGGCGAGTGGCACGAGATCGCCGTGGTTCACCAGGTCCAGCTCGAGGGTGCCCGCCTCTCGCTGGAGCTGGCCAGCGCCAACCTCGGCGCCGGCCAGCTCATCCTCGTCGACGAGGTGGGCGTAACGACGCCTTGACGCGGGTATCAGTAGGCTACGATATGGTTCCGCCCGGTATGGCATCGATCGACGGGGATCGGGGTGGCGTTGTGCGCTGGTCGAGGCGTTTCCTGATGGTCGTCACGGCCCTTGCCGTGGCCGCCGGCCTGCCCTTCGGCTCGGCGACGTCTGCCCAGACCTTCCTCAGCCTGCGCAACGTCGGCTGCGACGGCGTGACCGTGAGCGCCGCGGGCCTCCCTAGGAGCGCCGTGGTCACCATCACGATCAGCAGTCCCGACAGGCGCCTGCTCGAGCACCAGCGGGTCACCACCAGCGCGAGCGGGACGCTCGCGTGGAGCGCCAGCGTATCGCTGAGCGGGCTGCGCTCGGTGCGTGCCGTCGTCAGCCGCCCGGGCGTGAGCACGCCGATTGTCTGGACCGAGCACTCGGTGCCCGCGCCCTGCCCGCTGGTCAACACCGGCACGAACCGGGCGATGCCGCTCTCGGGGCTTGCCCTGACCTCGATGGCCCTCGGCTTCCTGTTCCTGTTGCTGACCGCCTTCTCCTACAAGGGCCGCCACGTCAGATCCTACCGGGGCCGCCACCTGCCGGCGCGGTAGCGATTCCCGGCGACGCGGCGGGCGCGGCGCGCGGCGGGTAGGTCTATCCATGTGGGGGGAGCTCGCTCCCCCCGATCCACCGGGACCCGACCCACCGGGGCACCCCCTCGGGGTTCCCCGGACCCCTCCGGCCCTCGGGGTTCCCCGGACCCCTCGGGCGGCCCTCAAGAGCGCCTGTGCCGTGCTCCCGTGCTCTCGTCACCCACCGCTGCCCGCGGCCGCGGCGGGCGGTGCGTCAGGCGTGCTCGTGGTCGCCGCTGCTATGGAGCAGGTCGCGCATGACGTCGCGCAGGCGGTCGAGGTCGCCGGCGGGGAGCGTGGCGTCCAGGCCGGCGACCTCGCCGACGCCGATGACGAAGGCGTTGGGGTTGGTGGACTTGATCCGGCGCGCGATAGACGCGGGGCGTGGACCGGCGGCGCTGGCGTCGAGCACCAGGAAGCGGGCGCGGCGCTCGACCGCCTCGCGGTAGGCCGCCTCCGGCTCGGCCGCCTCGCCGACGACCTCCCATTCGGCCGTGACCGCGGCGCGGCGCAGCTCGAGGCGGCGCTCCCGCTCAGCGGCGGCGACGACGATGCGGACGGCGGTGCACACGGCGGCTCACTCCCTGGTCTCGAAGCGGATTGCCGTATCGTAGCGGCATGAGAGCGGGAGTCGCCCTCGCCGTCGTGGCCGCCGTGGTCACGGGAGCCTGCGCAGGTGGTAGCTCGCCGGCGAGGGCGCCAGGCCAGGCACCGGCCCCGGCCGGCGTGGCCGCCCGCGTGCTGGTGCTGAGCAAGACCGCCGGGTTCCGGCACGCCTCCATCCCGGCGGGAGCGGTCGCGATCGCGCGGCTCGGCCGGCAGCACGGCTTCGTGGTCGACCACACCGAGGACGCCGACCGGCTGAACGACGCGGAGCTCGGGCGCTACCGGGCGCTGGTGTTCCTGAGCACAACCGGCGACTTCCTCGACGAGGCGCAGCAGGCCGCGCTGCGGCGTTTCGTCGAGCGCGGCGGCGGCTGGGTCGGCATCCACGCCGCTTCCGACGGCGAGTTCGACTGGCCCTGGTACGGCGAGCTGGTTGGTGCCTGGTTCGCGCGCCACCCCTCGATCCAGCGGGCCACCATACACGTGGCCGACCACCGCCATCCGGCGACGGCGTCACTCCCGGCCCAGTGGACCCGGACGGACGAGTGGTACGACTTCCGCTCGAATCCGCGCAGGCGGGTGCACGTGCTCGCCACCCTGGACGAGTCGAGCTACCGCGGCGGCGGGATGGGCGCCGACCACCCGATTGCCTGGTGCCACCAGGTCGGCGCGGGGCGGGTTTTCTACACCGCCCTTGGCCACACCATCGAGAGCTACGCCGAGCCGCTGTTCCTGGACCACCTCCTCGGCGCCATCCGCTGGGCCTCCGGCCTCGTCCCCGGCGATTGCGCACCGTAACTGATCCCAGGGGTTGACAGACCTCGGTTATCGTCGTTAAGTGATCGCGGCTAAGTTAACGATGATAGTGAGGAGATTGCGATGCTCGCCTGGGTCGGCCGGTTCCTCATACGTCGCAGAGTGCCGGTTCTCGTCTCCGCTCTCGCCGCCGTGGCACTGGCTGGCGCGCTCGGGGCTGGCGCCGTGAGCAGGCTCAAGTCCGGTGGGTTCGAGGACCCGGCCGCTGAGTCGACTCAGGCGACCGCGGTGTTGCGGGACACCTTTCACACCGGCGACCCCAACCTGGTCCTGCTGGTCACCGCTCGCACGGGCACGGTCGACGATGCCGCGGTGGCGGCCCAGGGCCTCGAGCTGACCCGGCGGCTGGCGCGCGAGCGCGACGTCAGCGAGGTGCGCTCCTACTGGAACGGCAGGGCAGTGCCCCTGCGCAGCCGCGACGGCCGCCAGGCACTGGTGCTGGCCCGGATCACCACCGACGACGAGCGGCTGGCGGACCGGGCCGACCAGCTCGCGGCGGCCTTCGACAGCGACCGCGGCGCGGCACGGGTGCAGGTCGGCGGCGCCGGCCGCTTCTCCGCCGAGGCCCAGGGCCAGGTTGAGCGGGATCTCGCCAGGGCGGAGGGGATCGCGGTCCCGATCACGCTGGTCCTGCTGGTGGTGGTCTTCTCGAGCGCGGTGGCGGGCGCGCTGCCGCTGGCCGTGGGCGGCCTCGCGATCATCGGCACGCTGCTGGTGCTGCGGGTCCTGGCCGGTCTCACCGACGTCTCGATCTACTCGCTGAACCTCACCACGGCGCTGGGGCTCGGCCTCGCCATCGACTACAGCCTGTTCATCGTCTCCCGCTACCGCGAGGAGCTGCGCGGCGGGCACGAGCCCGACGAGGCGCTGGTCATCACCATGCGGACCGCCGGCCGCACGGTGCTGTTCAGCGCCGCGACCGTGGCGGCGGCGCTGCTCGCCTTGCTGGTGTTCCCGCTGTACTTCCTGCGCTCCTTCGGCTACGCCGGCATCGCCGTGGTGGCGCTGGCTGCCACCGGCGCGCTGGTCGTGCTGCCGGCGCTGCTGGCCGTTCTGGGCCGGCGGGTCGACGCGCTGCGGCTGCCGCTCGGCCGCCGTCGCCGCCGCGCCCCTGCACTGGCCGCCGTGGGCGCTTCGGGCCCGGCCGCCTCAGGTGCCTCAGGCGCGGCAATCACGGGCGCCGCGGGCGCCTCGGGCGCGGGTGCCGCGGGCGCCTCGGGCGCGGGTGCCGCGGGCGCGGGCCCGAGCACCTCGGGTGCATGGCACCGCATCGCCATGACTGTGATGCGCCGGCCCCTGCCGATCGCACTCGGCGTGGTGGCGGTCCTGCTGGTGCTCGGCGCGCCTTTCCTCGGGGTCCGCTTCGGCCTTCCCGACGACCGCGTGCTTCCCACCTCCGCCGTCAGCCGCCAGGTCTCCGACGCGATCCGCGGCGACTTCGGCGCGCGCGACACCGGCACCCTGGCGGTCGTGGCCACCCGGACCGGCGCGCCCACCACCCGCGGCGCGGAGATCGACCGGTACGCCACCGCCCTGTCCCAGCTGGACGGCGTCTCCAGGGTCGACGCCCTGACCGGCACCTACGTCGACGGCCACCGCCTTCCCGCGCAGCAGGCGCAGCGCTTCGCTACGGCGGACGGGACCTGGCTCGCTGTGGTGCCGTCGGTCGAGCCCTACTCCAGCGCCGGCGAGGACCTGGTCGCTCGGGTGCGGGCGCTGCCCGCGCCCTTCCCGGTCCAGGTCGCCGGTCCGTCCGCCCAGCTCGTGGACACCAAGGCAGCGCTGCTCGGGCACCTGCCGCTGGCCATCGGGATCATCGCCGCCGTCACCTTCGTGCTGCTGTTCCTGATGACCGGGAGCGTGGTCGTCCCGTTCAAGGCACTGATCCTGAACCTGCTGTCCCTCACCGCGGTCTACGGCGCCATGGTCTTCATCTTCCAGGACGGCCATCTCGCGGGCCTGCTCGGCTTCACGGCGACCGGTACGATCGACACCTCCATGCCGGTGCTGCTGTTCTGTATCGCCTTCGGCCTCTCCATGGACTACGAGGTGTTTCTGCTCTCCCGCATCAAGGAAGAGCACGACCGGGGTGCCGACACGGTGACGGCGGTGGCGGCCGGCCTCGAGCGCAGTGGCCGCATCGTGACCACTCTGGCGGCGCTGCTGGCGATCATCTTCGTCGCCTTTGCCACCTCGCAGGTGACATTCCTCAAGCTGTTCGGGGTCGGCACCGCGCTCGCCGTCATAGTGGACGCGACGCTGATCCGCGCTCTGCTGGTGCCCGCGTTCATGCGGCTGGCGGGCCGTGCCAACTGGTGGGCTCCGCGCCCGCTCCGGCTGCTGCACGACCGGGTGGGTCTGCGGGAAGATGTCGGCACGAGGCCCATTGCGGAGGTGACTAGGACCTGACCTCGCCGATCATCAGCCCCGCGCCCTCCCCGCGCCGGTCCAGAGCCCGGCGGGGGGAGGGCGAGCGCCTGCGCGCCGAGATCCTGGAGGCCGCCGCCCGCCTGCTGTTCGAGGCAGGGGACGAGGCGGCGGTCTCGATCCGAGCGGTGGCCGACGCGGTCGGCGTCACCCCGCCCTCGATCTACCTGCACTTCGCGGACAAGACCGAGCTGCTGTGGGAGGTCTGCGAGGACCAGTTTCGCAAGCTGGACGAGCAGCTCGAGGCGGCCGCAGCCGGCGTCGAGGATCCGGTGGAGGCGATCAGGCGCTGTGGCAGGGCGTACGTCGATTTCGGGCTGTCCAACGCGGAGGGCTACCGGATCCTCTTCATGGGGAGGGGCCACAAGGTGCCGCTCAGCGTCGACCCCAGCGAGGAGAAGCCCGCCGCGCTCGCGCGCGTGGTGGACGCAGTGCAGCGGGGGATCGACGCCGGCCGGTTCCGCGACGGCAGCGCCGAGGCGCTCGCCCTCGGCCTGTGGGCGGCGGCGCACGGGATCACCTCCCTACTGATCGCCCTGCCCAACTTCCCCTGGCCAGGGGACCGGGACGTGATGATCGACCACCTCCTCGCGCAGGCGGTCGAGGGCGTGCTGCGCCAGGAGTGACGCGGGCGACCCGGGTCCGACCCTGGGGTGCTTGCCGGGCGGGGGTGGCGTGGCTAGGATGCGTGAGGCCGGCCGTACACAGCCGGCCACCGGGAGCCCTTTAAGGACTGGTCCTGCGAGGCCAGGAAGGGAGCGAGCCGATGCGTTGGGTACTGCCTCCACGCCGGACTGGCGGGGGGCGTTTTTCATGGCACGAGGGGCGTAGGGCGCAGGCAGCGCTACCTCGTGGTGGGACCGCTACCTCGTGGTGGGACCATGAGTGCCGCTGACCTGGCGCTGGTCATGGATCCGGCCGACATCGGCCGGGCCCTCACCCGTATCGCCCATGAGGTGGTCGAGCGCAACAAGGGCGCCGCCGGCCTGGTCGTGGTCGGCATCCACACCCGAGGTGTGCCGCTGGCGCGGCGGCTGGCCGCCAAGCTCGGCGAGATCGAGGCCCGGCCCGTCCCCGCCGGCGCGCTCGACGTGACCATGTACCGCGACGACATCGGGCTGCGCCCGCCAGGCGCCACCCGCGACACAGACCTGCCCTTCGACCTCACCGGCACCGTCGTCGTGCTGGTCGACGACGTCCTCTACACCGGCCGCACGATCCGCGCGGCGCTCGACGCACTCACCGACTTCGGCCGGCCGCGGGCGATCCAGCTCGCCGTGCTGGTGGACCGTGGCCACCGCGAGCTCCCACTGCGCGCCGACTACGTCGGCAAGAACCTGCCGACCGCGGCCGACCAGGCGGTCAAGGTGCTGCTGGAGGAGACCGACGGGCGCGACGGCGTGGCGGTCCAGGAGGCCCGCTCGGCCCGCGGCGACGGCGCCCCGGGTGGCCCCCCGGACCGCGCTTCCCACGGCGCCCCGGGTGGCCCCCCGGACCGCGCCAAGCCGAGCGAGCTCCGGGCCGGTGAGGGGGAGGCGGCGAAGCGATGAAGGAGCACCTGCTCTCGGCCGGAGACCTGAGCGCGACCGACATCAGCCGGATCCTCGACACCGCAGCGCATCTGGCCAAAGTGACCGACCGCGCCATCAAAAAGGTCCCCACCCTGCGCGGCCGTACCGTCTGCAACCTGTTCTTCGAGGACTCCACCAGGACCCGGATCTCCTTCGAGCTGGCCGCCAAGCGCCTGTCCGCCGACGTGATCAACTTCTCCGCCAAGGGCTCGAGCGTGTCGAAGGGGGAGAGCCTCAAGGACACCGCGATCACCCTGGAGGCAATGGGCGTCGACGCGATCGTGGTCCGGCACGCCGCCTCGGGCGCGCCCTGGCGGCTGGCCGAGTGGGTCGACGCGGTGGTCATCAACGCCGGCGACGGCACCCACGAGCATCCGACCCAGGCGCTGCTCGACCTCTACACCATGCGGCAGCACTTCCCGGGCTTCGACGGGCTCAGGGTCGCCATCGTCGGCGACGTGCTGCACTCGCGGGTGGCCCGCTCCAACGTGCTCGCGCTCACCACTATGGGCGCCGAGGTCACCCTGGTGGCGCCCCCCACGCTGCTGCCCGCCCGGGTCGAGACCTGGGGGGTGGGCGTCTCCTACGACCTCGACGCCGTGCTGCCCAAGCAGGACGTGGTCATGATGCTGCGGATGCAGCTCGAGCGGCAGCGCGCCGGCTTCTTTCCCTCGCTGCGCGAGTACGCCCGGCTCTACGGGCTCGACGCGCGACGCCTGGCCACCATGCCCGAGCACGCCATCGTGATGCACCCAGGGCCGATGAACCGCGGGGTCGAGATCGCCGCCGACGTGGCCGACTCGATCGAGCGGTCGGTCATCGCCGACCAGGTCGCCAACGGCATCAGCGTGCGCATGGCGCTGCTGTACCTGCTGCTCGGCGGCCCCGCCGTGCCCGACCTGGAGGAGACGAGACCACCCGGGGCCAGCCCTCCGCACACCCCCCGAGGGAGGCCGGCATGAGCGCGCTGCTGCTGCGAGGCGGGCGCCTGGTCGACCCAGCCACCCATCACGACGGCGTGGTCGACCTGCTGCTGCGCGGCGGCGTCATCGCCGAGGTCGGCCAGAGGCTGCGGCGCGGCGGCGCCGAGGTGGTCGACTGCGACGGCCTGGTCGTCAGCCCTGGCTTCGTCGACCTGCACGTGCACTTGCGCGAGCCGGGCCGGGAGGACGCCGAGACCATCGAGACGGGCTCGCGCGCGGCCGCGCTGGGCGGCTTCACGGCTGTCTGTCCGATGCCCAACACCGACCCGGTCGCCGACAACGCCGGCGTGGTCGAGATGGTCGCCGCCCGCGGCCGCGAGGTCGGCCTGGTCGACGTCTTCCCGGTCGGCGCGGTCACACTCGGCCAGCGCGGCACCGAGCTGGCCGAGCTCGGCACGATGGCGCACAGCGCCGCCCAGGTGGACTGCTTCTCCGACGACGGCAAGCCCATCCGCGAGGCGCGCCTGCTGCGCCTGGCGCTGGAGTACGTGCGCGCCTTCGACGCGGTGATCGCCGACCACGCCGAGGACCCGTCGCTCACCGACGGCGCGCAGATGCACGAGGGCGAGGTGTCCGCCATCCTCGGCCTGCAGGGGTGGCCCGCCGCCGCGGAGGAGATGGTGGTCGCGCGCGACCTGCTGCTGGCCGAGCTGACCGGCGGGCGGCTGCACCTGTGCCACCTTTCCACTGGGGGGTCGGCCGAGCTGGTGCGCGCTGCCAAGGCGCGCGGCGTGCGCGTCACCGCCGAGGCGGCCCCGCACCACTTCACCCTGACGGACGAGGCCGCCCGCTCGTTCGACCCGGTGTTCAAGGTCAACCCGCCGCTGCGCTCCAAGGCCGACGTCGAGGCGGTCCGCGCCGCGCTCGCCGACGGCACGGTCGACGCCATCGCCACCGACCACGCGCCGCACGCCCGCGAGGACAAGGAGGTCGAGTGGGCCGTCGCGCCGCCCGGCATGCTGGGGCTGGAGACGGCGCTCGCGCTGACCATCACCGAGCTGGTCGAGCCAGGCGACCTGACCCTGGCCCAAGCGGTCGAGCGGCTCACCGCCGGGCCGTCGCGCTGCCGCCGGCTGCCCGGCCACGGCGGCCCGGTCACTGCCGGCGCGCCCGCGAACCTGACCGTCTTCGACCCTGCCGTGAGCTGGACGGTCGACGCGGGCAAGCTCGCCAGCCGGGCGCGCAACTCCCCCTACCACGGCCGCGCGGTCCGCGGTCGGGTGGTCCACACCCTGCTGCGAGGGGCGTTCACGGTACGGGACGGGAACGCGGTCCGATGAACCGGGCCTATGGTGCGACCGTCTACGCCGAGCGTGTGCTGATAATTGACTGGCAGCTCGACCGCGAGGAGGCGAGGTGACAGGAGCACAGGCGGCGCTGCTGGTGCTCGAGGACGGGGCCGCCTTCCGTGGACAGACGTTCGCCTCGCACCCGTTCACGGTCGCCGGCGAGGTCGTCTTCAACACCGCCATGAGCGGCTACCAGGAGGTGCTCACCGATCCCTCCTATCGCCGCCAGCTCGTCTGCATGGCCGCGCCGGAGATGGGCAACTACGGCACCAACGGCGCCGACGCCGAGTCCGACCGCATCCAGGTAGCCGCGTTCCTGGTACGCCAGGCCGCCCGGCGCCCGTCGAGCTGGCGAGCGGCGCGCAGCCTGGCCGCCGAGCTGGAGGCGGCCGGCGTGCCGGGGGTGGAGGGTATCGACACCCGCAGGCTCGTCCGCCACCTGCGCACCCTGGGCGCCATGCGGGGCGCGCTGTCGAGCCAGGTGCTGGATCCCGCCGCGCTGCGGCGCGCGGCTCTGGAGGCGCCGGACCCGAACGGCCTCGCCCTGGTCGGCGAGGTGACCCGCGACGAGCCGCTGGAGCTGGGTCCGGAGGGCCCCGAGCGCTTCCGCGTCGCCCTCTACGACTTCGGCGCCAAGGCCAACATCAGCCGCCGGTTGCGGCGGCTCGGCGCGCGCGTGCTGGTGGTGCCGGCGAGTTCGCCCGCCGAGCGGGTGCTCGAGTGGCACCCGGACGGGGTCGTGCTGTCGAACGGCCCCGGCGACCCCGCCACCGTCAGGGAGGGCGTGCGGGCCACCGCGGAGCTGCTCGGCAGGGTGCCGATCTTCGGCATCTGCCTGGGCCACCAGCTCCTTGGCCAGGCCGTCGGCGGCCACACCGTGCGCCTGCCCTTCGGTCACCGCGGCGTGAACCAGCCGGTGGTCGAGATCGCCACCGGGCGCGTTGCGGTCACCAGCCACAACCACGGCTTCGCGGTCGACGCCGCCAGCCTGCCGCCATCCGTCCAGGTCACCCACCGTAACGCCAACGACGGTGTGGTCGAGGGCCTCGAATGTCGCGACGTTCCCGCCTTCTCTGTTCAATATCACCCAGAGGCCGCGCCAGGCCCCCACGACGCGCATCCGCTGTTCGAGCGTTTTGCGGTGATGATGGAAGGAGTACCACGTGGCTGACCAGCGTACGTTCCGGGCCCTCGGCGGAGTGGACGAGGGCAGCCTGCCGCCCGCCGGCGAGGTGGCCGACGCGCTGCGGGAGGAGTTCGACCGCGTGCTGGCCCTCAAGGCGAGCCTGCGCGGCGAGGCGGACGCCGGCGTCTCGCCCACCGGCCGGCGCACCACCGCCCAGGACGAGGCGAAGCTCCGCACGCTGGTTGCCAGCGTGGAGGGCGCCAGCCGGCTGGCGATCAGGCTGCGCCTGCTGACCCCGGCGCAGGCCCGCGCGCTGTGGGCCGAGGCGATGGACAAGGGCCTGTACGACGGCTGGGACGGGGGCCAGTCGGCGTACGGCCACGCCGAAGAGGCCCCCTAAAGTGCCGCTGCGCCCCGACCTTCACTCGATCCTGGTCATCGGGTCGGGACCGATCGTCATCGGGCAGGCGGCCGAGTTCGACTACTCCGGCACCCAGGCGTGCCGCGCGCTGCGGCGGCTGGGCCTGCGCGTGGTGCTGGTCAACTCCAACCCGGCCACGATCATGACCGACCCGGAGGTCGCCGACGCCACCTACGTGGAGCCGCTCACCCCCGGACCGGTCGCCGCGGTGATCGAGGCCGAGCGGCCAGACGCGGTGCTGCCGACGCTGGGCGGGCAGACCGCGCTGAACCTCGCGGTCGCCCTGCACGAGCGCGGTGACCTCGAGCGACTTGGGACGGGGCTGATCGGCGCCACGGTCGAGGCGGTGCGCCGCGCCGAGTCGCGGGTCGCCTTCACCGAGGCCTGCCGCAAGGCCGGCCTGGACGTGCCGCGCAGCGTCGAGGTCGGCTCGGTCGAGGAGGGCGACGCCGCCGCGGCCGAGCTCGGCCTGCCCGCGGTGCTGCGCCCCTCGTTCACGCTTGGCGGCTGGGGCGGCGGCGTCGCCCGCGGCCGGGACGAGCTGGCCGAGCTGCTGCGCCAGGGCCTGGCCGCCAGCCCGGTGCACCGCGTGCTGGTGGAGGAGTCGGTGCTCGGCTGGAAGGAATTCGAGCTGGAAGTGATGCGCGACCGCGCCGACAACGCCGTGGTGGTCTGCTCCATCGAGAATCTCGACCCGATGGGCGTACACACCGGCGACTCCATCACCGTCGCCCCGGCCATGACCCTCACCGACCGCGAGTACCAGGACATGCGCGACGACGCCCTGACGGTGCTGCGGGCGGTCGGCGTCGAGACTGGCGGCGCCAACGTGCAGTTCGCGGTCGACCCGCGCAGCGGGCGCCGCGTGGTGATCGAGATGAACCCGCGGGTGTCGCGCTCCTCCGCGCTGGCCTCCAAGGCGACCGGCTTCCCGATCGCCAAGGTGGCGGCGCAGCTCGCGGTGGGCTTCACCCTGGACGAGATCCGCAACGAGGTCACCGGCAAGACCGCGGCGGCGTTCGAGCCGACCCTCGACTACGTCGTGGTCAAGATGCCGCGCTTCAACTTCGAGAAGTTCCCCGGCGCCGACCCCTCGCTCACCACCCGCATGAAGTCGGTGGGGGAGGTGATGGCCATCGGCCGGACCTTCCCGGAGGCGCTGCAGAAGGCCGTCCGCTCGCTGGAGGCCGGCGCGGACGGGCTCGGCGCCGACGACGAGCCCTCCGGATCCCCCCGGCCATGGCACAGGCGCTCTTGGGGGGCCGTGGGGGGAGCGAGCTCCCCCCACATGGATCGGGCCTATGGGCGCGATCAACTACTCGCTGCGTCCGCCATCCCTGGCGAGCACCGCCTCCAGGCGGTCGAGCGCGCCCTGCGGCTCGGCTGCGAGGTGGACGAGGTCGCGGCCGCCTCCAGCATCGACCCCTGGTTCGTGGACGGCATCGCCCGCATCGTCGAGCTGCGCGCCGAGATCGCCGCGGCCGGCACCATCGACGCCCTCGACCGCGACCTGCTGTGGCGCGCCAAGCGGCTGGGCTTCTCCGACCGCCAGCTCGCCGGGATCGTCCGCGCCACCGAGGGGGAGGTCCGCACCCGCCGGCGGGCGCTCCAGGTCGAGCCCGTGTACCGCTCGGTCGACACCTGCGCCGGCGAATTCGAAGCCTCCACGCCCTACCACTACTCGACCTACGAGGAGGAGACCGAGGTCCCGGCCACCGGCCGCCGGCGCGTGGTGGTGCTCGGCTCCGGACCCAACCGGATCGGGCAGGGGGTCGAATTCGACACCGCTTGCGTCCACGCGGTGCAGGCGCTCCGCGAGGCCGGCTACGAGGCCATCATGGTCAACTGCAACCCCGAGACGGTCTCCACCGACTACGACGTCGCCGACCGCCTCTACGTCGAGCCGCTCACCACCGAGGACGTGCTCGAGGTCTGCCGCGCCGAGGCGCGCGGCGGCGAGCTGGCCGGCGTCGTCGTGACCATGGGCGGCCAGACCCCGCTGCAGCTCGCGCACGGCCTCGCCGCGGCCGGCGTGCCCCTGCTCGGCACGCCCCCGGAGGCGATCGACCTGGCCGAGGACCGCGGCCGCTTCGGCCTGGTGCTCGGCCGCTGCGGCCTCGGCGCGCCCGCCTGGGGGCAGGCGAGCAGCCGCGAGGAGGCCCTGGCCGTGGCCGAGCGGATCGGCTACCCGGTCCTGGTGCGGCCCTCCTACGTGCTCGGCGGCCGCTCCATGGAGGTCTGCTACGACGCCGCCGCGCTGCGGAAGTCGCCGGCCCTGGCCGCCGGCAACGGCTGGGACCGGCCGGTCCTGGTCGACCGCTTCCTGGAGGACGCCGTCGAGGTCGACGTGGACGCGCTCTGCGACCCGCGCGGGGAGGTGATGGTCTGCGGGGTGATGGAGCACATCGAGGAGGCCGGGGTCCACTCCGGCGACTCGGCCTGCGTGCTGCCGCCGATCACGCTCGGGCTGGACCAGGTCGCCACGGTGGGCGAGGCGACCGCGCGGCTGGCCCGCGCCCTCGGCGTGGTCGGCATCCTCAACGTGCAGTTCGCCTTCAAGGGAGACCGGCTGTACGTGCTGGAGGCCAACCCGCGCGCCAGCCGCTCGGTGCCCTACGTCGAGAAGGTCACCGGGCTGCCGGTGGCCAAGGCCGCCGCCCTCTTGATGACCGGCAGGACCCTGGCCGACCTGCGGCGCGATGGCATGCTGCCGAGCACCGACGGCGTGCTGGGGCCGGCGCCCGACCACGTCGGCGTCAAGGAGGCGGTGCTGCCGTTCGCCCGCTTCCCCGGAGCCGACTCGCTGCTCGGCCCCGAGATGCGCTCCACCGGTGAGGTCCTCGGCCTGGACCGCTCCTTCGGCGCCGCCTTCGCCAAGAGCCAGGAGGGCGCCTACGGCGCGCTGCCGACCAAAGGGGTGGCCTTCCTGTCGGTGCGGAACGCCGACAAGCGCGCCATCGTGCTCCCGGCCAAGCGCCTCGCCGACCTCGGCTTCAAATTGGCGGCTACCGCCGGCACCGCCAGCGTGCTGCGCCGCAACGGCGTGCCGGTCGAGGTCGTCCGCAAGGTCTACGAGGGACCCGACAACGTCGCCGACCTGATCCGGGCGGGTGAGATCGACGTGGTGGTCAACACCCCGCAGGGCTCGGGTCCGCGCAGCGACGGCTACGAGATCCGCACCGCCGCGGTCGCCGCCGACATCCCCTGCGTCACCACCCTGTCCGGACTCGCCGCCATGGTCCAGGGAATCGAGGCGCGCCAGGCGGGGGACCTGACCGTCCGCTCCCTGCAGGCCTACCACACGCGGGCCGGAGCCGGAGCTGGAGCCGGCGCGCCATGAGCCGGCGCGGGCCCGGGCTCGAGCTGTGCGAGGTGCTGTCCTGCCGCCGCGTCGGGGCCTACCACACCCTCAGCCTGGTCGCGCCGCAGACCGCCGCCGCGGCGCGGGCGGGCCAGTTCGTCGGCCTGCTGGCCGGCACCGACCGCTCCTTCCTGCTGCGCCGCCCCTTCTCGATCCATCAGGTGGAGCGCCACGGCCCCAGCTTCGGCAGCATCGAGCTGGTCTTCGACGTGGTCGGCCCGGGCACCAAAGCGCTCGCCGAGCTGCGGGCGCACGACGCCGTCGACGTCCTCGGCCCGCTCGGGCGCCCGTTCACCCCGCCCGAGCAGCCGGTGGCCTGCCTGCTCGTCGGCGGGGGCTACGGCGTCGCGCCGCTGTTCTTCCTGGCGGAGGAGCTGCGCGTGCGCGGCTGCCGGATCGATTTCGTGGTCGGCGCCAGCACCGCCGAGCGGCTGTTCAAGGCGATCGAGGCCAAGCGGCTCGGCCGCACCACCGTGATCACCACCGACGACGGCTCCAGCGGGCAGCGCGGCGTGGTCACCGACCCGATGCCGGCGTTGATGGCGCAGGCCCGCACAGAGATGGTCTACGCCTGTGGGCCGATGCCGATGCTCGCCGCGGTGAGCCGGCTGGCGGCTGCCGCGGGCGTGCCCTGCGAGGTGGCGGTGGAGGAGCTGATGGCTTGCGGAACAGGTATCTGCTTCTCCTGCGTGATGCCACTGGCCGACCCGGACAACCCCGGATCGACGCGCCTGGCGCGCTCTTGCACGGAGGGGCCGGTGCTGGACGCCTCTCAGGTGGCCTGGGAGGAGATGATGGCCTCGTGACCCCGAGCCTGGAAGTCGACCTGTGCGGCGTAGGGCTGCCGACGCCGGTGCTCGCAGCCTCCGGCTGCTTCGGCTTCGGCCGTGAGATGTCGGCGTTCCTCGACCTGGCGCAGGTCGGCGCGGTGGTCACCAAGTCGGTGAGCCTGGAGCCGCGCCGTGGCCGGCCCACCCCGCGGATGGCGGAGACGCCATCGGGCATGCTGAACGCCATCGGTCTGCAGAACCCCGGGGTCGAGGCGTTCTGCCAGGGGGACCTCCAGCTCCTGGCCGAGGCGGGCGCGCGGGTGGTGGTGAGCGTGGTCGGCCGCAACGCCAGGGAGTTTGCCCGGGTGGCCGACCGCCTGGCGGGCGAGCCCGCGGTCCACCTGATCGAGGTGAACCTGTCCTGCCCCAATGTGGACAGCCGGGGCGAAGTGTTCGCGACCCGCCCGCGCATGGCGGCGACAGTGGTGCGCGCGGTCAAGCGCGTGGCGCGCCAGCCGGTGCTCGCCAAGCTCACCGCCGACGTGACCGACCTGGTTGCCGTGGCCCGGGCGGTGATGGACGCGGGCGCCGACGGCCTGACGCTGATCAACACCCTGCTCGGCATGGCGGTCGACGTGCACCGCCGCCGGCCGAAGCTGGCAGCGGTGACCGGAGGGCTGTCCGGCCCTGCCATCCGCCCGGTGGCGGTGCGCTGCGTCTGGCAGGTGGCGCGCGCCATGCCGGAGGTCCCGATCGTCGGCGTCGGCGGGGTGGTTACCGGCGAGGACGCGGCGGAGCTGCTGCTGGCGGGCGCGACGGCGGTCCAGGTCGGCACCGCCAATTTCGTCAACCCCTGCGCCACCGCCGAGGTCGCCGAGGGCCTGCGCGCCTACCTCGACTCCCAGCGCCTCACCTCCCTCTCCGAGCTCCCCGCCCTCCTCAAGGCCGACTCGTAGCGCAAGCCTCACGAGTACCGACCGAGGTTCCCGCTGCCAAGCAGCTTCTGCGCGACGTCGAGAATCGTGGCGGCGACCCGGATGCAGTCGTCGGCGTCATCTTGTGTGATCGCGGGTGAATCCGGTTCCGGGTACTCGCTCTCATTCCGGCGACGGCGGAGACGGCCGAAGCTACCAAACACCTGATGGCCTCCAGGTCCGCCGAACTATGCACGCACGGCGTCCTGGATTGCCACGTGCCCGCCGCGGCTGGTGGCTCGGAGTCCTTGCACGGCAAGAACGGCAAGGGCGGCCTTGCGGGCGGCATCGTAGCCGAGTTGGTAGGCCCCGGCCGCGTCCGTGAGGGCGATCAGACGGGCTGAGCCGATATGGGAAGCCGCCTCGACAAGCAGGCGATCGGCCATGGCTCGGTTGGGCGCGATGCGCTCGAGCTCACCATCCCGTAGGAGCCGATCTCCGAGATCTTGCCGAACGCGTCCGCGATGACGGCCGGCGGGCCGTAGGTTGCGGTGATGAGCTGGGTGAGCGGTCTGTGCAGGGGATGCGTTGTGTCCGCGCGGACGAGGCGGGCGCTTCCGATCCTGCGGCTCTTTACTATCTGGGCAGTTTCGGCGCGGTCGATCTCGCGGATCACTGTTGGAACCGAAGCGCCAGTGAGCTTCGCGAGGTCGGTGAGCGACAACTCACGGGTGGAGTCGATGAGCAGAGCGGCGAGGATCCGACCCTGGGTATCCGAGCGGAGGATCGGCGCGAGCGATGGTGCAGGATTCTTCATAAAGTGAATCGTATTCTTCAGTTTATGAAAGTTCCACGGTGAGTCGGCCCACACCCCGAAGACCGCGCCACGAGATCGTTTGACCAGGCCCTGAATCATGGTCGGAGGTTACAAGTCGAGCATGTGCGGTGCTCGCCGATATCCACACCCCCCGGAGGAACGGGACCATGGCACTGGTTCAAGTTCGAGATGTTCCTGAAGCGACCGTACGAGCACTCGAGGCCCAGGCCGCTGAGCGCGGCCTCACGCTGACCGCCTACCTCCGCGGCGAACTCGAGCGGCTCGCCGCCCGCCCCGCTAACGCCGAGATTGTCAAGCGGCTGGCCCGCCGTAACCGGCGAAGGGGTCCGACGGTCGCCGACACCATGACAGAGATCCGCAAGGTGCGGGACTAAGGGTGCACCCGCTGCGTCAGCTCGGTGGCGTCCAGGAGAGGTCCAGGGTGGTGCCGGGGAAGTAGCCGGCGAGGCGTTCGGCTTCCCGCTCGGCGGCGTGGCGGGTGCGGGCGGACAGCTTAAGGTCCTCGCGAGTGACCGGGCCGGAGGCGGCCAGGAAGCGCCGGGTGACCTCGAGCGCGGCCGGGTCGCTCCTCGAGCGGCGCCCTTCAGTCGCGGTCATGGCCTTACCTTACGCGAGCCGTGTGACGGCGCCGGCGACCGCTGTCGCTGGGATCGGCTAACCTTCTGCTGGCCGCGGACCTCATCCTGACCAGCGGGAGCAGCGGATGCAGCAACCAGCGTCGCCGATCGTGCTTGCGCTCGACACCCCCCACCTCGGGGAGGCTCGGGCGTGGGCGGCGGCGTCCAGGGGCTCCATCGGGATGGTCAAGGTGGGACTCGAGCTGTTCGGGGCGCACGGGCCTGGGGCGGTGCGGGCGCTGCGCGCGGACGGTCACCGGGTCATGCTCGACCTGAAGCTCCACGACATCCCCGCCACGGTGGGGGGCGCGGTGGCCGCGCTCGCTCCGCTCGGGGCCGCGCTGCTCACCGTGCACGCCGGCGGTGGCCGCGCCATGCTCGGCGCGGCGCTGGAGACCGCCGGCGGGCGCACGCTCATCGCTGCCGTCACCGTGCTCACCAGCCTCGATCAGGACGACCTCGACGCGCTCGGCCTCGGGCAGGCGTCGATGGTCGCCGAGCGCCTCGCCGGCCTCGCGCTCGAGGCCGGCTGCCGAGCACTGGTCTGCTCCCCGCTGGAGGTCGCCCGCCTGCGAGCGCTCGCCGGGCCGGACGTCACGCTCGTCTGTCCCGGGGTCCGTCCCGCGGCCGAGCCCGGCATGGGTCAGGACCCGGGGGGGCGCGCCCCCCCGGGTCGGGGCCGGACGACCCAGGGTCCAGACGACCAGGCGCGTGTGGCGGCGCCGGCGGCCGCGCTGGCGGGTGGGGCAGACCTGCTGGTGGTCGGCCGGCCGATCACCAGGGCGCCCGACCCGGCCGCCGCCGCGCGGGCGGTCAACGCCGAAGCGCTGCGGGGGCTGCCGGGGGGTCCGGGGGGTGGCCGGTGAAGGCACCGGCGCTTCCTGATGGCACGCTCGACCAGGCGGCGGTGCTGAGGCTCTACGAGCAGGCCGGCGGCCTGCGGCGGGGGCACTTCGCGCTGTCGTCTGGCCGGCACTCCGACACCTACCTGCAGTCGGCGGTGGTGCTGCAGTGGCCGGCGATCGCCGAGGCGCTCGGGCGGGCGCTGGTCGAGCCGTGGCGCGGGCGGGTCGACCTGGTGGTCGGACCTGCCATGGGCGGGGTGGTCATCGGGCACGAGGCGGCTCGGGCACTCGGCGTGCGTATGGTCTTCACCGAGCGCGCCGGCGGCCGGATGGCGCTGCGGCGGTCCCTCGAGGTGCGGCCGGGGGAGCGCGCCCTCATCACCGAGAACGTGGTGACCTCCGGCGGCTCGGCGCTCGAGGTGGCCGACCTGCTGCGCACGGCCGGCGCGAGCGTGACCGGCCTGGCGACGATCATCGACCGGCTGCCCGGCGGGACGCGGCTGCCACTCCCGTTCGGCTCGTTGGCGAGGATCGACGCGCCTGCCTGGGAACCGGATGAATGTCCAGTGTGTCGGTCTGGTTCCGAGCCTGAGTCCTTGGGCAGTCGCAGGCTTGCAGACCGGACAAAATGATCAGAAGGGTTCATCTGACGGGGTGATTTGGAGAATTATTGGGTAGCGGAGCGTTCTGACCTGCGCCAATGGATTGTGAGGACCCCCTGGGTGTGCGTAGAATCCGGCGCGTTCTTCAATCCAGTCGGCGGGGCGGGAGCGCCGTCCGCTCTGGGGTACGACGTCACGAGGAGGCAACATGCCACTGCCAACCCTGACGCCCGAGCAGCGCCAGCAGGCCTTGGAGAAGGCCGCTGAGGCGCGGCGCAAGCGGGCCGAGCTGAAGGCGCAGCTGAAGAGCGGCAACCTGACGCTCGCGACCGTCCTCGACAAAGAGGAGGACGACACGGTCGGCAAGATGAAGGTCTCGAGCGTGCTCGAGAGCCTGCCGGGCGTGGGCAAGGTCCGTGCCCGCAAGATCATGGAAAAGCACGACATCTCGGCGTCCCGCCGCATCCGGGGCCTCGGCTCCAAGCAGAAGGACGCGCTACTGGCCGAGTTCGGCGGGAAGAAGTAACCCGCTGGAACGTACCGTCCTGGCTTGTCCGACATTTGGAGGCTCGCCAACGGGACGCGGTCGTCTCATCGTTCTTGCCGGTCCCTCAGGGGTCGGCAAGGGGGCGATCGTGTCCCGTCTTCGGGCCGCCCGCCCTGACCTGCAGCTCTCGGTCTCGGCGACCACCCGACCGTCCCGGCCGGACGAGGAAGAGGAGCGGCACTACTATTTCGTCGACTCCGACACGTTCGACCGGCTCGTGGAGACGGGAGGGCTGCTGGAGTGGGCCGAGATCTTCGGCAACCGCTACGGCACCCCTCGCGAGCCGGTCGAGCGAGCGCTCGCCGAGGGGCGCGACGTGGTGGTCGAGATCGATGTGCAGGGTGCGCGGCAGATCCGCGCGATCTGCCCGGACGCCTTCATGGTCTTCATCAAGCCGCCCAGCCTCGAGGAGCTGGAGCGGCGCCTGCGTCAGCGGGGCACCGAGACCGGCGAACAGGTCCGCCGCCGCCTTGCCAAGGCGTCCGATGAGCTGGCCGCCGAGCCCGAGTTCGACGCCAGCGTGGCGAACGACGTGCTGGACGAGGCGGCCGACCAGGTCATCCGCATCGTCGACGGCGTGCGGCGGCGTACCATGAAAAGCAAACGCTGACATCTTTCTGAGGAGCAACGCGCGCT
Source organism: bacterium (assembly GCA_046727955.1). Taxonomy (GTDB): domain Bacteria; phylum Actinomycetota; class CALGFH01; order CALGFH01; family CALGFH01; genus DASVXQ01. The sequence continues at coordinate 7,293 of JBKPDO010000280.1, read as the reverse complement.
CATGATCGAGCCCAAGATCGACGACCTGCTCGCACGGGTCGACTCCAAATACACCCTGGTGATCCTCGCCGCGCGGCGCGCCAGGCAGATCAACGGCTACTACTCCCAGCTCGGTGAGGGCATCGGCGAGTTCGTGCCGCCCATGGTGGACGCCGGCCCCAACCGCAAGGCGCTCTCGGTCGCGCTCCAGGAGCTCGCCGAGGGCAAGCTCGAATGGGAGCGCCCGGCCGAGGTCGCCGCGTCCATCAAGTAGCCCGGCCGTGGCCGGGTGTGTAGGCCCCCGGAGGGGTCTGGGGAACCCCAAGGGCCGGAGGGGTCTGGGGAACCCCAAGGGGGAACCCCAAGGGGGAACCCCAGTGAGTCGAGGCCCAGTGAGTCGAGGCCAGTGAATCGAGCTCCGGCGGAACCGGCGCTCTCGCCGCTCGCCGGGGCCCGCGTGCTGCTCGGGGTCAGCGGCGGGATCGCCGCCTACAAGGCGGCCGAGCTGGCCCGCGAGCTGATGCGGGCCGGGGCCGAGGTGCAGGCGATCCTCACTGCCGGGGGCGAGGCCATGGTGAGCCGGGCCACGTTCGCGGCGCTCACCGGCCGACCGGTGCCGGCCTCGGTCTGGGAGGAGCCGGCCCGGGTCGAGCACGTCGCGCTCGCCCGCTGGGGCCAGGTCCTGATGGTCGCCCCGGCGACCGCGCACACCATCGCCAAGCTGGCCGCGGGGCTCGCCGACGACCTGCTCGGCAACGTCGCGCTGGCCTTCCCCGGGCCGCTCGTGATCGCGCCCGCAATGCACACCGAGATGTGGGAGCACCCCGCCACGCGCGCCAACCTGTCGCTGCTGCGGCAGCGCGGCGCCAGCGTGGTGCCGCCAGCGACCGGCCCGCTCGTCTCCGGCGACAGCGGGCCGGGCCGCTTCGCCGAGCTTCCGGACCTCGTGGCCGCCGTCGCCGCCGCGCTCGCGCCCGCACGCACCCTGGCGGGGGTCAGGGTCCTGGTGAGCCTCGGCGGCACCAGGGAGCCGATCGACCCGGTCCGCTACCTCGGCAACCGCTCGTCGGGGCGCATGGGCGCGGCGATTATCGCCGAGGCATTGCGCCGCGGCGCCGAGGTCACCGCGGTGGTTGCCGCCACCAGCGTCGCGGCGCCGGCGGTCGCCCGGCGCATCGACGTCGAGACCGCCCAGCAGCTCTACGACGCGGTCGTGGCCCAGGCGCCCGAGCAGGACGTGCTGGTCATGGCCGCCGCCGTGGCCGACTTCCGCCCAAAGCGCGTCGCCGAGGGCAAGATCAAGAAGGACCAGGGCGTGCCCGAGCTGGTGCTCGAGCACACGCCGGACACCCTGGCGGAGCTGGGCCGCGCCCGCCGGCCCGGCCAGGTGCTGGTCGGCTTCGCCGCCGAGACTGGCGACCACCTCGCGAACGCCCGCGCAAAGCTCGAGCGCAAGCACCTCGACCTGGTGGTCCTCAACCACGTGGAGGGCGACCGCTCGGCATTCGGCGCCGAGGCGGCCGACGCCTCTCTGGTCGACGCCGAGGGGGTAGAGGAGCTGCGCGCCGCACCCAAGGCGGAGATCGCCCGCCGCCTGCTCGATCAGGTGCAGGCCAAGTTACAGTACGGTCAAGCTGGGTTGCTCTGAAATCGCCGGCCCGGCTACCCTGCGGCGGCGAGGGCCGGAGCGGCCGGCACAAGGCCGGCCGCAGCGTCCCTCGGCCGCCTCGCGCGGCGCACATTCCTGGAGGCTGCTGGTGGCGAACCGGTATCTATTCACCTCGGAGTCGGTGACCGAGGGCCATCCCGACAAGATGGCCGATCAGATCTCCGACGCGGTGCTCGACGAGATCCTGCGCTCGGACCCGATGGGCCGGGTCGCCTGCGAGACGCTGATCACCACCGGGCTGGTCGTGGTGGCCGGCGAGATCTCGACGACGACCTACGTCGACATCCCCAGCGTGGTGCGCCGCACCATCCAGGAGATCGGCTACGACCGCGCCAAATACGGCTTCGACGGGTCCACCTGCGGGGTCACGGTCGCCATCGACGAGCAGTCTCCCGACATCGCCCAGGGTGTGGACAACGCCTTCGAGGCACGGGCCGGCGACACCGATCCGCTGGACCTCCAGGGCGCCGGCGACCAGGGCATGATGGTCGGCTACGCCTGCAACGAGACCCCGGAGCTGATGCCGCTGCCGATCTGGCTGGCCCACCAGCTGGCCAGGCGGCTGGCTCAGGTGCGCAAGGAGGGGCTGGTGCCCTACCTGCGCCCCGACGGCAAGACCCAGGTGACCATCGAGTACCGGGCCGGCAGGCCGGTGCGGCTGGACACGGTGGTGGTGTCGACCCAGCACGGTCCCGACATCGACCTGGAGACGCTGCTGGCCCCCGACGTCCGCGAGCACGTGATCGAGCCGTGCCTGCCCGAGGACCTGGCCGCCGACGGCTTGAGGGTGTTCGTCAACCCCACCGGGCGCTTCGAGCTGGGCGGTCCGAGCGCGGACACCGGGCTGACGGGCCGCAAGATCATCGTGGACACCTACGGCGGCATGGCACGCCACGGTGGCGGCGCCTTCTCGGGCAAGGACCCGACCAAGGTGGACCGCTCGGCCGCCTACGCGACCCGCTGGGTGGCCAAGAACGTGGTCGCCGCGGGCCTGGCCGAGCGCTGCGAGGTCCAGGTGGCGTACGCGATCGGGGTGGCCCACCCGGTGAGCGTGTTCCTGGAGACCTTCGGCACCGAGCAGGTCGACCCGACCAAGCTGGAGGAGCTGATCCCGGAGTTCTTCGACCTGCGTCCGGCGGCCATCCTGCGGGACCTGGACCTGCGCCGGCCGGTGTACCGCAAGACCGCCGCCTACGGTCACTTCGGCCGCAACGACCCCGACTTCACCTGGGAGTCGACCAGCCGCGCCGAGGACCTCGCCAAGGCCGCCGCCAACCTGTAGCCGCGCCCTCGACCGGTGGCGGGGAACGATCGCCGTCAGATCGACCAGAGCCGGCTCTGCAGAGGCCTCGGCGAGTACACTGCCAGGGCATGAAGGAGCGCGGCGCGGCGGCCGGGGCTCAGGTCGTGGTCGACGTGCCCCTGTTTCACCTCGACCGGCCGTTCACCTACCGGGTGCCTGAGCCGCTCCGCGGATCGGTGCTGCTCGGCAGCCGAGTCAAGGTGCCGTTCGGCACCCGGCGGCGGGTCGACGGCTGGGTGGTCGGCTGGGCCGACGAGCTGCCAGAGGACGCCCGCGACCTCATCCGGCTGGTCTCGCCGGTGCCGGCTTTCGACGCCGCCGGGCTCGACCTGCTCGGCTGGGTCGCCGCCCGCTACGCCGGGACCCTGGCCGACGTCCTGCGCCTAGCCGTGCCGGCAAGGGTGGCGGCGGTCGAGCGGGACCCCCGCCTGGACGAGGCGCACGCCCTCCACGCCCGCGACGCCGGGCTGCCGGCCGCCCGAGGCGCCCGGAGCGCCTCGTTCCAGGCGCAAACCGGGGGGTCTGGGGGGCTCTCTAGCGAGGCCAGGGCCGGGGGACCGTGGAACCAAGCAGAGCCGAGCGTAGCCCCCCAGTGGATGGCTCGCCCGGGGGCGGTGTACTGGCGGCCACTGCCCGCAGAGGACCGCGCCGCCAGGGTGGTCGCTCTGGTCGAGGAGGCGCTTGCCCAGGGCAGGGGGGCGATCGTGGTGACGCCGGAGGTCGTGGCCGGCTCGGCCGTCGCCGACGCGGTCCGCAAGTACTTTCCGGACGCCGCCGACCTCTCCAGCGACCTGTCGGAGCGGCGGCGCTACCGAGCCTGGGTCGAGCTACGCCTCGGCTTGCGGCAGGTCGCGATCGGCGGACGCTCGGCGGTGCTCGCGCCGGTGCGGCGGCTCGGCTGCATCGTGGTCGACGACGAGGCCAACGCGGCCCACAAGGAGCAGCGCGCGCCGCGCTACCACGCCCGCGAGGTGGCGCTGCGCCGCGCCGACCGCAGCCGGGCGACCTGCGTGCTCACCGGCACCGTGCCGTCGCCGGAGGTCATCGCGGCGATCCAGGCGGGCCAGTGCCGCCTGGAGGCGCCCGACCGGGCGGTCGAGCGGCGGCTGCGGCCCCTGGTCGAGGTGGTCGACCCCTTCGAGCAGGACCACGGTCCGGGGCCGGTGCGCCTGCACCGGCGCGCGCTGGCGGCGCTGCGGGAGGCGATCGCGCGCGGCGAGGGCGCCTACGTGCTCGTGCCCAGGCGCGGGCCTGCCGACCCGAGGTCGCCCGGCCTGCGCACCGCCGGGCAGGTCGCCGAGGAGCTGGGACGCTACCTGGCGGGCACGCTGGTGTGGCGGCTCGACCGCGAGGTGCTCGACCCCGGCGAGGTGCCACCGTGGGCCGGCCGCGGGCCGGGCGTGATCGTCGGCACCGTGGCCGGTGTGAAGGACCACCCGCCGCTGACCGGCTGCCGCACCGTGGTGGTGGTCGGCGCCGACGCCGCCCTGGGCCAGGCGGAGGTGCGCGCCGCCGAGGAGGCCTACCGGACCTGGAGCCGGGCCGCGGCCTGGTGCGGCCCGCGCGACCGCCCCGGACGCCTGGTCCTGCAGACCAGCGACCCCGGCCACCACGCGGTCCAGGCCCTGGTGCGCTGGGACCCCACCTTCTTCTGGCGGCACGAGCTGCCCAGGCGGGTGGAGCTCGGCTTCCCGCCGGCGCGCCGGCTGGTGATGCTGGAAGGCGCCGAGCTCGGCGAGGCCGAGGCGGCGCGAGCGCTGCTGGCCCGCACGCTCGGGGCCAAGGCGGAGCTGCTCGGCCCGGCGGCGATGGGCCGTGGCTGGCGTATCATCGCCAAGGTCGAGGATGCCGAGGCCGCCGCCCGCGCACTGCGGCCGGCGCTGGCCGAGGCCTCCCGCGCCGGCGGGCCCAGGGTGTCAGTCGACGTCGAGCCGCTGGAAGTGCTGGCCGCCTCCAGATAACCGACCCAAGGAGACGATCGCTCGGTGGCGATACTGGAAATCCGGCTGTTCGGCGACCCGGTGCTACGCGAGAAGGCGGCCGAGGTCACCAAGTTCGACGCCTCGCTCGCCCGCTTCGGCGACGACCTGCTCGAGACGATGCGCGCGGCGCACGGCGTCGGTCTGGCGGCCCCACAGGTGGGCGTGCTGCTGCGGATGTTCGCCTACGACGTCCCCGTGTCCGGGGACGGCGGGGACGGCGGGGACGGCGAGGACGAGGACGCCGGGGACGAGGACGTGGAGCGCGTGGCGGGTGTGCTGGTCAATCCCGTCATCACCAGCCGGGAGGGCGAGCAGACCGGCCCGGAGGGGTGCCTGTCCTTCCCCGGCCTGTACTACGACTGCACCCGGGCGCTCGAGGTCACCGTCCAGGCCCAGGACGTCACCGGCAAGCGCATCGAGGTCGTGGGCCACGGCCTGGTCGCCCGCACCTTCCAGCACGAGATCGACCACCTCGACGGGGTGCTGTTCCTCGACCGGCTCTCCCGCAGCGACCGCAAGCGGGCGCTGCGGGAGTGGCGCGAGCGCGACCTCGTCCTCGAGACCCCGGGCATCCCGCCGCACATCCACCGCTCCGACATCGCCAAGCAGCTGTAGGAAGCCGGCATGCGCGTGGTTTACCTGGGCACCCCCGCGGCCGCCGTCCCACCCCTGAAGGCCCTGCTCGGCTCCGGACACAAGGTGGTCGCGGTGGTCACCCGCCCGGACCGCCCGCGCGATCACCGCGGCGGCCGCCCGGCGCCGTCCCCGGTCAAGCAGGTGGCGCTGGACGCCGGCCTGCCCGTCCTGCAGCCGGAGCGCGGCCGCGACCCGGCGCTGCCCGGCCAGCTCGCCGAGCTCGCCGCCGACATCGGCGTGAGCTGCGCCTTCGGCCTCCTGCTGCCGCCGCCGGTGCTGGCCGCCTTCCCCCGCGGCGTCATCAACCTGCACTTCTCCCTGCTGCCCGCCTACCGGGGCGCCGCGCCGGTGCAGCGGGCCCTGCTGGACGGGGTCGAGGCCACCGGGGTCTGCACCTTCCTGATCGACGAGGGCGTGGACACCGGCCCGCTGCTCGCGTGCCGGCAGGTGCCCGTGCTACCCGAGGAGGACGCGGGCTCGCTGACCGCCCGCCTCGCCGAGACAGGCGCCGAGCTGGTGGTATCGACTCTGGACGGGCTCGAGAAGGGCACGCTCCAGCCGCGGCCGCAGCCAGAGCGCGGCGCCAGCCTCGCCCCCAAGGTCGACCCCGGCGAGGCCCGGCTCCGGCTCGACGCGCCGGCCGAGCGGGTGGTCAACGCCGTGCGCGCGTTCACCCCGTCGCCGGGCGCCTGGACGACCTTCCGGGGCCGGCGGCTCAAGGTGCTGTGCGCCCGGCTCGCGCCCGAGCCAGCCCGGCACCCGGCCCTCGAGCCCGGCCGCCTGGACGCCGGCGCCGGCGGGCGGCTGCTGGCGGGCACGGGTGATCATCCAATCGAGCTGGTCACCGTCCAGCCGGAGGGCAGGCGGCCGATGTCCGGGGAGGAGTTCGCGCGCGGCGCCAGGCTGGGGGAGGAGGAGTGGCTCGGCCGCTGACGCGGGCGCCCGCCCGCCGCCAAGGCGAGGCGTCCGGTGCCCGGGACCTCGCCCTGGCCGCGCTGGCCCGGGTGGAGCAGGGTGCCTGGGCCAACCTGGTGCTGCCCCGCCTGCTCGCCCGCTCCGGCCTGCCGGAGAGCGACCGCGCCGCGGTCACCGACCTGGTGTACGGGTCGGTGCGCATGCGCGGGGCGCTCGACCACGCCCTGCGACCGCTCTCGCGCCAGCCGCTGGAGCGGCTGGAGCCGCTGGTGCGGCAGGGTCTGCGCCTGGGCACCTACGAGCTGCTGTTCGCCGGGACCGCGCCGCACGCCGCCCTGAACGAGGTGGTCGGGGCGGTGCGGCGCGCCGGCTCCCGCGGCCAGGCCGGCTATGTCAACGCGGTGCTGCGCCGGCTGGCGCTCGACCCGCCCGCCTGGCCCGACCGCGCCGCCGACCCGGTCGGCTGGGCCACCAGCCGCGGCTCGCACCCGCGCTGGGTGGTCGACGAGGCGCTGGCGCGGCTCGGCAGCGAGGAGATGCTCGACCTGGTGGAGGCCGACAACGTGCGGCCGCAGGTGACCCTGCGGCTGACGCCCGGCCGCGGCGACCGCGAGAAGCTGCTCGCCGAGCTGGCCGCCGCGGGGGTGCCGGCGCGGCCCAGCCCGCTCTCGCCCGAGTGCGTGGTGCTCGAGCGGGGCGAGCCGGCCGCGCTCGCCGCCATCCGCGAGGGCAGGGCGGTGGTGCAGGATGCCGCCTCCGCGCTGGTCGCGCCGGCGCTCGGCGCCGGGGCCGGCGCCATCGCGCTGGAC
>JBKPDO010000279.1:0-1004 GCA_046727955.1 bacterium | reverse complement strand
CATCGAAGGCGAGTCCTACCGGCGACGCCAAAAGCCCACCATCGTTGACACCACCAAGGGAGACCACCATGCTCGCTGACCAGACCAGGTGGTCCCAAGCTCATGGCAAGACCCCGGTCCCATCACGCTGGCAAGCGACACCTTGCGGCTTGGGCCACGCTCACAAGCAACAGGCCAATATCCCGGCCGGCGCTCCCGACCCCAAAGCACGAGCCCCGGACGCACCGGGGCTCCTCGCTCGGTGTCACCCTCCCCAGCATGCTGCGGCACCGCCGAGGGTCCCGCCCAAGTTGGGCCCAATGGCCCCTCCCGGGGGCGTCGCAGCGTGGCAGCATCGGCGCGTCGGCCAGCAGACACAAGGCGCGCCAGGCCAAACTGGCACAGGAGACAGTGAGCTGGCCCGGGTTCGTCGGTTCGACCGGGAGGAGGCGATGCGGATCCAGACGCCACCCTGCTTTGTAGCCGGGCCGCCGGTCGCGGCGGCCTGGACTTCCCGCTCCGTTGGCTGACGGCTATCCGAGACGGACGCTCGTGGCGGCGCGACACCCTTGCCGGCCCGACCATGACAGACGATCCGAGCAGCCGACGGAGCGTTGTCGTTGGCGCGGTCAGCAACCCCGAGCCGGACGGGCGGTCAAGGCCAGGAGCTACGGTCAAGGGCAACCGCTGCCTACGGTGGGCCAGCGCCCGGGCGGCCGGGATGCCGCCACGCGGGCACTGGGCGCCGATCGTGCGCTGGATCCTCCCGAAGCCATCGGCATGGAGTTTCTCGCGGCCACTAACGCCTGTCGCGTCACAGCCCGATCGGACCTTCGAGCGGGGTGCCTTGTGACGCGCAGTGTTCTTGGCAGCGGTCGCGTGGGGTTTGTGGCAGCGACCTGATCGGGCTCCGCCGTGTAGGGTGACCGGCATGTCCGCGACCCCCGACCAGCCGCCGCTGATCCCCGTCAAGCTGCTGTCTGACGCGCTGGCCGCGTTGGGCGTCTACGCCGAGCCGCCCACGG
>JBKPDO010000278.1:0-2097 GCA_046727955.1 bacterium | reverse complement strand
GCACCAGGATCTGCAGCACGCCGTCCTCGAACGAGGCCTCGACCGCGTCCGCCATCACATGGGCGGGCAGGGTGATCGAGCGGCGGAAGGCGCCGTAGCGGCGCTCGATGCGGTGGAACTGCTCCTCGGACGTGTCGTTGGCGACGTGCCGCTCGCCCTGGATGGTCAGCAGGCTGTCCTCGAGGGTGATCTGGAGGTCGTCGAGCTTGACGCCGGGAAGCTCGACGGTGACCAGGTAGGCGTCCTTGCGCTCAGAGATGTCCAGCGCCGGCGCCCAGGCCGGGCTGCTGTCGCCCACAGCCGCGCCCTGCCGCTGGCCGTGCAGGCCGAGCGCGTGGGCAAGCAGGCTGTTCATCTGGCTCTGGTTCAGCTCGTCCTGCGCGCCGCGCAGGTCCTCGAACGGGTACCACTGGGTCCTGACCATCATCTGGTTCTCCCTCGTGCATGGGCCGCATCGGCGGCCGCCGGCTCGGGGACAACGCAGTCCGGGTGCGTGCAGCGGGTGCACTTGCCGAGTGAACCCACCATACAGTGAACACCGTTCATTGTCAAGAATGGTGTTCACGGACGGGCTGGACTTCGAGGTCGACGACCCGCTCCCCATGGTCGAAGGCGTCGTCCTGCTCGGCCTTGGCACCGTCGACCAGGCCGGGGTCGGCAAGACCCGGCTGGTCGCCGAGTTCGCCGGGCGCGCACGCGCGGCTGGCGCCAGGGTACTGGCGGGCGGCTGCGTCCGGTTGGGGGAGGACGCCCTGCCGTACGTGCCCTTCTCGGAGGCCCTGCGCGGCCTGGTCCGCTCGCTCGACCCCGCGGCGCTGGACGCGCTGGTTGGTGAGGGGCGGGCCGAGCTGGCCCGGCTGGTCCCCGACCTGGGCGCGGCCGGGCCGGCCACCGAGGTCGGGCGCGGCGGCGAGTGGACCCAGGCGCGGCTGTTCGCGCTGGTGCTGGGGCTGCTGGAGCGGCTAGCGGCCACGGCGCCGCTGGTGCTGGTCGTCGAGGACCTGCACTGGGCCGACGGTCCAGCCTGCAGCTGCTGTCGTTACTGGTGCACGGCCTGCAGCAGACGAGCGTGGCTAGTGGGCGATGTCGACCACGACGTGGGTGATGTGGTTGCCGGTGTCGGGCAGGACCAGAACCCGGAAGGGCCGCTGGGAGCGCACCCCTACCGCGAAGGTGGTGACGTTCTCAAAGCTGCCGGCGAACCGCACCTCACGCAGCGTGGTCCAGCCACCGGCCAGGTACTGGCCAAGCTGCCAGGGCTCGCGCCAAGCCTGGTGGCCGGAGTTGCGGAAGTCCGGCGCCTGGATGGTCACTTGCAGGGCGGCGCCCCCGGCCACGCGGATCGGCTGGTCGGACGGGTCGGCATGCACCAGCGGGACATAGCGCACCAGGTACCCCACGCGGCCGAGCCCGTTGATGTCGAACACCACCCGGTCGCAGGCGTCGTGGGTGGCGGTACGGACGTTGTAGATCTCGGGGGTGATGGGGTAGGCGGACACTTGCTTGGGGCCGGTGCTCCAGGACAAGGCGCCGCCGCAGACGGGATCTCGGGGGTTGGGCCGCTGGGTGGTGGGAGTGGGTGTCGGCTGTGACGGTGATGTGGTGGTCGGGCTACCCATTGTGGCCGGGGTTGTGCTCTGCTGGGGCTGGCTTCGGCCGCAGCCGGCTACGGCGATAGCGGCGAGCAAGAGGATGGTGGCAATTGATCGGATGGGGCGCATGGTACTCATCTCGTTGGACTCCGGACGGTGCTGAGGTCCCATGCTGTGATGATCGCAGAACTCGATCACAGGACCCGATCGGCAATGTCTCGCGCTTATCCCTAGACAGCATCCCAGAGATCACAGTTCGGAAACGGAGCGATAGAGGCGAATCGGTTGCAACTGCCGACTCGACGACGAGCACAGCATGCACTTGCACCGCGGCTCGGCGCAGGCTGAGAAGGCGGCTGAGCAGGGCGCTGTTGCATCTGGCGGGCTGGCGGTGTGCTGAAGCCCGGTCAGCCGTCCGTGTCAGATCGCCAAGGCCAGCTCGTCGAACGCGACCGCAACCCGACGGGCTGCCGGCTCCTCAACCGCCAGCTCGTAATGCCCTCGG
>JBKPDO010000277.1:0-14005 GCA_046727955.1 bacterium | reverse complement strand
CGCGGCACGCCCGCCGCCGTCCGAGACGGCGGCGGGCGTGGTCCCGCAGGGGTCTCGCCTGATCGCCTGGCTACGATCGAGCTACTCCGGACCGTCGCCGGTCCATCAGGGATCGTTTCGATCACGAGATGTGGGGGCATTCGTTGCGTTCGAATATGTGGACGGGGCTGGTCGGTGCCTGTCAAGACCCGAAAGCCAGGGAGCCGGCATCTGGTGGCCATGAAGTGCCGGAACCCGTCTTGGAGCTGGCGGGGAGCAGGCGGGGCCATCCTGGCTGCCTTCTGCAGGCCAAGGTCGGTGGGCTGGCGGGTGCCGACGACAGCGACGCTGCACAGGTCCCGCTCTAGCCCCACCACCACGGCCGGGCCGTGGGATCAGTTCCCATCGGTCGGCGGTACAGGCTCGGCTGCCTCGTCGGCATCCTCGGGCGGCGAAGCGTCCCCGAACCGGCGCCGGTGCCGCTGGAACCCGTTGGTGCACCGCCTGCCAGCTCATCCCGAGTTCCTCGCCGATCTGCGGCCAGGTCAGTCCGCGCGTCCGCATCAGGCGAAGCAGCTCGTAGTCCGCCCGGTCTAGCTCGTCCTCGGCTTGCTTGAGGTGCTGTGCGGCGTCGCGCCACTCGCCGCGCCTGGCCGCCTGAAGCGGCCTCCCGGCACGCCTGGAGTCACGCCGACGCCGTGTACGGTCAGGGCGTCGGGCGCGCCGGCTAGCGTGAGCACGCCGCGCGGGTGAGGCGGTCGGACCCGTTACACCGTCCGCCAGCCCCAGAACACCATCGTGAAGATGGCCGCGTCGTACAGCCAGTGGGTCAGCGCCGAGAAACACAACCCTTTGAGGGGGTGCCGCTTGAAGCCGCCACACTTCAAGAACACCGCGGACAACACCAGCCCGCCGGCACCGCGAGTCCAGATGTAGGCCAAGCTCCCAACCAGTCCGACGCCGGCCACAAGCCCATGACCATAGCCGAAGACGATCGACGCGACGACCGCGGTCACGGTGAGCGCCGACGCCGTGGGCCGCAGCCGCAGCACCACCCGGAGTGGGATGAGGCGGAACAGCAGCTCTTCAGCGACGGCGATCCCGACACCCAGCCAGGCCAGCAGGAACAGGTAGCCGAACGCTGAGTGCGGAAACGACCGTACCCAGTCGACGTTCCAGGCGGTGCTGCGGTCGGCGAAGGAGTTGCCCGCAATTCGCAGCACGAGCGTTTGGACCGCGGCCGGGAGGGTCAGCAGCGGCGCGGTGTAGATCGCGATGACAAACCCCGCGCGGACGGATGGCTCCTCCGCAAGCCACGCGAAGAACGCTTGCCACCGGCTCCGGACGTTTCCCGGCAGGACAGACATACTGTGACCTTAGCAGCAGGAGTTACTGTTGCGTAGCTGGCATGGCGCGCTGCCGTCCGCGACCATCACCGAGCCGGGTGGTTGCGGCGTCGTCAGGTTCCTGCCAAGTGCCGAGCAGCATCTCGCTGGTGAAGCCGGGCCCGAACGCCAGCAGCAGCCCGGCGGCGCCGTGCCGTGGCCGGGCCAGGTCGAAGGTGCGCCTTATGGAGAGCCGGCGGTTATGCCGGCCTGCCGGTGGATTCCCATGGCAGTAGGGGATGCCGGACAGGATGTGTCGGCATAACCGGTATTGGGACGGATCTGTCGTTGGCTGGCGGTCGAGCTCGCGGCCTGATCGTCCATGCGAGACTGAAGCGAGCGATCGCCAACGCCGGGCTGCTGCCGGCGACGCTGGCCGAGCGGCTTGGGATCGAGCAGGCCACCGACCAGCTTTCAAGCGAATCTGGCCGTTCATTTCATGGGCTGGGTGCTATCAGAGCGGATGGTCAGCGAAGTACGAGCAGGTCGAGGTGGTCGACGACTGGGGTGGGGGTGGTCTCGGCCGCGGCCGCCCGCTCCATGGCCGCCAAGCCCTCAGCGAACTCCTCGTCAGGCAGGAGCCTGAGGGCGGAGTCGGCCCGCACCCGGACCCTGTCCACCGCCGCCCGCAGGCTCCGCGCGCTCACCTGCGCCACCGGCCGGAGCGCCTGGAACGAAAACCCCGCTGTCGCGAACGCCGCCACGGTGGCCTCCACGGTCGGGAACGTCTCCGCGACGCGGCGCGCCCCAGGGAAGAACCGGAACAAGGTGATCCGCTGGTGCCGGCCCGGAAAGGCGCTGCGGACCAGCAGCGGGCCATCCGGCTCGAGGACCCTGCGCAGCTCGAGCGCAGCCGGCCAGGTCGCCGATGTGGTGGATGACGGTGGACAGGCCACGCCCCACCGCAGCATTGGTCGCGCAGCGGAAGGCGCGCCGCCTCGCCGCCCAGGTAGGCCACCCGAGGGTGCGAGCGGGCCTGTCGCGCGTGCCGGCGCATCCTCTGCGACGGCTCGACGCCGACGACGCTGGCCTCGAACCAGGTCGCCAGCGCGGTGGCAAACAGGCCGGTGCCCGCGCCGAGGTCCAGCATGGGCAGGACGCTCGGCGGTGGCAGGTAGGCGGCCAGGGCGGCCCGCCACTCCTCCAGCGCATCCAGCGGCATCGCCCCGGCCACGCTCGTAGACGGCCGCCATCTGCTCGTAGTCAACCCGCGACATCACCGTCTCCTGCCCCGGCCCCAGCGGCCCCACCGGCAGCGGCCCCACCGGCCCGGGTCAGTGGTAGCTGTGCTCGCCGGTGGGGAAGGCGCCGCGGCGGACCTCCTCGGCGAACGCCCGCGCCGCTTGCTCCAGGATCTGGTCCAGGTCGGCGTAGCGCTTGACGTAGCGGGGCAGCCGGCCAGGCGTCAGGCCGGCCATGTCCTGCCAGACCAGCACCTGCGCGTCACAGTGCGGGCCAGCACCGATGCCGATCGTCGGGACCTCCAGCGCCTCGGTGACGCGGCCGCCCAGGTCAGCCGGGATCGCCTCCAGCACCAGCGCGAACACGCCGGCGTCCTGGAGCGCTTGCGCGTCGGCCAGCAGCGCCTCACCCGCACTGCCACGACCCTGCACACGATAGCCGCCCAGCGCGTTGACGCTCTGCGGGGTCAGCCCCAGATGGCCCATGACCGGGATGCCGGCCTGGACCAGCGCGCGGACCTGTGGCACCACCCGGCGGCCGCCCTCCAGCTTGACCGCCTGGGCGCCGCCCTCCTTCAGATGCCGGACGCTGGCCGCCAGTGCAACCTCGGGGGACTCCTGGTAGGCGCCGAACGGCAGGTCGCCGACCACCAGCGAGTGGCTGGTGCCGCGCACCACCGCCGCCACCAGCGGCACGAGGTGGTCCATGGTGACCGGCACCGTGTCGCGGTAGCCGAACACGACCTGGCCGGAGGTGTCGCCGACCAGCAGCAACGGCACCCCGACCCGGTCGAACACCCCGGCCACGAGTGCGTCGTAGGCGGTCAGCATCACGAACCGCTCGCCGCGTCGCTTGGCCTGCTGGATGTCGAGCACGCTCACCCGCTGGCCATCGCGCCGCTCATACAAACTGCGGGCGCTCTGCGCCGTCCCGATGGTCATGGTCGTCCTCCCGCTGCCTCAAGGCGCCCTGTCGGCGTCCCTGGACTGCCGAGCAGTCTGACGCCGACGATCCCAGGCGCCAAGGCCGAACCTCAGGCCATGGTGTCGGTCGAGCAGCCGCCGAGAGCCGCCATGATGTGGACCCGGCGCCGATGATGTAACCCTGGCGAGGGACCCTTCGCCGCACCCGCGTCCAGCACCCGTGGTCTGGTCAAAGGCTCTGGAGGAAGGCGAGCAGCTCGTCGGGCGGCTGGTAGCGGCCGTGGTCGGTGTTGATCGGGGTGGTTCGGTCGAGGGCTCGTTGCTTCAGGGCCATGTCGGCGTAGACGTAGACCTGCTCGACGACTACCTGGCGTTCGTCGGTGCCCGGGCGCGGCCCAACACCTTGCTGGCGGTCGCCTACGACCTGAAGGTCTTCTTCACGCTGGTCGGCAAGGAGCCCGCCCAGGTCACCGCCGCCGACGTGTTCGCTTTCATGAAGGCCCAGCGCGCCCCCCGCCGCGGCCCGAAGGTGGTGCGGCTCGAGGACGGCGAGTCCGGCCTTGCCGCCCGCACCCTCGTGCGGCGACTGTCGAGCATCTCTGGCCTGTTCGCCTACCTGGTCGCCCGTGGTGACACCGGGGTGGTGGCCAACCCCGTTCCTCGAGGGCTGGCCACCCGCCGACCCGGGCGGGGCCGGGGCAAGGGCGGCGGGCTGCTGGTTCGCACCCCGCGCACCCTGCCGCGAGTGCTGTCCCCAGCCGAGGTCGACGCCCTGCTGGGGGCGCTGCGCACCTGCCGGGACCAGGCCATGGTCGAAGCGATGCTGCTTGGCGGGCTGCGCCGCTGTGAGGTCCTCGGCCTGCGGCTTGGGGACGTCAACGCCGGCGAGCGGCGCCTGTTCATCGCCCAGGGCAAGGGCGGCCGGCAGCGGATCGTGCCGGTCTCGGCCCGGTTCTTCACCTCGCTGGGCAGCTACCTGGAGCAAGAGCGGCCGCGCACCTCGGCGACCGACCGGGTGTTTGTGGTCCTCAAGGCCCCAACCGTGGCCGGGCGCTGTCGACAGCAGGCCTGGACCAGATCATCGACGGCGCTCGGGAGCGTGCCGGCCTGGCCCGGCTGACCTGCCATCAGCTGCGCCACACCTGCTTCACGCGGCTGCGGGAGGCGGGCATGGCGCTGGAGGCGATCCAGGCCCAGGCTGGCCACGCCTCGATCGAGTCCACCCGGATCTACCTCCATCTGGCCTGCGCAAGGGCGAGTTTCTGGACCTGACCGTCGACGCCGTCGTGCAGATCGGCTCGGCGTACTGGCTGCACGTGCCGGTCGGCAAGCTCCGCACCGACCGTTACATCCCCCTGCACCCCCAGCTCAAGGAGCTCCTCGACGGCTGGTTGGCGCGCCGGCCTGCCGGGCTGCGCAGCGACTACCTGTTCGTCCAACGCGGCCGCCGGATCGGCAAGACCACCGTCGACCGCGCCGTCGCCAGGGTCGCCCGCACCGCCGGCATCGGCCACGTCACCCCCCACCAGCTGGTGCAGGTCCCAGCCGGGCCGGCCGTCGCCGGGGCTAGTGTAGTGGTCGAGGAGGATCCGGGCGCGGTCGTAGCCCAGCCGCGCCCGGCCGGTGTGTGGGCACACGTCCGCGGCGGCCGGCCGGCGGGCCGGGCCGGGGCGGCGCTCGGAAAGAAACAGCGGCCCGCGGGCGCGCGCGGTGCCATCGGGCAGCCGCAGCAGCCTCGGTAACAGGTGCGCGGTGCCACTGCCCCAGTACACCCACTGGGTCGCGCCACCCTTGGACCGCACCGGCGCGCGCCAGCCCGCCAGGTCGAGGTCCTCCACGTTGAGGGCGAGGACCTCGGCCGCGCGGGCGGCAGTCTCGTACAGCATCCGCCACAAGGCCTTCTCCCGCAGCGGGACGTCGCGGCGGGTCAGCGGCCGCTCGATCGCGGGGCGGGGCAGCGCCTTGGTCTCGTCGGCTGGGTCGCGCCGTCGCTCGGCCCCCGGCGGCAACGCGGGCGCGCCGTGGCCGTTGCGGGCGCACCAGGCCAGCCATGAGGCGACCGCGGCACGGTTGCGGTTCCAGGTGGCCGGCTTGGTCTGGCCCCAGAGCCGCTCGAGGGCGGCAGCCAGTTCCTCACTTGTTGTCGCTTCTGAGGTAGGCCAGGACGGCCAGGACGCGGCGGTTGGTGTCGTCGGTCTGGGGCAGGCGGAGCTTGGCGAGGATGTTGCCGACGTGCTTGCCGACGGCTGCCTCGGAGACGACGAGCTGCCGGGCGATCGCGGTGTTGGAGTGTCCTTCGGCGATGAGGGCGAGGACCCCACGTTCGCGTGCGGACAGCGAGGACAGCGGGTCGCGGCGGCGCCGCACCAGCTGGCTGATGACCTGGGGGTCGACGACGGTTCCGCCGGCGGCCACGCGGCGCAGCGCAGCGATGAAGTCCTCGACATCGACGACCCGGTCTTTGAGCAGGTAGCCGACGCCGCGGCCGTCGCCGGAGTCGAGCAGGTCGGCGGCGTAGCTGTGCTGCACGTACCGGCTGAGCGCGACGACGGCCAGCCCGGGGTGGGCGCGGCGCAGTTCCACGGCGGCGCGGAGCCCCTCGTCGGTGAAGGTCGGGGGCATCCGGATGTCGGTGATCACCAGGTCCGGGGCGTGCTCGGCCACGGCGGTCTTGAGGGCCTCGGCGTCGCCCACGCCGACGACGGTCTGGAAGCCGAACCGTTCGAGCAGGCCGGCGAGTCCCTCCCGCAGCAGGACGCCGTCTTCGGCGATGACTACCCGGATGGTGGCTGGTTCTGGGTGCACGGGAGCTCCACGCGTAGCAGTGTCGGGCCGCCGGGCGGGCTGGACAGCAGCATCCTGCCGCCGGTCACCGCGACCCGGTCGGCCAGCCCGGTCAGGCCGGTGCCGCGGTGCGGGTCGGCGCCGCCGTGGCCGTTGTCGCTGATCTCGATCGTGAGCACGTTATCGTGCTGGTGCGCGGTCACGCTCGCGCTGGTGGCGCCGCTGTACTTGGCGATGTTGGTGAGCGCCTCAGCGGCCACGAAGTAGGCCGTGGTTTCGATCTGGCTGGGCAGTCTGCCGGCCAGGTGAGCCTCGACAGCCACCGGGATAGGAGACTGGTCGGCGAGCTCACCAAGAGCGGCAGGCAGGCCGAGGTCGGTCAGGACCTGCGGCTGGATGCCGTGGATGAGCTCGCGCAGCTCGGCCATCAGCTGCTTGGCCTGCTCGTGCGCGGCGGCGACGCTGTCGGCGGCTGGCGAGCCGGGCGGCAGGTCCAGCCGCGCCAGCCCAAGCTGCAGGGTCAGGCCGACCAGCCGCTGCTGGGCGCCGTCGTGCAGGTCGCGTTCGATCCGGCGGCGCTCGGCCTCGAAGGCGTCCGCCAGCCGGACGCGGGAGCGCGACACCTCGGCCAGCTCCGCACGTAGCTGCTCAGCCGGACCGCCCAACAGCAGAGCGCGCGCCACCGCGGCGTGCCCGCCTGCCAGCAGCGTCAGCAGGTAGGGAACCAGCGGGAGTAGCAGGACGCCGGCGATCACGTAGGGCAGCGTCTGCCCCACCGTCGCGACCTTGCCGAAGCCCAGCGCGACCGGGCCATCGCCCGGCCGTTGTGCCAGCACCAGGAATGGGCTCGCGATGAAGCTTCCGGTCAGCGGCGCGGCAACAAGCGCGGCGACGGACAGCACGGGTGCCACGGTGGCCAGCAGGCAGGCGTAGCCGACCTCGCGCCAGGTCGCCGGGTCGGTGTAGCGGGCCCGGAGCCACGACACCGGCCCGGCGGACGCCGCGTTCCGGTGGCCGGAGCCGACCGGGCGGGCGTCCACCATGCGCAGGCGCCTGCGCTCCAGGTCCGCCAGCGGCATTGCGATCAGCGGCCCGAGCGCGGCGATCAGCGCGGCCCCGAGCAGGATCAGGACCACGATCACACCAACCTGGTAATCGCCTGCCGTCAGCCGTGCCACGAGCACCAGCCAGGGGATCGCCAGCCCCGCAAACGCCGGCAGCGCCAGCGGCAGCGTCGTGAGCAGATAGCCCGCAGACCGCCACGGCCAGCTGCTGACCAGCAGCCGCCGCCAGGTGACGGCCTCCAATGCGGTCTGCGGGTTACCCGTGCGCATGCTCATACGGTAGCCCGCGCTCCGGGCAGGGTCGATGAGGCTGCCGGTAGCCACTAGGTATGCCCAGCCCTACCCGAATTCCGGTGCCTGGGCGTAGTGACGCTCCGCCGGCCGGAGGGTTACCTGATAACGCAGTCGCACCATCCGAACCAACGTCCGCCGGGGCGCAGATTCCGGCCTGGACTTGCCAGGCCACGGCGGTCGTTGACGCTGGAAGGACGATTAACGTGAAACTACGTCGGACACTCGTCAAGAGCGCCCGGACACGAATCCGGCTCCCGGTGGCAACGTTCACCGCCCTTTGTGGCGTGGCGACCGCGGTCGGCAGCCTCCTGACGTGGGTGAGCGCACGCGGCGCACGCCCCAGGACGGGGATGGACCACACGTCGTTCTCGAACATGCTGGTCTATTCGTTCGCGAACGGGAACCCGTTCTGGAAATCGGTCGGCTTCGTGGTGCTCGTGCTCGGCGTGCTGATGGCGATCGCCGCGCTGACCGGCCTGCGGACACTGACCGTGCTTGCGGCGCTGCTGGTGCTCGCGGCGGCGGGGATGTGGATCGGGCTGACCGTACACCACTACAACACGCCGAACCTGCCGAATGGGCACTACCTCAACCCGGCGAACCTGCCCTGGTCGGACCTGCGCGAGGGCGCCTGGCTGACGATCGCCGGCGTAGTGCTCGGGTTGCTGAGCGCGTTCTGGCTGCGTCGCCGGATACGCGAGCCCACACGTGAGGCCGTGGCGGCTGGCCGCGACCGGCTGGACTAGTCCGGCAAGTCCGGCGGCGGTGGAGCCGCCGGCAGGGAGGTGTTCCTTCCGCTCGTTCGGGCGCGGCGGTATGCGAAGCCGCTGGCAGGCCGGATCGAGCGCGGGCAATACAGGAAGGCATTAGCGATGCTGCTGGAATTCGTGGATGCCGCCAAGGTCTACAAGGGCGGCACGCGGGGCGTCGACGGCGTGACGATGCGGCTCGGGCCGGGGCTTGTCGGCCTGCTCGGTCCCAACGGCGCGGGCAAGTCATCGCTGCTGCGGATCGCCGCGACGGTGACCCGCCCGACCAGCGGGCAGGTGCTGTTCGACGGCGCTGATGCCGTGGCCAGGCCCAACCTGCTCCGCCGCAACCTCGGCTACCTGCCGCAGGACTTCGGCGTCTACCCGCACCTGAGCGCGCGTGAGTTCCTGTCCTACCTCGCCGCCGTCAAGGGTATGCCGGCCAGGGTGGCGCGGACCCGGATCGGCGAGCTGCTCGAGCTGCTGGACTTGGCCGGCGCGGGCAGGCGCCCGCTGGGCAACTACTCCGGCGGGATGCTGCGCCGGGTCGGGATCGCCCAGGCCCTGCTGACCGACCCGCGGGTGCTCATCGTCGACGAGCCCACCGCGGGCCTGGACCCGGAGCAGCGGGTGGCGTTCCGGAACCTGCTCGGCGACCTGGCCGGCGACCGCGTGGTGCTGCTGTCCACGCACATCGTCTCCGACGTCGAGTCGATGGCCTCCGACATCGCGATCATGAACAACGGCAGGTTGCAGATCCGCGGCAGCCCGGAGGACCTGCTGCGCCAGGCCCAGGGCCGTGTGTGGGAGATGACGGTCCCTTCCGGCGCGCTTGCCCAGCTCCGGGAACGGCACCGGGTCAGCCGGATGGTCCGCACCTCGGCGGGGGTGCGTGTCCGCCTGCTGGCGCCGGCGCCGCCGGGTGCCGAAGCAGTGCCGGCGCAGCCGGACTTGGAGGACGCCTACCTCATGATCATCCACGGGTCCCGCGGGCCGGCCGCGGGTGAGACCGCAGAGGCGCGGCAATGAGGGTCCGGGTGCTCAGCGCGTTGGCGGTCGCGGATTTCCGGGAACGCACGCGCCGGCCCGCGTACCTGGTCACGCTGGCCGCCGCGGTCGCCCTGGGCTACCTGGCGCTACCTCCGGCCTCATCACTGTATGTGATCATGAACGCAGGGGGGTACCGGGGCATCTACAACAGCGCCTACGTGGGAACCACGACCGCGCTGGCCGGGGCGCTGTGGCTGATGCTCGGCGGGTTCTACGTCGTCCGCGGCGCGATCGCCCGCGACCAGCAGACCGGCGTCGGCCAGATCCTCGCCGCCACCCCGCTGCGCAGCACCGGGTACCTGGCTGGCAAGTTCTGGAGCAACCTGCTGGTCCTGGCCTCGATGGCGGGTGTGCTGGCGGTGACGGCGCTGGCTCTCCAGCTGGCGCGCGGCGAGTCCACCGCCGTCGACCCGGGCGCGCTACTGCTGCCGTTCGTGTTGCTCACGCTGCCGGTGCTGGCGCTGACTGCCGCCGCCGCGGTGCTGTTCGAGACCATCCCGGTGCTGCGGGCCGGCCTGGGCAACATCGCCTGGTTCTTCGTGTGGATGATCACCGCGATCGCCGGTCAGGGCGTGCCGCTGGGCGGGCTGGGCACCGTAGCGGCGTCGATGCGCCAGGCCATGGCCGCCCAGCACCTGCACCCAGCCGAGTTCAGCCTGGGCTTCACCAAAGTCGACCACCCGCTGCACACATTCACCTGGCACGGGCTGCACCCGGCGGGCGGGTTCGTCGCCGCGCGGCTGGTGCTGATCCTGGCCGCGGCCTGCCTGGCGGCCCTGCCAGCGGTATGGTTCGCCCGGTTCGACCCCGCCCGCGTCCGCGCGCAACGTGCCGCCGTCCCGGATGGCGACCAGACGCCTGTTCCCGCACCAGCCGCCGTGCCTGCCGCGGACCAGGCGGTCGCCTCAACGCCATCACTTGCTTACAAGCCGCTGTCGCCGGTCGAAGCCCGCCCGGGACGTGCTTTCGGGCGGCTGCTGGCCGGTGAAGCTCGCATCCTGGTGCAGGGCACCTCCCGTTGGTGGTGGCTCGTTGCCGCCGCGCTGAACGCCGCCAGCCTCGCCGTCCCCGCCAGCCTCGTCAAACCCGCCGGCGCCACCACCGCGCTGCTGCTGTCGGCGGCCTGGATCTGGCCGGTCCTGATCTGGTCACGGCTGGGCACCCAGCGCCGCGAGAACGGGCTGGACACCCTGCTCGGCGCCTACCCCGGCGCCTATCGGCAGCTGGCGGCCGAATGGGCGGCTGGGCTGGCGCTCACGGCCGTGACCGGGCTGGGACCCCTGCTGCGGATGGCCGCCGCAGCCGACAGCCCCCGCATCGCCGCATGGATCGCCGGCGCCCTGTTCATCCCCTCGCTCGCGCTCATGCTCGGCACCGCCAGCCGCACCCACCGCATGTTCCAGGCCCTCTACGTCATCCTGTGGTACGCCGCGGTCAACCAGGTCGCCGCCGCCGACTACATGGGCACGGTCCTCGTCGACGGCCGCCCGGCAGGGCCATCCCCCCTGCTCACAGCCGGGGTCTCGCTCGCCGTGCTCGCGATCACGTTCACCGTCAGCGCGGCCCGGCACGCCACACGGTGACCGTCGCGTGTGGGCTCACCGTCGGACCCGCCGATTCTCGACCCCCTGATCCTCATTCCCTCAGCAGTGCGGTGCGACTGTCGCGAGTGCGCAAAGGTAGCATCCCATTGACGCCTTTCTGCCGCACAGCGCTGACAACTTTCTGACACATCACAACCCGCGGTCGACCAGCTTGCTCCAGTCGCCGTCGACCACCGCCGCAACCCGGGTCTGGCTCTGGTGGCCGCACCGGCAGCAGGCGATCTCGGTCTTGCGGTCGAGGTGATGCAGCTGCAGCGGCCCTCGGGCCGGCTCCGAGCGGGTCACCTGTCGGGCAGGCGGCGGCCCATCTACGACCAACCCTCGGCCTCGGTGGCGGCTGCGATCGTGCGGTCGAGCTGGGCGCGCAGCTCGGCGAGTTCCTCGGTGGTGGCCTCCATCGCGCCGGTCAGCTCGTTGAAGTGCAGCAGCGCACCGGCCTGCCGCCACGGCATCCGGACCGGCGACACATCGTGGAGGGCCGCAGTGTGCGCGAACAGCGGTGGCGGGACCGGCGCGGCAAGGAACCCAAGCAGGTACCGGGTCACCGTCACGGCGCGGCGCCCTGCAAGGCCGTCCGCGAGGTCGTCGCCATCAGGCTGGCCGCCGTCAGGCGCGCCGGTGATCGCCAGGCTGAGGAACCCGCGTTCCCGCTCGGCCGACTGGGATACCCGCCCGGCGCCCCCTACGACCGGCTGGTGGCCTGGGTCCAAGCACCGCACGCGGTCCCGGCTGCCTGGACCGAGCAGGTCCACCCGGGCGGCATCATCGTGGCGCCACTGCGGCGCCGCATCCCGCAGGTGGTCAGGATGCGGGTCCTCGCCCACCGTCAGCTGTCGCAGGAGCAGCAGCTCGCTGCCGGCTTCATCCCGCTCACAGCCAAGCCCCTGCGGCCCTGGGAAGACGACAACAGCCCACCAGGCTGACCACCGGCCCGACCCGATCCCCTTGCCGTTGGTCTTGCGCCAGGGCAGCCACTCGTCCAGCAGGAGCTCGCGTATGGTCATCTTGCGGGCGCTCTTGTGCCGGCCGGCCCCGACCTCCTCGAGGAGCTGCCCCTCGGCCTTCCTGGCCTCGCGCCAGGACTGGCGGGTCTGGGGGTCTGGCCACTGACTTGCCTGCCCACCCACTTCTTGCGGCCAGTGAGCGGGTCACGGCCAGCGTAGACCTGCACTTGGAGGCCGGTCCCCCCTTGCGGATCATCGCCCGTGAACCCTCTGAGATGGCGTGTCCTCGTGAGGAAGAATGACGCGGGAATGACGAGACGGCATGCCCTCATGGTGAACTTGGCGTTCTGACCTGCGGCATTGTGGAGCTGGCGGGGGGACTCGAACCCCCAACCTGACGTTACAATATCGGTCGATAATCGCGGCAATCCCGGTGGAACCGCAGGTGAGAGGCCGTATGCAGATCGGCAATACTGGGACCCGAAATAGGCATCGCAATGGCCGCAATGCCGGTAGGGTGCCAGGGACGGTGCCACGGGATCGCGGCCCTCCGGCGGGGCCCTGCGGTCTGTCCGGCTCGGGGTCGGCCTGGGCTCGGCCCTCCGCCGATCCTGTGCATCAGATCGAAATCTGATGCACAGCGGGTTTGGGCGCGGCGTACCCCTTGGCGGCTGCCCTTTGGGCAGGAGATCGGAGACTCCCTGTCGAGCGCCCGGCGTCGAAAATGTGCCGGGGCTTTTCGCGGCTCGTTGCCGGCCCCACCCCACTCCCCCGTGGCGCCGCTAAGTACTGCCGTATGGAAGTTCGTGCGTGGTGGTTATGCGGCACGGGTGAACTGCTCCTTTTCGTTCAGGCGGCACAAGAGCCGGTCGAGGTCTGCGCGGGTGTAGCGCCAGTCGAAGGGGACCGCGGTCTGCTCGTAGCGGCGTTGGAAGCCAAGCAGGCGGCGCTCGACCTCGAGCAGGTCACGGAAGTCGTTGGGCGTGAGCACCTTACGCTGAATAACTGAAAAGTAGATTTCCACCTGGTTGAGGCAGGATGCGTGGATGGGCAGGTGCACCAGGCGCAGGTTGCACCACTGCTGCTCCAGCCGGTCGGCCGACGCCTGGCCCCGATGGGAGCTGCCGTTGTCGACCACCCAGAACACCCGCCGGGCGGACGCGTACGGCTGGGTGGTCATGACCTGTTCCACCAGCCGCCCGAACGGGTCGATCCCAGTCGTCGGCTCCAAGCGGCCGAACAGGCGCGCGTGGTGGACGTCCCAGGCCGCCAGGTAGGCCAGCGCGCCCCGGCGCTCGTACTCGTGCTCCACCCGCATCACGCGGGCCTTGGCTGGTGGCAGGGTCGGGTGGCAGCGGTCGCGCGCCTGAATCGAGGTCTTCTCGTCGGCCGAGATGACGTACTCGTCGGCACCGAGTTCCGCTGCCTGGAAGACCCGCTGGTACAGGTCCAGGACCACCCCAGCCTTGGCGGCAAACTCGGGGTCGCGGGGGAAGATCCACTAGCGGTGCTGCCACGGCTTGATCGGGTCCTCGGCCAGCCAGCGCCACAGCGTCGTGGTCGAGACCTCGCTGACCAGCCCGCTGGCCAAAAGCTCCTCGCGCAGCTCCGGCAGGCGCCAGCGCGACAGCGGCACCCCGCGAGTTGCGGGCAGCTCACAGGCGACCGCCTTGGCGTAGGCGACCACCACCGGGGGGAACACCCGCGGGCGGCCGGATCGCTTCCGGTCGGCCAGGCCGGCAAAGCCTTCCTGGCAAAACCGCTTGCGCCACTTGCCCGCGGTGTTCGGCGCGATCTGAAGCTTGCGGGCGATGTGCGCGTTGGCCAGCCCCGCGGCGGCCAGCAGCACGATCCTGGCCCTGGTCACCTGGCGCTGCTGGGCGGTGTGCCGGCGCACCAGGGCCTTGAGGAAGCGCCGCTGCGACGCGGTCAGCACCACCGCAAACGGGCTGCGCCCGCCGCCTCGTGCCACCATCCCTCCCCCCCACCGGCCAGCCCCGCCGGCTGGCCGCCCGGGAGCCTACGCGAGGCGACACGCCCCGGGCGG
>JBKPDO010000276.1:0-12703 GCA_046727955.1 bacterium | reverse complement strand
TCCTCGCCGGCGTCAAGGTCGCTCGTCCAGTCGGGCGCTCCACCTTGACCCCGGCTGCGGCCGGCTGAATTGGCCACTACGAGAAGGCAGGAAAGGATCCTGCCCTTGACACGGCCCGACCACATGGGTGCGGAACCCGGGTGGTACGAGCCTGTTTCACAAAGCGGTGGGTGTGGGCGGGGAGGCTGCCGTCGGCTGTGACGTCGTGCGGGATGCGCCGGTGCCGCGCTGGTTGGGCGGCGCACTGACCGAAGGCCGCAGCCACAGCGACACCCGGGTTGGCTGCATGGTCTGGTCGACCACCGCCAGCAGCTCGGGCCGTCAGGGTGTCCAGGTCCACCTGCTGGCGCAGCCGCGCGCTGAATGCCTGGATCGTCTGGGCGGTGTCGTAGCGGCGCCGGTTGAAGCGCCGGTCGACCGCCCGCTGGATGCGGCGGCGGGTCGGCTGGAACACCGCGGCCAGCGCCAGGGTCGCCACCGCCACCCCCAGGCTGGAGTCGCGGCCGAGCAGTTGACTGAGCTCCAGGACCACGCCGGCGTAGCCGCCGCCCAGCAGCGGGGTGAGCAGCCCGTAGGCGAGCGTGCGGCTGATGATGCGGCCGCGGATTGTCAATCTGCACCTGGTAGATACTTGGCGATGACAACCGCTCGTGACCTCGGAGGATGCGGCCGGCGCGCCCGGTCAGCCGTAGTTGGGGCGGAGCGGTCAGCTCCGCCCCGCGGTCGTTGTGCTCAGGAGGATGCCGCGCGCTCCCGGATCGCCCGCTCGACCGGGCTGGGCAGCGTGGTCTCGAAGTCGATCAGCTTGGCCCACTCCGGCGTGATCGCGATGCGTGCCATCTGCTTGTAGAGGGAGCGGACCTCGGCCTCGAAGGCGTCCCACTGGTCGTCCGGGGTCCCCTTCCGGGAAGCGGCCAGGTACTCGGGCACCACCCCGTCGACGATCTCGACACTGGCGGTCCCGCGCACCAGCAGGATGTGCCAAGGCGGCTCGGCGGTGTCGATGGTCAGCGCCACCTTCGGGTTGGCGAGCAGCGCCTTGACCTTCGGAGCGTAGGACACGGTGGCGACCACCAGCTCGGCGCCGTTCCAGTGGAAGCCGATCGGCACCACCCGGGGAAACCCGTCGAGCCCGTTGTAGGCCAGCCGCGCCGGGATGGCGGATCCCAGCAGCTCCCGTGCCAGCGGTTCGTTCAGTACCTCGACGACGTCCTCGTGCCGCATCATCGCTCCCTTCACTTCGAGACCCAGGCTCGATCCTACTGGCCAGCCGCCATAACCCCGACGGAGCACTGACAGCACCCGTCAACGATTAGCCGCAAACGTTTATGCAACACCCTGGTACGAGTCAACCATCCTTGGCCGAGGCCACAACCTGGCTCCTTGAACGACGGGAAAGAAAGCGGGCGTAGAGAATGGAGCGTAACGCCCGACAACTGGAGCGCGTTCATGGCTCCGTCAAAGTCGCGATTCGTCCTATTCGTCCGAGGCCCACATCAGGAGCCAGCGCCACATGGCGGCGTTGATCCAGGTCGGAAGGTAGGTTCCGGGGCAGGCATACTCCGGACATTGAGTGCATACTGCGACTTTGACGGAGCCCTGGGAGCTGTCGGTTAATTACTCATTGATCTGATGGGGTGGTTGGACCGTAGGATCCTGGTATGAGCGAGGAGACCGAGGCGGTGCTCCGGGAGGTATCCGCCCGGTTGCTGCCGCAGTTGGACGAGCGGCAGCGGCGTCTGGCGTTGGGGGCCGCAGCTCGGGTAGTAGGCTACGGCGGCATCCGCCTGATGGCGCGGGTGGTGGGGGTGGCGGAGTCGACGGTGGCCCGTGGTGCGCGTGAGCTGGTCGTGGGCGGCCAAGCCCCGGGGCGGGTGCGGGCACCGGGCGCGGGCCGCAAGCGGTTGCGGGACCGTGACCCCGGGCTGGTCTCGGCGCTGCTGGCGCTGGTCGAACCCGATCAGCGCGGCGATCCGCAGTCGCCGTTGCGCTGGACCACCAAGTCGACACAGAACCTGGCGGCGGAGTTGACCCGCCAGGGCCATCCGGTGGGCGCCGATACCGTCGCTGTGCTGCTGAAGGCCGAGGGATTCTCCCTGCAGGGCACCTGCCGCACCACCGAGGGCGCGCGGCATCCAGACCGCGACGCGCAGTTTCGCTACATCAACGACCGGGTCAAGGAGTTCACCGCCGACGGGCAGCCGGTGATCAGCGTCGACACCAAGAAGAAGGAGGTCCTCGGCCAGTACGCGGTCGGCGGGCGCGAGTGGCACCGGGCGGGGCAGCCGGTGCGGGTGGCGTGCCCACGACTTCCCCGACAAGGACGCCCCCAAGGCGGTGCCGTACGGCATCTACGACCTGACCGCCGACGCCGGGTGGGTATCGGTGGGCTGCGACGGTGACACCGCGGCGTTTGCGGTCGCGACCCTGCGCCGCTGGTGGCAGGGGCAGGGCCGGGGCCGCTACCCGCAGGCGACCCGGCTGCTGATCACCGCCGATGCCGGCGGCGCCAACGGCTACCGGGTGCGGGCCTGGAAGCAGGGCCTGGCCGGGCTTCGCCCACGCGACCGGCTTGGAGGTGATGGTGTGCCACTTCCCGCCGGGCACCTCCAAGTGGAACACGATCGAGCACCAGCTGTCCTCCCGGATCAGCAGCAACTGGCGCGGACGCCCGCTGACCAGCCACGAAGTCGTCGTCAACACCATCGGCGCCACCACCACCCGCACCGGGCTGACCGTCCACGCTGAGTATGACCCCGGCAGCTACCCCACCGGCATCACCGTCTCCGACGAGGCCATGGCGGCGTTGCCGCTGGTCGCTCACGACTGGCACGGCACCTGGAACTACACTCTGCGGCCCGAGCCACCCAAGCCGCCGCCTCTGCCGCGCTACCAGGACCGCACCCAGCCAAAGGACCGAGCCCCCGACTGGCTCCACCATCCCACCCTCACCGGTATGGGGTATGGCGCATTCACCGGTCTACTGGGCAACGTCGAGCAGTACCTGCTGGACCATCCGCCGATCAGCCTGCACCATAAACGCGCTCGGCACCGCATCCTGCGGCGCGGCCCGCTGTCGTTGTCTGACCGGCTGCTGGTCACCGTCTTGCGCCTCCGCTGGAAGACCCAGCTCCGCGCGCTGACCTTGCTGCTCGGCGCACCCGCCAACGCGGTCGGCGACGCGGTGCTGGAGATGACGCCGATCCTGGACGCCCTCGGCAACCGCCCCCGCCCCGCGCCGATCACCGCTCCCACCCAAGCAGACCTCGCCAACCTCATCGGGCGAAACCCCACCAAGAACACCAAGTAATAGATCGTCAGCTCCCAGGGCTCCGGCGTTCTGTGAGTTTGTCGGGTTGGTGACTCGGGTTTCCGCATGCCGCGAGGGTCCTGCACCACAACACCAGGCCAGCCTCGCCCGCCTCGCCGACCTGCTCCGCGGCCACAGGTGAAATGAGCCGGCGGCAGCGTGCCGCCATGGCCGCCGAGCCGAGACCCTGCTGTCGCACCCAGGATCAGGCGTGCGTCGCCGGCGTGGCCGAGGCCGTGAGCGTCAGTCGTCCAGGGCGGCCAGGTCGAGCCGGCGCAGGCGCGCGGGGCCGGCGAGGATGTCGATCTCCACGATCCTGTCGTGCCTGACCGTGAACCCCAGCACCGCAACCAGTGGGCCATCCGGCGCCGCGACGATGCCGGCGGCGCCGTTCACCAGCGCCGGCCGTGCGAACCGGGCGAACCGCGAGAAGCTGAGCGCCTGCTCGGCCACGGCGCGCGCCCCACGGACCATCCTGGAGGCGCCCGCAGGCACCCCACCCCAGTCGGCGCGGGCCACCACCTCCGGGTCCAGCACCGCCACCAGCGCGTCCAGGTCACCGTTGCGCGCGGCCGCAAGGAAGGCATCGACCACCTTTCGCTGGCGGGCGAGGTCGGCATCGGGCAACGTGGCCGACGCGCGGACCCGGCGGCGTGCTCGGCTGGCGAGCTGACGCGCGGCGGCCGGGGAGCGCCCCAAGATGACGGCGATCTGGTCGAAGGGCACCGCGAAGGTGTCGTGCAACACCAACGCCAGCCGCTCGGCGGGCGCCAGCTGCTCCATGACCACCAGCAGCGCCAGCCCCACCCCCTCGGCCAGCAGCGCCTCCTCCTCGGGGCCGAGGGCGTCGTGGTGGCTGACGATCGGGTCGGGCAGGTGCACGTCCAGCGGCTCCTCCCGCCGGGCGGCGCGGGAGCGCAGCGTGTCCAGGCACACCCGCGCCACGACCGTGGTCAGCCACCGGCCCAGGTCGTCCGCGCCGCCGGGGGGGTCGGCGCGGCTGAGCCGCAGCCAGGCTTCCTGGACGGCGTCGTCGGCCTCGCTGAGCGAGCCCAGCAACCGGTAGGCCACCGCCCGCAGGTGGCTGCGGTGGGCCTGGAACCGCTCGGCCAGCCAGTCGCCCTCATCCATCGGTCACATTCCCTGGTCGCGGTCCGTTATCACAGTAACGGGCCAACACCGGCCGATGTGACAAGCAACTGGGGAGGAGCAGGAATCATGTCGCCAATCGTGTCCCACATCGAGATCGCCCGTCCGCCAGACGAGGTCTTTGCCTATGTCACCGACCCGTCGCGGTTCCACGAGTGGCAGCACGACGTGGTGAGGGTGGACATCCAGGGCGACGGTCTGCCCGGCGTGGGCTCCAGGTTCATCACCACCCGCCGGCTCGGTGGTGCCGAGCGGGCGATGACGCAGGAGATCACCGAGCTCACTCCCCCCAGGCGCTGGGTCGCTCGCGGTGTCGACGGAGCGGTCAGGCCAAGCGCGGACGTCACCGTGGAGCCGCTTGAGGGCGGCACCCACTCGCGGGTCACGATCGCGCTGGACTTCGAGGGGCACGGGTTCGGGAAGCTGCTGCCGCTGGACGTCATCCGCCGGATGGCGGCCAAGGGAGGGGCCAAAAGCTACCAGAACCTGAAGGAGCGGCTCGAGCAGGGACGCGTAAGCCCAACCCACTGATCAGATCCCTACCGGGCGGACGCCGGGGCCAGCAGGTGGACTTAGCGGCTGTCTAGGTGTACCCAAAGTGTCAGGTACGACAAGACGATTCTCGTTGGCAATTGGCACACTTGGCGCTCGCGGCGCGGGCTCGGGAGGATCCCGGCAGGGTGCTAGGTGGCCGCTCGGCCTGGCTCCGCTTCGCCGAGCGCCTCGATGAGCTGGCCGCCTTCGCCGCCGGCCTGCATCCGCCCGCGGGAACAGACGCGGTGGCGGCGGTGTCAGCGGCGTTCGGCCGGACGGCCTCGGACCTTATGGCCCACATCGAGGCGGTGTGATGCGCGACTCGCCAGCCACGTGCCCCCAGCACTGCCCCCTTTCTGGGCTTGCGTGCATGTGACGCTGACGAGTGGCCGGGGCCGGGGCGGCCGATGTTGGTCAGCGGCGCCTTTGCATGGCTGAGGCGAAGGTGACTACGAAGTCCTCCTGAGCGATGGTCTCGAGCGCGCGGGGGCCGCGCGCCGTCCGGACCGCGGCGATGGCCGCGTCGGGCGAGATCCCGGTGGCGACCAGGGAGCATGCCGCAACTGTTCCGCTCCGGCCGAGCCCGCTCATGCAGGTCACTACCACTGCCTCGCCTCGCTTGGTCGCCTCGCGGCACCACCGCGCGAGGTCGATGGCGTCGGCGACATCGGGTGTGCCCTGGTCGGGGACGGGGAGACGGCGGTAGGTGAGGCCGGCGGCCTGGGCTCGGGGGCCGAAGTCGGGTACGCCTGCCCAGTGGAGCTCGGAGTCGGTCAGCAGGCACAGGAGCCGGGTGGCGCCCTGGGACCGAAGCTGGGTCAGGTCCGTGTCCAGGTCGCGGCCCCGATCGCGCCGCCCGGGGCACAGGGTGATACCGAGCCGGCCCGTCTCAATGAGATCCGGTTCGATCCAATCGACCCGCAGGGCCAGCTCGGCTTCGACGGTGCGGGTGATCTGCTCGGCGAGCGAGCACGCCGCCGCCAGCGCCGACTGCTTCTGGAGCGGGGACGCCTCGGGGAAGCTGAGGGTGTGGACCGCGTAACGCAAGAGTGCCACCTGGAGCTGCAGGGGGTGACGGTCCTCATGGCATAGCTGGCCGCCGATCCGGCGCAGCACCTGGAGCACGTCCCACGCCCGGACGAACTGGGCAGAGCGCACCTTGTCAGGGCGGTCGGGGAGGTCGGCCTGGAGGTCAGCGACCGTGCGGAGGGCGCGGGTGATGGCCAGGGCCTCCAGGAGCTGGGAGGCGTCCTCGATGGGCGCGAGCAGGTAGAGCAGGTCGTTCTCGAACTTGGCCAAGTCCTTAAGCACGTGCCCGGGTCCGGCGTGGAAGAAGTCGATGACCCAGACGTTGCGGTGGGCGTCGACCAGGATGTTGGCGGCGTTGAGGTCGCCGTGCACCCAGGCCACGTAGTGGTAGTCATGCGCGGGCAGCCGGTGATGGGCCAGGAAGTCCTCGTAGAACTCGCAAACGTTAGGCAGCGACATCCCGCCGGGGAAGTCGAGCACCTTCTCGCCGGAGGCGGGGGTGACGGCGGCGACACTGGCGCGGACCGCCGGTGCAAGCCCGGGCGAGAACTGGTAGTGCTCGAAAAGTGGCATGCGTTCGTAGCGGGCCGCGGCGTAGAGCGGGCCGAGGACGTCTTCGAATGCGCTCCGCACAGCGGAGATGATCCGGCGCGTTGGCGCTTCGGCGGCGAACATCGCCTGCAGCGTCTGGACCTGGCCCTGGCCCATGGCGGCGTAGGCGTACTTGAGACCGGCCCGATCGCCCAGGTCGGCGAAGCCACGGACACGGGGGGCGTTGTTGCCGAGCACGGCCTCGACTTGCTCGAAGGCGACCCGCTCCTGGGCAATCGTACGGTTCGGGCCTAGCTTGACCACGGCCGGCGCCTGGCGGTGGCCTAGCGCGTCCTGACTCGTGGCCCGCCACACCAGGGCTTCTGAGTAGCCGCCCGAAATCGGCTCCAGGTCCACCTGCGTGCTGTCCCGGAAAAGGTGGGCGATGATGGCGCGGTCCCTGGGCCCGAGGGCCGCCCCAGCGCGGGCGCCCCCGATCCGGGGCTCGAAGCCAGCCGGATGATGCGGAAGGGCGAGCTCTGCCCCCGGCCGGAGCCAGTCGGCGAACTCAGCCGGGGAGTCGAAGCACCGCACGCCGAGGATCTTCTCGAGTTGGGCCAGGGCGTTGAAGTGCTGGGCGCGCGAGGCGCTTGCCGTCAGCGCGCTGCAGGTCGCCAGCTCATCGATGCCGAGCCTGGTCTTCAGGTCATAAAGCAGGAAGCTCACCTTGGCCTCGGTCCACACCCCGACGACGCCCACGCGCAGCGGCTCATCGCCGTGGGCGTGACGGATCCGCTCCAGCTGCTGGGCCAGATCGGTTCCCTCGAAGTCATTCAGCGTCAGCGAGTCGACGATCCGCTCGTTGGCGGCCGCCATGGCCCGCTCATCCATGCCCAGGACGAGCCGCGCCCCGCTGGAGCCTTTGATGCAATGCGCGCCGAATCGCTGCAGGTGCTCACGCTGGGCGGGGTCGCGGGGGTCGTGCCAGTCGCGGATGTGGATGAGGTCGATGGCGTCGGAGGCCAGGCCGCGGGCCCAGTCGATCAGCTGCGCCATCGGCCCCGCCGCCGGCTCCGGCCCAAGCAGGCGGGCCGCTTCGCTGTAGCCCACGTGCAGCAGGTTAGGCAGGGGATCGTGCGGGCCGATGGGGTCGACGAAATCGCGCTGGAGGCACTGCGTGATCAGGACCGTGGTCATCTTCGATGTGGCCAGAAAGAACCAACAGACCGCCTGAGCTGGCCTATCGTGGGCATCGGCCGGATATTATCACCTCGTTCCGTTGCCGGATTCAGCGGCGAGTAGGGCTGGGACATGGGAGCCGGAACAGGCGGGCGTGATTGCTTCGCCGGGAAGGGAATCGCGCGCGGACCGCGCGGCGGTGATCTTGACGCCGGATCAGCGGGTGCGGGTCTTTGTCTCTTCGACGCTGGGCGAGCCCGCGGGCACAGCGTAACCGTTGCGCGACGAACCCGGCGGCATGCCGTTCGCGCAGATCATGGCAGAACTGGCGGCAATACCCAGGCCCGGGATCTGGGCCAGCGCCCGTACGTGGTGTGCGCGGCGGATGAGCTCCAGACGTGCCGCATGCCGGCCATGCCGCAAGATCTGCGGCGGCCAAGCCACATGAAGGGCGGCGAGCCCGCAGAGCCAGCTGGCGGCCACATCCCGGCGCCGCAGGCACCCGTTGTGGTCGATGGCCTGCGCACGCGTGCCCGACCCCGTTCGCAGAGCGTGGCTGCATCCAACTAGGCGGCCAAACGCCGCTTGCGGCCGGCGGACACCGCGGCCCCGGCTGGTGCCGACATTGGCAGGCGGGGGCCGGCTGCCTGACGGCCGGGTGTTCCTGGGTTACACCGTCATCCAGGTGCTGGCGCCGTGCCGGCCCTGGCAGCGGCCACCGCGTCCCGCTGGGTGAGCCGGGTGCCGGTGGCGAATGCCTGGTCGAAGTGGTCGGCCCCCAGCGCCTGCCGGGCCTGGGCGACCAGCTCGGCCTCTCCCTGCCGCAGCATCGGCCACGCCCGCAGCCCGGCCCGCCGGCGCAGGCCCTCGGCCGCCCCGGCCACCAGCGCTGCCCGCTCGGGGTCGCCCGCCACCAGCGCCCACCGGGCGAACGCGGCCAGACACAGGGTGACGCTGCGGGTGCTGTGGGCCGCCAGGCTCAGGCCCAGCGCCTCGTCCAGCAGCGTCCGGGCCTCCTCCAGCCGGCCTCGCACCAGCGCCAGGGTGCCCAGGTCCACCCGGGAGATAGCGGCGAGCCAGGCGTTGTCGAACCGCTCCGGCAGGTCGCGCGCCTCGGTCAGGTGCCGCTGGGCGTCGTCGTAGCGGCCCACGGCCGTCTCTACGGAGCCGAGGCTGACGAGGGCCACAGCCGTCCAGAGGGGCTCGTCCTGGCCGCGGAGCTGCCTCAGGCTCACCGACACCTCCCGCAGGGCGCCGTCCAAGTCGCCGACGACCGGCGTGCTCCACGCCATGGCCAGCTGGGACACCGCGTGCAGGAAGGGGTCCTGGATCGTCTCCAGCAGCGGCGCCAGGCGCTGGCGGGCCGACAGCGCCGTCGGGTCGTCGCCCACCTCGACGGCGGTCACCGCCGCCGTCCACAGCAGCTCGGCCTGGGCCTGGGGGTCGAGGGCGTCGGTGGTGGGCAGCAGCTGCTCGACCCAGGCGCGGGCCTCGCCCAGGTGGTCCCGCAGCTCCCAGAAGGGCCACAGGACCCGGAACAGGTGCGGCAGCGGCCCCGGGTCGTGGGCCAGGTACCACCGCACCGCGGCGGCCAGGTTGCCCGCCTCGGCCTGCAGCCGCTCGAGCCACTCACTGTGGCCGACGCCCCGCAGCGGCCGGTCGGCCTGCTCGGCCAGCGCCCGGTAGTGGTCGGCGTGGCGGCGCCCGACCTCGGCGGCGTCGGGCCGGGCTGCCAGCCGCTCGGCGACGAACGCGCGGACGGTCTCCAGCATCTGCAAGCGGGGGCCCAGCTCGGTGCGGTCCAGCTGGACCAGGCTGTGGCGGGCCAGCGCCTCCGACAGCTCAAGCGCCCGGTCCTCATCCAGGCAAGCCACCTGCGCGGCCGCGTCGACGGTCCAGCCGCCGGCGAAGACGGCCGCGGTCTCCAGCAGCGACCGCTCGGCGTCATCGAGCAGCCCCACGCTCCACTGCACCGTGGCCCGCAGGGTCCGCTGCCGCTCGGGCAGGTCGACGGCGCCCGTCCCCAGCGCGTCCAGCGATCGGGCCAGCCGGTCAAGCAGCGCGCCGGGGTCCAGCAGCCGGGTGCGCGCGGCCGCCAGCTCGATCGCCAGCGGCAGGCCGTCCAGGAGGCGGCAGATCGCCACCACCACCGCCGCCGCGTTGCCCTCGGTAAGGGCGAAGTCGGGGCGGACCGCGCGGGCGCGGTCCACAAACAGCGCCACCGCCGGCGACGCCATCAGCTCCCGCAGCGCCCCGCCGGTGGCGCCGGCCGGCAGGCCGGCGGGAAGCGGCAGCGGCGGGACCGGATACTCCCGCTCGGCCCGCAACCCCAGCACCGTGCGGCTCGTGGCCAAAATAACGACGCCGGGACAGTCGGCCAGCAGCTCGTCCAGGTCGCCAGCGGCGCCGGTGACCTGCTCCAGGTTGTCCAGGATGAGCAGCCAGGCGCCGTCCCCCAGCTGCTCGGCCAGGGCCTGCAGCGGCGCGCCCGCCCCCGCCAGGTCGGCGCCCACCGCCCGGCCGATGCCGCCCACGACCAGCTCCGGCGCGGTCACCCCGGCCAGCGGGACGAACACCGCGCCGGAACCGAAGCGGCCACCTGCCCGTTCACCCACGGCCAGCGCCAGCCGGGTCTTGCCGACCCCGCCCGGCCCGGTCAGCGTCACCAACCGCACCCCCGGCCGGGCGAGCAGGCCGGCCAGCTCGTCGATGGCCTGCTCCCGCCCGACCAGCGAGGTGGTGTCCACCGGCAGCGGGCGCGGGCCGCGTTCCGCGGGGGTGTGGATCGGCGGGAAATCGGCAGGGAGATCGGCGTGGGTCAGCTGGTAGATCAGCTCCGGCTCGGCCAGGTCGCGCAGCCGGAACTCCCCCAGCCGCCTCAGCCCGAACCCGCCGCCCAGCCGCCCCTCCACCAGGTCGCGGGTGGCCTGGGTGACCAGCACCTGCCCGCCGTGCGCGGCCGCCTTCACCCGGGCGCACCGGTTGATCGGCGCGTGGTCGACATAATCGCCCCCCTGCACGTGCGCCTCCCCGGTGTGCAGCCCCATCCGCACCCGCAGCGCCGCACCCGCCGGCCACGCCTCGGCGTTCAGCCCAAGCTGGCAGCCGCCGGCCGCCTCGACTGCGGCCACCGCGCTGGGAAACACGGCGAAGACGCTGTCACCCTCCCCGCGGGAGGTGACCACCACCCCGCCATGCCCCCCGATCATCTCACCGAGAAGACGGTTGTGCGCCTCCAGCGCTGCCTCCATCGCCTCCGGCACCGTCTCCCACAGCCGCGTCGACCCCTCGATGTCGGTCAGCAAGAACGTCACCGTCCCGGCCGGCAGCTCCGCCCCCCCGGGCTCGCCCGCAAAGCGCTCGCTCAACACAACCGCGAGGTCGTCCGCCAGCAGCCGCTCCAGCTCCCGCGGCGTGCCAAACGTCCGGTACGACACCGTCCCGGCCGCGCGGATACCGTCGAGCATCGCCGCCAGCCGTGGCTCCTGATCCGGCGCGGGGCGCTTGAGGTACAGCAGCATCGGCTTGCCCGCCGCCAGCCGGTACTCATCCTCCAGCCCCGAGATCTCCATCCCCGGCGCCACCCAGCCGTACCGCTGCCAGTAGATCCCCACAAACACCTGGCTCTGCTTCAGGTAGGCCCGGTACATGCTCCGCGGCGGGTGCGGACGGGCGCCCGACTCATACCACACCGGCACCAGGTGCAGCCGGGCGATCGCCCGCCGCGCCGCCGCCCGCTCGGCGGCCAGCTCCCCCAGCGTCGAGGAGATGAACACCCGCACCCGCTGATCCGGCGTCAAGATCACGCCCGCCCGCTCCTCAGGCGATCCCTCACGCGGCGAAGCGGCCGCACCCGCGTGTTGCGGCTCCACCATGCCCCACTCCTCCCGCCGCTGAACTCGGCAATGTGGGAAGGGTCGTCGTCCTGCCAAACCGGGAGCCCAACCACCGTCAGGAGCCGCATCTCCACCAAGCCGGCATCAGCGGGCGCCGCCACGACAACCCCTGCATTGCGAGGTATTGATCTCCAAGGCCATCATCACACCCGGCTCGGCCCCGGGACAGGCGTTGGCGCATGCGGGACTGCCCGTGCGCGATGAGCCCGAACGAGAAAACGGGCAACCCCGGCGAGGCCTGACCAATCGTGGCCGCTGGGTCAGCGCTGCTCGAACACCTGCCCCCTGATGTCCCACCGGCCGCACCCGATCGCCTCGCGGCCGCGCTCATCCCGCGTTCGGATCCAACGCCGTCGTCTGGACCACCGACATCGCCCAGCTACCCTGTGCCTGGTGCGCCCACCGCGGGCCGACGAGCCCGACGGTGGGGTCTTCCCGGCCTGGCTGCGGCGCGGATCGAGGCGATCATCTGGACGCTCAAGCACCAGCTGGGCCTGGGCCATCCCGGCGGCCGCATCCCGGCAGGGCTGTGGGCTCGCGTGGTGCAGCGCCTGCTCGCCCTCAACGCCGTGATCTGGTTCAACTGGCAGATCGGCGCGCCGGTCAAGCGTTCCCTGATCGCCTACGACCACTAACACCCCTCCTACCGGCACCAAAAATCGCATCAACGATCCCAGCCCGGATCTAGCCCGAGCCCAGCGACGATCGGCCATCGCCTGCAGGCGATGCCCCAGGTTCCAACACCACGGCTCGAATGTCGACCGCCACGGCGCCAGCAGCTCCGGCTCACCAGGTGGTCGTGCCGCCGCCGGCCGAGCAGCCTGGTCGATCGGCGCACCCATCCGGCCGGCTCCTGCCTCTGGCCAGAACTCCGCGAACGGGCGAGCATGAACCGATGGAGGAGGTACAGCGGCTGCTGGATCAGCTCGTGGCGGCCGGGGCGCCCGGCGCGGCCGCGTGGATCCACGACGAGCACGGCAGTGTGCAGGCCGCCAGTGGCGTGGCCGACCTGCGGGCCCGCCGGCCGATGCGACCCGGGCTGCACTTCCGGGCCGGCAGCCTGACCAAGTCGCTG
>JBKPDO010000275.1:0-12766 GCA_046727955.1 bacterium | reverse complement strand
GAGCTGGCGCCCTCGCTCGGGGCCACGACCAGGCGGGCGCGCCTGGTGGTGCCGGCCCGCGGCCACGGACACGCCAGCGCCGCGACCACGATCCGCCCGCGGCGGCGCGGGCGCTTCACCCCGACCGAGCTGGCCCTGCGGATCGAGGGCCCGCTCGGACTGGCCGCCCGCCAGGAGCGGCGGCGGCTGCCCGGCATCCTGCGCGTGTACCCGCCGTTCCACTCCAGGGACGAGGCCGAGCTGCGCATCGACAAGGCGCGCATCCTCGAGGTCGGGCTACGCTCGGCGCAAGGCCGCGGCGGCGGGACGGAATTCGATTCTTTGCGGGAGTATGGCGTCGACGACGAGTTCCGTCGCATGGACTGGGCCGCGACCGCCAGGGCCCGCAAGCCGATCGTGCGCACCTACCGGGCCGAGCGCAATCAGACCGTGCTGCTCCTGCTCGACGCCGGACGGACCATGGCGGGCGTGGTCCAGGACGTGCCCCGGCTGGACCACGCGATGGACGCGGTGATGATGCTGACCGCGGTCGCCACCCGCCTCGGCGACCGGGCCGGGCTGGTCGCCTTCGACTCCGAGGTCCGCGCCGTGGTGGCGGCGGGCCACGCGCGCGACCAGCTCGGCAGGGTGACCGAGGCGATGTACTCGCTGGAGCCCAAGCTGGTGGAGAGCGACTACCGCGCGGCGTTCGCCACCACGCTGGCGCGCTTCCGCCGGCGCACCATGCTCGTGGTCTTCACCGAGCTGGCCGAGCAGGCGCTGACGGAGACCCTCCTGCCCGCCCTCCCGCTGATCGCGCGCGACCACCTCGTGGTGGTGGCGAGCGTGGCCGACCCCGAGGTCCGGCGCTGGGCGGTCTCGTCTCCGGTCGAGGCCACCGCGGCCTACCGCAAGGCGGCCGCGACCGCCGCCATCGCCGACCGCCGCCGCGCGGTGGCGCGCCTACGCGGGCTAGGCGCGGTCGTGGTCGACGCGCTTCCGGGCCGGCTGGCGCCCGACCTGGCGGACACCTACCTCAGGGTCAAGGCGACCGGGCGGCTGTGATCCCCGGCTGGCTGAGCCAGCCGCCGTCGTCCTGCTCGCCGAGGGCCCCGGTGAGCCCTCGCGCGGCGGCGCGGCGGCCCAGCACCACCACATAAGCGAGGAAGGCGGCCTCCACCAGCACACCGATCCCGACCCGGACCGCGGTCGGCCACGGCCGTCCGGTGACGAACCCCTCGATCGTGCCGGCCACGGCGAAGGTGAGGACGAGCCCGACGACGATCACCACCGTCCGCCGGCCCTCCTCGGCCAGCGCCGTCGCGCGCGGGCGGTCGCCCGGGTCGATTACCGTCCAGCCCAGCCGCAGGCCCGCGGCCCCAGCGATGAACACGCTGGTCAGCTCGAGCATCCCGTGGGGCAGGATCAGCCCCCAGAACTTGGGCTGCTGGCCGACCGCGGCGAACAGCCCAAGCGCCAGGCCGAGCCGGGCGCCGTTGGCGATCAGCACGAACAGGGTCCCCACGCAGAGCAGGATGCCGAGCGCGAACGCCTGGAACGCCACGAGCACGTTGTTGGTGAACACCGTCGACGCGAACGTGGCGGCTGGGGCGGATGAGTAGTACGCCTCGAAATCGTGGTTCACATAGGCTTCGCGCACGGCGGCGGGCGCGCTCGCCTCGACCGCCGCCGGTGAGCTGGCCAGCCAGATGGCGAACGCGGCCGCCGGCAGCAGGCTCGCCAGCGTCGCCACCAGCACGAATTGGCGGGCGTTCCAGACGGCGGCCGGGAAGGTCACGGCGAAGAACCGCCCGATCGCGCGCAGCGTGCGCGGTCTGGTCCCATACACTACCGCGCCCGAGCGCGCCACCAGGCCGCTGAGTTTGGCGGTCAGGGCTGGGTCGCGGTAGTAGGTCTGGGCGTATGAGAGGTGGGTGGCCACTCGCTGGTAGAGCCGGACCAGCTCGTCCAGCTCGGCCGCGTCCAATCGACCTGGACCGCGCTGCGCGCGGGCCACCAATTGCGCCAGCCGTTCCCAGACCGGGCCGTTGCTCGCGATGTACCGATCGATGTCCACGCCTGGATTCTACGTGCCGGCTCCTACAGCTCCGCGATCGAGACCTCGGTCGCGTTGACCCGCACGACGGCGTACTTGGCCCCGCGGCGAGTGGCCCGGCCGCCGAGAGCGACGGATCGTGTCCCCGCGGACACCCTCTGGGAGAGCAGGACGTCCCGATGGGTCCTGTAGAGGCGGTCGAGGCGGTACAGCATCACCTCCAGGTCGCAGTCGTCCCGGACGGTGATGGTGAGCTCACCATCACTGGCCGTCGCGCGCTCCAGGACGCTCGAGTCCCGCTTCCGCGCCGAGAAGGCGCTCTCGACCTGTGCCAGCAGCAGCGGGATGACCGGGGCCAGCCCCTCGACGAACAGCACAGCGGGGTTGCCCTCGAGGTAGTCAGACTTCAGGCGGCTCCGGTCCTGGCCGCCTACGCCGCGGCCGAAGGCGACCAGGTCCACAGTGCCTGGCCGGAAGTGCTGCGACGCCGTGGGTATGTCATCGGTCCATCGCGCGTCGAAGCCCGCCTCCGTCAGCGCATCGGTGAGCTTGCGGAGAACGCGCCGGCTCTTGCCGACCGCCAGCACCCGCTTCTTCATGACGATCCCTTTCCTCATGACGATCCCTCCGTTCAGTCATATCTATGTCGAGAGCAACTATATGCTTTAAGCATAGATATGACAAGAGCAATCGCCGGGTGGTAGGCTGCGGGTCATGAGGAGCCCCGAGCCAACCCGCCGGCGGGAGGCGCCGACCCTGGCCGCGATCGAGCGGGCGATGGTCAGGATCCGCCGCAGCCAGACCAGGCGAACGCTGGGAAGGCTCGCGACCCGCGACCTCGGCCAGGCCGTCGACCCCGCGCAGCTCGACGTGGTGTTCGCCGTCGACGAAGGGCCGGATCAGCCGGGTCAGGAGGTGACCGTCGGTCTGGTCGCCGAACGGCTCGGCATCGACCCCTCGCGCGCCAGCCGCGTCGTGGCCGCCGCGATCCGGGCCGGCCACGTCCGGCGGGTGGCCTCCCAGGCCGACGGGCGGCGCATCCGCCTCGAGCTCACCGAGGCAGGGCGCGAGGTGGCGCGGGCCGCGCACCGCTCCAGGCAGGCACTCTACGACCGGCTCATGCAGGGTTGGCCCGAGCGGGACCGGCGGGAGCTCGCCCGCCTTCTCACCAGGTTCACCGACGCCCTCGTCCACACCGTCGGGAGCTGACCATCAATGGCGCAGGTCGAGCAGCCCCGCATGGTGACCCCGGAGGCGGTGGCGCTGGAGTTCACCACGGCCAACGTGGGATCACGCGTCCTCGCGTTCCTGATCGACGGCGTCATCGTGGGTGTCGTGAGCTTCACTGGCCTCTTTTTGCTCGGAGTCTTCGCGGACAGCGCGCCGCTTCCTGTGTGGCTGGCGGTCGCGATCCTGCTCATCCTCCTCCCCGGGTGGTATTTCGGGTATTTCGTGGCGAGCGAGACGCTGTGGCGGGGCCGCACGGTCGGGAAAGCGGCCATGGGGCTGCGGGTGGTGACCAAGGAGGGCGGGCCGGTCCGCTTCCGCCACGCCGCCGTCAGGGCGCTGCTCGGGCTGGTCGACTTCGCCATCGGCGGGGGCTTCTTCGCTGTGCTGTTCATCCTGCTCAGCCATGACAACCAGCGACTCGGGGACATGCTGGCGGGGACCTTGGTGCTGCGGGAGCGCAGCGGTCTGCCAGCGCCGGCGGCGGTGAGCTTCGAGGTGCCGCCCGGGCTCGAGTCCTACGCCGCGATCCTCGACGTGAGCGGGCTGCAGATCGAGGAGTATCAGGCGGCGCGGACCTTCCTGCTGCGCGCGCCGAGCCTGCGCCCCGACCCGCGGGCGAGCCTCGCCGTGCAGCTCGCGAGCCCGCTGGTGGAGCGCCTGCGGCCACCACCGCCGCGCGGCGTGCCGCCAGAGCTGTTCCTCTACTGTGTTGCGGCCGTCTACCAGCGTCGCCAGCGCGCCGGCGCGCCCACCTACCCGGCAGTGCAACCACGAGCGGCGCAGCCGCATACGCAAGCACGAGCGCCAAGAGCAGCCTCGCCGACGGCCCCCGCCGCCGAGACTCCCCCGGCGGCGGAGCCTCCGCCGCCGGACGGCAGCTTCGCCCCACCCACATGACCGCGCCGTGACCTCGAGTCCGCGCCGGCCACAGGCCCGGCCACAGGCCCCCGGCCGGACAGCCTAGGTCCTAGGTCCCCTCGGTCCAGGAGTGCAGATAGCGCTCCTGAGCCTCGGTCAGGGTGTCGACCTCGATGCCCATGGTCGCGAGCTTGACGCGGGCCACCTCGGCGTCGATCTCGGGTGGCACTTCGTGGACGCGGACCTCCAGCTGTCGCTGCCGCGACAGCCACTCGAGCGACAGGGCCTGGTCGGCGAAGGACATGTCCATCACCGCGGCGGGGTGCCCCTCGGCGGCGCCCAGGTTCACCAGCCGCCCCTCAGCCACCAGGTTGAGCCGGCGGCCGTCTTGCAGCACGAACTCCTCCACGTTCTCCCGCACGCGAGTGGTCGAGACGGCCAGCTCCCGCAGGGCGACCTTGTCGATCTCGACGTCGAAGTGGCCGGAATTGGCCATGATCACCCCGTCCCGCACCGCCTCGAAGTGCTCACGGCGCAGGATGTCCCGGTCGCCGGTGACCGTCACGATCACGTCCGCTTCGCGGGCCGCCTGGAGCATCGGCGCGACCCTGTAGCCCTCCATCGCGGCCTCCAGCGCGCGCACCGGGTCCACCTCGGTCACGACCACCTTGGCGCCCATGCCGCGGGCGCGCAGCGCCAGACCGCGACCGCAGTAGCCGTAGCCGGCCACCACGAAGGTGGTCCCGGCGAGCAGCAGGTTGGTGGCCCGCAGGATCCCGTCGATGGTCGACTGGCCGGTGCCGTAGCGGTTGTCGAACAGGTGCTTGGTCGGCGTGTCGTTGACGGCGATGATCGGGTAGGCCAGGGCGCCCTCACGTTCCATCTGGCGCAGGCGGATCACCCCGGTGGTGGTCTCCTCGGTGCCGGCCCGCACGTCGGGGAGCTGCTCGCGGCGCCTGGTGTGCAGCAGGGTTACCAGGTCGCAGCCGTCGTCCATGGTCACGTTGGGGCGAGTGTCCAGGGCCGCCTCCAGATGGGAGTAGTAGCCGGCGGTGTCCACCCCGCGGCGTGCGTACACGTCGATGCCGTAGTGCTGGACCAGCGCGGCGGCGGTGGCGTCCTGGGTCGACAGCGGGTTGGAGGCGCACAGGGTCACGGTGGCGCCGCCGGCCTTCAGGGTGCGGGCCAGGTTGGCGGTCTCGGTGGTCACGTGCAGGCAGGCGGCGATTCTCAGGCCCGTCAGCGGCTGCTCTTTCTCGAAGCGGGCGCGGATGTCACGCAGCACTGGCATGTGCCGGTCGGCCCATTCGATTCGCAGTCGCCCCTCGTCGGCAAGGGCGAGATCGGTGACATCGTACGGCAAAGCTCCTCCTTCAGCGGCAAAACCGGTGGATCGGGCAGAGCTGGTTCGAGATGTGAGTGTGCCGGACTCCTCTCCGGCACTCAAACGGCTGTCCACAGCCCCCGCGAGCTTGCGGTCAGGATATACGGCGGCATGTACGGCGGCCCGTGCGCCCTCAGGCTGCGGGGAGGAGCGCGAGCACCAGGTCCCGCAGGTTGGGACGGGCCCGCTCGGTGACCTCGAGGACCTCCTCGTGGGTGGTCGGAGCGCCGCAGCGGTTGGTGATCACCGAGATCGCGGCCACCTTGAGTCCGCGGGCGCGCGCGGCGATCACCTCGGGCACGGTCGACATGCCGACCGCGTCCGCGGCCATGGCGCGCAGCATGGCGGCCTCGGCACGGGTCTCGTAGGAGGGGCCGGGCATGGCCACGTACACGCCTTCACGCAGGGGCATGCCACGCTCCGCCCCCACCCGTGCCGCCACCGACCGCAGCGCGGGATCGTAGGCGTCGATCATGTCGACGAACGCTGCAGCGCCGTGCAGCGGGTTGTCGCCCAGTAGGTTGATGTGGTCCGCGAGGACCATGAGGTCGCCAGGCGCCAGCTCGGGGTCGAGCCCTCCGGCGGCGTTGGTGGCCACCAGTGCGCGGCAGCCGACCTCGGCGGCGACCCGGACGGCGAAGGCGACCTCGGCGGCGGAATAGCCCTCGTAGATGTGGACCCGGCCGGCCAGCGCCAGCACCGGCACGCCCGCCAGCCTGCCAGACAGCAGCGTGCCGGCGTGGCCGGCGACGCGCGGCACCGGCATCCCAGGAACCTCGGACGCCTCGACCCTGACCGGATCGCC
Source organism: bacterium (assembly GCA_046727955.1). Classification (GTDB taxonomy): domain Bacteria; phylum Actinomycetota; class CALGFH01; order CALGFH01; family CALGFH01; genus DASVXQ01. The sequence goes on along the minus strand of JBKPDO010000275.1, from coordinate 6,454 downwards.
CACCTCGCCGGCGAGCCCGCCGAGGCCGGAGCCGAGCACCACCGCGACCGCCGGCCGCTCCCGCAGGCGGGGCAGCAGTGCCCGGGCCGCGCCGGCCACCGCCTCGGCACCTGGCAGGGCGCCGGGGTCGATCGTGCTCATCTGGCGGCGCCGGAGGCCATCACGGCCTTGATCCTGCCGATAGTGTCGATCGGCGTCGGGTCCACGCCCATCGCCAGCCCGAGGTAGACCGAGGTGAAGTCGACGAACGACACCAGTCTGGCCAGGCGCACCAGCGGTGGGCCCTCACCGGCGGAGCGCAGCACCGGGTCGGTCACCCCGAGGGCCTCACAGGCGGCGGCGATGCGGCGGGCGTCGCGCTCGTGCTCGCCGGCGGGGTCGCGCAGCAGCACCAGCTCCCTGCCGGGGCCGAGGCCGCCCTCGAGACCCATGACGTCATTGTGGTTCGACTCAGGCACCGCGGCCGAGGTAGCGGTCACCTTGGCGTTCTCGTTGCACTGCGTGCGCAGCCGGGTCGCGGCGACCGCTCCGAGCTGCCCGCTGCCCCAGGCCACCGGCAGTTTGCCGAGGAGCCGCAGGGCGGCCCGCTTGGCCGGGTTCTCGCTAGTGGGCACGGCCGGGCCGAGCGCCTCAGCCTCGGCGTCCAGCGTGTCCGCGGCCGCGCGCACCTGCTCGGCGGGTGACCCGAGCACACCCGCGGCCGCCGCGGCCAGGCACACCGGTACGACCAGCGACCACAGCGCCGCGCGAGGCATCCGGTCCGGCGCCGCCAGCAGCAGCGGCGCGCCGTGTCGCTGGGCCAGCTCGGCGAGGCGGCCACCGGAGCAGACCGCGACCAGCCGCGCACCGGCCGCGAGCCCCTCCTCCACCGCAGCCAGCGTCTCGTCGGTGTTGCCCGAGTACGAGACAGCCAGCAGCAGCGTGCTCGGTCCCACAAAGGCCGGCAGGCGGTCGCCCTTGACGGTCAGCACCGGGACCCGCGAGCGGAAGTAGGCGAGGGCGGCGAGCACGTCGCCGGCGATCCCCGACCCGCCCATCCCGGCGACCACCACCGCGCCGGGCTCCGCACCGACCAGCGGGGCGACCTGCGCGGACGCCAGGGCGGCGCGGGCCTGGGCGCCGGCGGAGGCGACCTGGCCGAGCATCCCGCCTGGGTCGGCGGCGGCGACGTCGCCCGGGTCGTCGAGCGACACGGCGGCAGACTGGTCCAGAGCGCTCACTGGTCGTCCCGGTCCTCGGGCTTGATGGCCTCGTCCACCAGCATGATCGGGATGTCGTCGCGCACCGGGTAGCGGTAGTGGCACTGCCGGCACTCGATGACCTGCGCGGCCTCGTGGTAGTCCACCTCGCCGCGGCAGTTGGGACACGCGAGGATGGTCAGCAGCTCGTGGCTCAACGGCATCTGGCTCTCTCCCTCAGTAGCCTGTCGGGACTGGCCCGTCGCGACAGCAGCGTGGATCAGGAACGGGTCAGGCCTCAGGCTGGCTGGCCGTCCACCATCTCGAGCACCTCGTCGCGCACTCGTGCCATCTCGGTCTCCGTCTCCGCCTCCACGTTCAGGCGCAGCAGCGGCTCGGTGTTGCTCGGGCGTAGGTTGAACCACCACTCAGGGGTGTCGATGGTGAGCCCGTCGGTCCAGTCCCGTCGCTCCGGCGGGTAGTGCTCGGCCACCCGGTCGATGACCGCCTTCAGGTCGGGGCCCTCGATGCGCCGGTTGATCTCGCCCGAGTCGGCATAGCGCCGGTAGGGCGCCAGCACCTCCGACAGCGGCAGGCCGGCGCGCGAGAGCACCTCGAGCACGACCAGCGTGGCAACCAGGCCCGAGTCGGCGCGGTAGTTGTCGCGGAAGTAGTAGTGGCCGGAGTGCTCGCAGCCGAAGATCGCGCCGGTCTCGGCCATGATCGCCTTGATGAACGAGTGGCCGACGCGGGTGCGCACCGGGTGGCCGCCGGCCGCGCGGATCGTCTCGGGCACCACCCGCGAGCAGATCAGGTTGTAGAGCACGGTCGCGTCCGGCTCGCGCTCGCACATGGTGCGCGCGACCAGGGCGCCGACCAGGCTGGACTCGACGATGCCGCCGCGCTCGTCGACCAGGAACACGCGGTCGGCGTCGCCGTCGAAGGCGAGCCCCACGTCGGCGCCCTCGGCGACCACCCGCTCGCGCAGGTCCGCGAGGTTCCGCGGGTTGATGGGGTCGGCCGGGTGGTTCGGGAAGGTGCCGTCCAGCTCGAAGTACATCGGCACCAGATCGAACGGCAGCCCGTCGAAGACCGTTGGCAGGACGTGGCCGGCCATGCCGTTGCCGGCGTCCGCCACCACCTTGAGCGGCCGCAGCACACCCTTGTCCACGAAGCTGCGCACGTGCTCGCCGTAGCGGGCCAGCAGGCCCTCGCCCGAGCGCACGCTGCCCCGGGTGGCGGCCGTGCCGCTCGGCTCGCCGGCCGCCACCATGTCCTTCAGCTCAGCGAGGCCTGATTCCTGCCCCACCGGGACTGCGCCGGGCCGGCAGAATTTCAGGCCGTTGTACTGCGATGGGTTGTGGGAGGCGGTGAGCATGATGCCGGCCACGTCGAGCGCGCCAGAGACGTAGTACAGCATGTCAGTGGAGCAGAGCCCGACCCGGATGACGTCGGCACCCTGGCTGGTGGCGCCGTCGCTGAGCGCGGCGGCCATGGGACTCGAAGAGGGTCGCATGTCCTCACCGATGGCGAGCGTGCCGGCGCCGGTGAGGGCGATGAAGGCCCTGCCGATCCGGCGGGCCAGTTCCTCGTCGAGCTGCTCGGGGTAGACGCCGCGGACGTCGTAGGCCTTGAACACCTGGTCGAGGTCGGCGGGCACCGTGCGGCTCCTTCGCTGCGGACGCGTGCTGTCCAGGCCGGGGCGCGTGCTGCGCGTGCCGTCCACCCGTCCCGGCAGGGGCGCATTGTACCGGCTCCCGCTGCTGGTCGAGAGCGCATATCGTTTATGGGGACCCCTTGAAGGGTCCGCTGATGCTCGAGGAGGCCGAAGCTGATCCGCTCACGCCATGCACGCCGCCCGCCGCGGCCGCGCCTGACGCTGCCAGAGGTGCAGCCGGCCGGCACGGGCGAGAGCGTCTTCATGCGGCTGGTCGAGGCGGCGGTGGCGTCGATCCCGGCGGAGTTCCGCGAGCGTCTGGAGAACGTGGAGTTCGTGGTCGAGGAGACCCCGAAGGGGGACGAGGTGCCCGGTGAGGGCATCCTGCTCGGCCTCTACCAGGGGATTCCCCTGACCGAGCGCGGCGCCGGCTATTATGGCGCCCTGCCTGACCGGATCGTGATTTTCCGCCGCCCGATCGAGGCCCGCGCCCGCTCGGACGCCTCCCTGGCCGCTCTGGTCCGCCAGGTGGTCCTCCACGAGGTGGCCCACTACTTCGGCATCGACGACGACCGCCTGGACGACCTCGGCTGGTGAGCTGCTCCCCTCAGATGCTGATCCCATAGGCCTGGCCGGGTAGGGCTCGGTCTTCGTGACCTCTGGTAAGAAAGTCATCCATGCGGTAGGTTATCTTTCCAATGCGGATTCACAACCCTCTTGACGATCTGTTGCGTAGCCGAAGTCACGTCCGGGTGCTGCGAGCACTCAGTGAGCTACCCACCGGACACGCGGTGAGCGCCCGAGACCTGGGGCGGAGGGCGGGTGTCTCACATCCGACCGCCTCTTCTGTCCTTGCCTCGCTGACCGAGCAGGGCGTTGTTCGGGTGCGGAGGACCCCGAACGCCGACTTCTTCGAACTGAATCGCGGCCATGTCCTGGTGGAGACCATTGGCCCGCTGCTCGACCGCGAGCACCGCCTCCAAGACGAGCTTGTGGAATTCCTTCGTCAGCAGATCGAGCAACATGTAACATCCGTCCGCGCTGCGTTCCTGTTCGGTAGCGCAGCCCGTGGGCAGATGACCCCGGCGAGCGATATCGATGTCGCAATCGTCGTGCCGCCAACCGAGGCCGAGCATGTCGACGCCGAGATGGAGCAAGTGGCCGAGGCCGTGCGAGCACGTTTTGGGAACCGGTTGAACTACGTTATGGGTCTGGCGCCAGTCGATCGACTCCGCCAACCGGGCCGACGTGGGCGCCGCCTATGGGAACAGATCGCTGAGGATGGAATCCCTATCATCCGGGACCATGCTGGATCGGCCGATGGCTAGGCCCGGCAAGACCGTCGCCACCCCTCGGGCAGAGGCGAAGCTGTACCTGGCAAAGGCCGAGCAGTTCCTGGATGAGGCGCAATCCGCGGCGGAGCACTCCCGACACGACGCCGCCATGCTGAACGCGATCCATGCTGCGATCAGTGGAGCGGACGCGGTCACGGTCGCGCTTGCCGGTCGACGCTCCGCGGATCCGGATCATCAGCGTGCGATCGACCTTCTCGAGGAGGTAGCCGGCCAGTCCATGGCGATCAGGACTCGAGCCCGGCAACTCGGCACACTGTTAGCGAAGAAAAACGTGGTGGAGTACGAGGCCCGCCGCGCCACTAAGAAGGAAGTCGCTGAAGCGCTCGAACGTGCAAGCAGAATCGTCCGATGGGCACATGACACAGTCCAGCAAGCCAGGCTCTGACTCGCTCAGGGGGCGGCCGGGCCGGCGACGACTGGGCCGCCGGGGGGGAGGCCGCCGACGGTGGCGCCTGGCAGCGCGAGCCCGCCGCCGAGCGGGGCGACCAGCAGGCCTGTCTGGTCGGTGGTCACCTGAACGTTCTTGAGGCCCGACGGGAGGTCGCGCACCACCACCTTGCCGGCGGCCACCTGGATCGCGGCCCCAGGCAGGCGGCCGGAGCGGCCGGATCCGCTGGCTGCGGTGGCCCCTCGGCCGCCGGTCAGCCGGGCGCTCAGCGCGCCGCTGCCGAGGTTCGCAAGAACGACCTGCTTGCTCGCCGGGACCGCCGGGAGCAGCCAGCGAGCATCCGGGTCAGCGGTGCCCAGGTCCACGTAGGTCGCCGTGCCGCTGCCCGAGGGCGTGGTCACGAGCAGCGCCGCCACGAAGTCGGTACGGTCGCGCGACCGGACCCGCACCGCGAACGCCCCAGCCCCCCCGATCCGCAGCGGCGGCACCTGCACGGCCACCGACGCCCCGGCCGGCACAGGGTTGTCGAAATCGTTGCCGGGCTTGAAGGTGCCGCGGTCGGTCGAGACCTGGACCGACACCGAGAGGGGACTGCTCGACGGGTTGGTGATCAGCACGGAGGTGCTCCGCGCCGCGCCGGCCAGGCCGCCGGCGAAGGACCACTCAGACCTGGCGGCCGTCTGGGCGGGGACGTAGATGCGCTGCTTGTCCTTCTGGCCGATGACCGCGCCGGCGACCACTCTGCCCGACTTGGCGATCAACTCGATCGCCGGCTTGAGGCCGACCAGCTGCCCGTACGAGAACGGCTTGGTCACCGCAGAGCGCGGCGGCACGAAGACCTCGGCCACCGCCTGCTGCGAGCCCTGGCTGACGTGCGGCACGAGGTCGACCACGGCGGGGTCTCCGTCGGGATTGGCAATCATCACGGTGGTGCTGGCGCCAAGGCTGGTGTCGGAGGTCGGGATCCACAGCCGGTCGGTCGGCCCGGGCGCGCAGCCGCCCCCACCGCCGACGCTGACCACTACGGGGGCGCTGAACGCCTCCACCTGCACGTACCCGGCCTGCTTGGCGGCGGGGACCTTGACGGCACTGGTGCTCCCGGCGCTCAGCGCTCGCTGGGAGGGCTGGCCGAGGGCGGTGCCGCTGATCACGGTGGTGCGCAGGGTCGCGGCATTGTCGCCGACATTGGCCACGGCGACCGAGGTGCCCTGGCCGGGGAGCAGCGGGCAGACCCAGCGGGAGGAGTAGGGCGCGGCCGTCGCCGGGGTCGGCGGGCGCTGCGCCCTGGGCAGGGCGTTGCTGATCGTGGCGAGGCAGAGCGAGGCGGCCACCAGGATGGCGGCGAGCCCCAGGCTGGAGCGGGCCAGGCCGGAGGGCACCTCGAGCTTGGGGATGGGAGGACGCAGGCGGGACGGGTCGGGCATCCGGCCGCGCCGCGCGGGCGCCTCACGCGGGGGACGCTGCGGGGGACGCTGCGGGCGACGTTGCGGGGGACGCTGCGGAGGACGCTGCGGAGGAGCCTCTGGCGCGGCGGACCCGTTCGGCACTACCGGCCCGTTCGGCGTTACCAGCTCGTTAGGCGTTACCAGCTCGTTAGGCGTTATCCGCTCGAAGGGTTCGAAGGGATCTGACTGTGCGAAGGGATCCGAAGGTGCGAAGGGCGGGCCGCCAGCCGCCGGACCACGGACCGCGGGTCCGCCGACGGACGGACCGCCGACCGCAGGTCCACCGATCCCCGGTCCGTTGAGGACCGGGTCATCAACCGGCGGCCTCCCCGTTGGCGGCCTCCCCGTCGGCGGCGCGCTCGGTGGCGGAGCAGCCCGCGGCGGCCCGCTCGGTGGCGGCCCGCTCGGTGGCGGCCCGCTCGGTGGCGGCC
>JBKPDO010000274.1:0-22513 GCA_046727955.1 bacterium | reverse complement strand
GGCCACCACCGCGACGCCCGCGCGCGCGAGCGCAGCGCCCAGGGCGCCGGCGCGCTCCACCGCCTCGAGCGGTGCGCGTGGTGTGCCGGTGACGGCGATGGCGCGGTCGCCCACGCCCGTGAGCGAGCCGCGCACGAACAGGAACGGCGGCCGGTCGTAGGCCGCGTGCAGCGCGGTGGGGTAGTCGTCGTCGAGCACCGTCACCAGGCCCACGCCTCGGGTCGCCAGCCGGTCGGCCAGCTCCGCGCAGCGGGCGACCGCATCCGGCTCGACCGCCCGGGCCAGCGCCTCGGCATCCCGCCGGTTGAACCAGGCGACACCGCCGAGGTCCCCGGCGAGCAGGCGCTTGGCGCCGCCGGCCTCCTCGATGAGCGCGCCGGCCCAGTGCCATGCGAGCTGGGTGCGGGCGACCAGCGCGAGGACAGCCGCCCGCTCAGACGCGTCGGGCATTGCGCCAACCCCTCCTCCGAACATACGTTCGAGTCTAGCCCAGGCGACGCCGATGGGGAAGGGGGCGGGGGAAGATTCGGGCACCCGTCGCTGGTCGTGCCCGACGCAGCCACTAGCCTAATGCGGCCGGCGCCCCGGACGCGAGCCGATGTTACCGAGGCGCCGGCGCATGAGTGAATGTGCTGCGAGGCAGCTAACCAGCCAGCTAGGGCCGAACGGAGCGAAGGTTCTGCAGGTGTGTGCCTCCGTCCGCGGAGCCGCGCTTGTGATCTACCGCGGTGTCTGCTCCATCGGGAGCGGTTGGTGAGTTCCTTGACGCGGTGTGCTGCTGGCGGTGCTCGATACGCCCTGCGGCGCGGTGGTGGGCCGCAGCCATAGCGACACCTGGGTTGGCTGCATGGTTTGAGCGACCACCGCCAGCAGCTCGGTGGTGAGGGTGTCCAGATCGATCTGCTGGCGCAGGCGGGCGCTGAACCCCGTGATCGTCTGGGCGGCGTCGTAGCGGCGCCGGTTGAACCGCCGGTCGACCGCCCGCTGGATGCGGCGGCGGGCCGGCTGGAACAGGGCGGCCACCGCCAAGGTCGCGCCGGCCACCACCAGGCTCGACTGCCGGCCGAGCAGTTGGCCAAGCCCCAGGACCACGCCAGCGTAGCCGCCGCCCAGCAGCACCGTAAGGACCCCATAGGCGAGGGCGCGGCTGATGATGCGGTCAAGGTCGTACAGCCGGTAGCGCAGGATCGCCGCGCCGATCGCCAGCGGCAGGACCGCCACGCAGGCACCGATCGCCCAGGTGAGCACGACCGTGGCGCCCAGCGCCATGCCGCCCAGGACGGCGACCCCCGCCGGCACCACCAGCGCGGCCGCCAGCGCCACCCAGCGCAGCTGTTGGCGCTCGGTGCCGCGGGCGCGGCGGAACCGCACCACCAGCGACCCGGCCGCGACCACGACGGCGAGGGTGGTGACCGCCAGGGCCAGCTGGTTGACGACCAGCAGGGCGCCACCAAGCCCGCGGAAGTCGAACGGCCCGCCCACCGCCTGGTACTTGGGGTCCAGCGGCCCGCTCGCCACCGCCGTGGCCACCAGCAAGGTGACCGGTGCCGCCACGGTGACCCTGGCCCACCAGCGCCAGCGCGGCGAGGGCAGCGAACCGGTCGGGGTGAGCAGCAGCACGAAGCTGAGCAAGGGCAGCCCCACAACCACGGTGGCGGAGTAGCAGCGGGCCACGTCGCTGGCGGCTGGCAGCGCGCCGGGCGGGCCAGCAGGCCGTAGGCCACATACGCCGCGGCCACCCCAGCGGCGGCCAGGGACAGGCCCAGGGCCAGCAGCAGCCAGCCGACCGGGTGCGCTGGCCGGCGGCTGGCCAGCACCGCCCCGACCGTGGTCGCGCTCACCATCGCCACCGCGGGGGGAATGGCGCCGGGCACCAGCTGGACCAGGTCGGACCGGCCGGCCTGGCGCAACAGGTGATCCAGCCAGACGGCCACCGGGATGGCGACCACGACCAGCGCCCACAGCGCCCACGCCACCACGCCCGGCCACCAGCGCGGCCGGGCGGGTCGGGCTGCAGCGGTCAGTTCCATGATGGTCGGCGCATCAAGGTCATCTCCGCTCCACCTGGCCACCAGCCAACCCGTCCACCTGACGGGGACGTGGCGCCAGTGTCTCCGACCGTCGTAACGGGATCGTTACGGACTGCGACACCGCTTTCCCGGTTCCAGACGTCCCTGTGCGAGATCTCGGGATACAGCGAAGGGTGGGGCCTGTACGCCGAGCGGTTCATGGACGAGCTCGGCGCGTTCGACCGTCCCGCCACCCGCCTGGGTTCCTGGTCCGCCACCTGATAGGACTCTGTCAGGTCTGTGATTGATGGATAGGGTGTGAGGGACCCGTCTTCCCGGTCCAAGCACAAGGGAGCAGGCTGTGGGTGGGGTGGCCTCACACTAGCCGAGCTGGCCACGATCCGTGGACGCCTGGAAGCCTTCGCCGACGAGGTCTTCGCCTCGCTTGCACGCGCCGATCAGCGTGCCCGCGGGCAGTGCTACCTGCGCGGGCTGATGCTGGACGGCCGGCGCAAGTCGATCCAGCCGATGGCCCGGCGTCTGGGCGAGGTGCACGACCAGGCGCTGCACCACTTCGTCGCGAGCAGCCCGTGGACTGGCGGCCGGTCCGCCGGCGGCTGGCCCAGGTGCTGACCGCGGCGCTTCAGCCGACCGCGTGGGTGGTGGACGACACCGGCTTTCCCAAAGGACGGCGACCATTGGGTGGGGTGTAGCGCCAGTACTCCGGCACGCTGGGCACGACCGCCAACTGCCAGCTGGGGTGTCGGTGGACGCGGTCACCGAGCACGCCTTGTGTCCGCTGGACTGGCGGCTGGTTGTGCCCGAACGCTGGGACCAGGACGCGATGGCCACCGCCGCGCGGCCTTCCACCTGCCCCAGGGCGTGCACCACCGGCCCAAGTGGCAGCTGGTGCTGGACATGCTGGATGAGCCTGGCGGCTGGGAGCTTTGGCCGCCGGTGCTGCTGGCCGACTGCGGCGATGGGGACGTTGGGGAGTTCCGCTGGGGGCTGGACGCCCGAGGGGTCCCCGACGTGGTGGAGGTCCGGGCCGACACCAGCGCCTACCTCGAGCAGGTGCGCCCCGTGGCCGCCCCGTACTCGGGCAAGGGCGCCGTTCCCGGCCGCGCTACCGCGACAAGCTGTCCTCGATCAAGAAGCTGGCCATGGCGGCCGGCCAGCGCTCGTGCGTGGAGCTGATCTGGCGGCGTGGCAGCAAGGGTCTGCAGCGTCAACTGGTTCACCTTCGGGTGCTGAGCAGTCAGCGCGCTCAGAGCAGGGAGAGCTGGTCACCTACCGGTTTGCTCGGCCGTTTGGGGGGCTGGGTGCCGAAGAGCTGCTCCAGCAGCGCCTCGTCGATGTCGGCCAGGAATGGCGACGGGGTCGTCTCGCGGATGGTCCCGTAGCGGCGGCGGCGGGCGGCATAGCTCAGGAAGAGGTGGGAGCGGGCGCGGGTCATGCCGACGAAGAACAGCCGGCGCTCCTCCGCCGCGTCCTGGTCCGTCCGCGGCCCAGCGCCGCCGAACCGCAGCGGGAGCAGGCCGTCCTCGCAACCCACCAGGAACACGACCGGGAACTCGAGCCCCTTGGCCGCGTGCAGCGTCAGCAGCGAGACCCGGTCGGCGCGCGGGTCCCAGGTGTCCACCTGGGCGCCGAGGGCGAGCTCGGCGCGGAAGCGGTCGAGGTCCTCGCCGCAGCGCTCGGCCAGCGGGGCGAGCAGCTCCGCGGCGGTCACGGCCGCGGCCGCCGTCACCGCCCCGCTCTCGCCGGCGGCGTCGGCCGCCTCGGCCGCGACCGCCGCGTCGGCCGCGACCGCCTCGACGGCCACCGCCTGGGCCGCGCGGCGGACCCGGCCCAGCAGCGAGCGGTCGGAAGGTCCCCCAGGCTCCCCAGGCTCCCCAGGCTCCCCAGGCCTCCCGGGCCCACCAGGCCCCCCGGATTCCCCGTCCTCCGGGAGCTGCCGAAGGCGGTCCAGGATCGCCTGCACCCCGGGCAGGTCGGCGAGGCGCTCGTGCGAGCGCTTCTGGAACGGCATGCCCGCCCGGGCCAGCGCCTCCACCAGCGGAGCGGCCTGCGCGTCGGTGCGGTACAGCACGGCGACGTCGGCGAACGACAGGTCGGAGGACCCCTCGCCCTCGACCCGGCCGCTGTCGAACGAGAAGAAGGTCGAGCCGCCGAGCAGCCGCTCGATGCTGTGTACGACGAACTCGGCCTCGGCAGCCTCGGTCGACGCGCGGTGCACCTTGATCCGCGGCGCCGCGGCCTCCGCCCTGACCGGCTCGAGCGCGCGCTCCAGCACCAGCGTGGCTGGGGCGATGGCCTGCAGCGCACCGCCGACGATCGCCGCGCTCGAGCGGTAGTTGCGCCGCAGCCGCACCGTCCTGGCGCCAGGAAAGTCCCGCTGGAAGCGCAGGAAGAAGCCGACGTCCGCGCCGCGGAAGCCGTAGATCGCCTGGTCTGGGTCGCCGATCGCGCAGAGGTTCCCGTCAGGCGTGGTGAGCAGCCGCAGCAGCCGGTACTGCAGTTCGTCCACGTCCTGGTACTCGTCCACCGAGATCCAGCGCCAGCGCTCGCGGTAGTGCACGGCCAGGCCGGGGTCGGCGCCGAGCAGCGTGACCGGCAGCGCGACCAGGTCGTCGAAGTCGACCAGGTTCCGCTCGCGCAAGGCCATCCCGTAGCGCTCGAGCAGCTCGTCGCCCGCCGCCGGGCCGGCAGACGCGGCGCGCCTGCGGCGCGACAGCTCCTCCAGCAGACCAGCCTTGGCCTCGCGCTCCGAGGCGCCGGTCAGCCCCCGCAGCAGGCCCAGCCGCTCGGCCTCGTCCGCGACCCGGAAATCCCGGTCGAGCCCGAGCGCGGCGTGCTGCTCCCGGACGACGCTGAGCCCGAGCCCATGGAACGTGGTCGCGGTGACCCGGTCGGCGAGCGCCGGCACCAGCGAGCGCAGGCGCTCCTCGATCTCACCGCATGCCCTGCGCGTGAAAGTGATCGCCAGGCATTGCTCCGGCTTCACGCCGTGCTCGGTGACCAGCCGGGCGATGCGATGCGTGAGCGTGCGGGTCTTGCCGGTCCCGGGCCCGGCGACGATCAGCAGCGGCCCGTGGACCACCGCGGCCGCCGCCCGCTGCTCCGGGTCCAGGGCAGCTCCACCGGACGGCACCAGCAGCTCGCGCTCCGCGTGGCGCGCCTCGACGAACGCCCCCGCCCCCGCCTCCGGTTCGGGCGTCGGTTCGGGCTCCGCCTCGCCCTCGTCGCGGGCGGCTGGGGGAGCCTCCCGCGCGCGCCAGCCGCTGCTCTGCACCTCGAGGCCGCTCGCCTCGAACAGCGCGGCCGTACCGGCAGGGCGCTCCAGCTCTTCCCGTTCGAATAGGCGGATGACGCCGTACTCGCCGTCGAAGCCAGCCTCGCGGATCACCTGACCACGGCGCAGCCGCTCGATCGCCTCCGCCAGCAGCGTCGAGCCCACCCGCCGGATCTCCTCCAGTGGCGTGCTGGTGAGCACGTCCAGCTCCGGCCCGAGCCGGTCCACCAGCGCGGCCAGCTCCTGCGACACCGCCTTGCTCTTCGGCCCGACGCGCAGGATCTCGCCCATCACCTCCGGCAGCGGCACCAGGCAACGGAAGCCGGCGGCGCCCCGCGGCTGGCTACCCTCCGGGCGGTCCGCCAGCGCCTCGACCCGGTGCAGCACCCCGACCGTCAGCGGCTTGCCGCACACCGGGCAGTTGCCGCGGTGCCGGCGAGTATCGGCCGGCTCCAGGCGGACGTCGCACTTGCGGTGCCCGTCCAGGTGGTACTTGCCCTCCTCGGGGAAGAACTCGACCGTTCCCAGGTAGCCATCGCCCGTCTCCAGCGCCGCCCGCATCGCGTAGTAGTCGAGCGAGGTGTCGAACAGGCACGCCTCCCGGCCCAGGATCGGCGGGGAGTGCGCGTCTGAGTTGCTCATCAGGCGGTAGCGGTCCAGCTTCGACACCCGCCAGTTCATGGCCGGGTCCGACGACAGGCCGGTCTCCAGCGCGAAGATGTGGTCGGTCAGATCGAGGTAACAGTCCTCGACCGCGTCGAAGCCCGACTTGGAGCCGAGCACCGCGAACCACGGCGTCCACACGTGGGCCGGGACCAGATAGGAGCCGGCGCCGCTCTCCAGCGCGATCTCCAGCAGGTCGCGCGAGTCCAGACCGAGGATCGGCCGCCCATCCGAGGTGATGTTGCCGATGCGGCCAAGGCGCCGGTTGACGGCTGCGGCCGCGTCCATGTCGGGCACGTAGATCAGGTGATGGATCTTGCGGGTGCGCTCGCCGCGCTTGTAGATGGTGGAGATCTCGACCGACAGCATGAAGCGCACCGGCCGCCGGCACGACGGCGGCAGCGTGCGCTCCACCTCACGGTCCAGGTCCTCACGCAGGCGGAACAGGCCCGGCTCGGCGGGGACCAGGTTGGCCTGGAGCTGCTCGAACCACGCCGGGTGGGTAAAGTCGCCAGTGCCCAGCACGGTGATGCCCTTGCGGCGGGCCCACCACGCCAGGTGCTCCAGGTCGCAGTCGCGGCTGCAGGCGCGGGAGTACTTCGAGTGGACGTGGAGGTCGGCGTAGAACGGCGGCATACCCCAGATCTTGCCACGGGGCCCCGACTGCCTCGCAAACGGGGGCGAGCCGTGATGGGCCTGGTAGTGGACGGACGGGCTACACTTTCGCCATGAAGGCGAGCCGGCAGGGGGCGCTGCTCGCGTCCCTGCCTCCGAACCTCTCCTACCAGCGGCCCAAGGGAGAGCAGCTTCAGGAGATCCTCGAGGGGTTCATCGAGACCTTCGAGCCGGGCGTCAGGCTTCCCTCGGAGCGGCTGCTGGCAAAGCGGTACGGCGTCGCCAGGGCGACCGTCACTCAGGCGATCGACGAGCTGGCCGGCAAGGGGCTGGTGTACCGGGTCCACGGCAGCGGCACCTTCGTGGCCGAGCCGAAGTTCCGCCAGCCGCAGACCCTGACCTCGTTCACCGAGGACATGCGGGCGCGCGGCATGACCCCCGGCTCGATCGTGCTGACCCGCGAGGCCACTCCGGCGAGCGCGGTGATCTCGCGGCACCTGCAGGTGCCGGAGGGCACGCCGGTGGTCCACGTCGAGCGGATCCGGACCGCCAACGGCGAGCCCATGGCGCTGGAGCGGACGTACCTCCCGGCCAGCCGCTTCCCGGGCCTGGAGGAGATCGACCTCGCCGACGTGTCGCTGTACACCCTGCTGGCCGAGCGCTGGGGCGTCTGGGTGAAGTCCGCCGACCAGTGGGCGAGCGCGGTGCGGCTCACCGAGGAGGAGGCGGAGGTGCTGGGCATCGACAGCGGGCAGCCCGCGCTGTTGTTCCAGCGCGTCACCAGCGACCAGTCCGGCAACCTGATCGAGTACGTGCGCTCGGTCTACCGTGGCGACCGCTATGAGGTGCACCACCGCCTGGAGCGGATCGAGGTTCCAGGCGGCCCTTCGGCGCCCGTCTCCACGGCGCCCGTCTCCACGGCGCCCGTCTCCACGGCGCCCGGCCTCACGTCCCCGGGCAGCTCCTGACCGCCGGCCCGCCGGGCATCGATTCGGGCACCCGGCTCGGGTATCCCGTTCGGGCTCCTTCGGCCACTGAGGTTTCAGCGCCCCTGAAGCCTGGAACCATATCAACCATGACGGTCTCGAACGGGCAGGATAGCGCGAAGCGCCGATCCCCCGGTGCGGACACGCCCATCCGCACCTTCGGCGCCGAGCGGGTCTGCGCCGCCGACGCCTGTGACGCCCGGCTGAGCCGCTATAACCCGGGCGCGTACTGCTCGCTCCATCGCGGCTGGGACCGGCAGGTCGTCACCCGCCGACAACGGCGCCGAGGCGGCTAGGGCCTCGCCTCTCGAGCCTCCGGGCTGCCAGGGGCCATACATCCGCGGGGTCTGGGCGGGTCTCGCACTTGGCGGCCCCGAGTCTTTCTCTCGATTTGCCTAAGAAATTACGTCTGTATCGGCAGGCCCGATACGATCGACTGTTTCTGCGCATTGCGTCGCTGGCTTTCTGGCTGCTGGTCGTCTTTCTCGTTGTGAGCCAGCTCAGGACGATCCCTCTGCCTCGACTCGGTGACCTGAAGGAGATCACGACCTCGACGACGTTCGCCTGGGCGCTGCTGCTCGGCTGGGGGATGGCCCCGGCCGCGCTGGCACTCGCGGCGGCCTCGGTCGTCGCCGACGCGCTCCACCGCAGGGCGATCAAGAAGGTCGCCTTTAACGCCGCCCAGTACACCCTCGCCCTCGGCGCCGCCGGCGGCGTCTTCGCACTGCTCGGTGGTAGACCCCCGTTCACGGTCGGCCAGGTGCCGGCCTTCGCCGCCGGGGCGCTCGTCTACTTCGTGGTCAATTGGACACTGGTGGAGATCGTCGCCACGTTCGCGCGGGGCGCGCGGATCAGCTGGCGCACCTTGGCGGGGATGCGGGTGGAGATCCTGCCCGAGGCGATCCTTGCGGCGATGGCGCCGATCGTCGCGGTGCTGGCGCAGCAGAGCGTGGTGCTGGTACTGCTCCTGCCCCTGCCGATGCTGGGGGTGTACCTGGCGTGCAAGGCGGCGATCGAGGCGGACGCCAACCGGACGGCGGCGGAGGCGGCCGCCGCGGCGGCGCGGGTCGTCGCGGCCGAGCAGGCGCGCCTGGCCCAGGCGGAGCAGGCGGTGGCGCGCCAGCTCCGGGAGAGCGAGCGGCTCAAGGAGAACCTGCTCGCATCGGTCTCCCACGAGCTGCGGACGCCCCTGTCGGGCGTGCTCGGCGCGATCGCCACGCTGGAGCAGCGCAGCCACTTGCTCTCACCGGAGCTGCGCCACGAGCTGGTCGCGATCGCGGCGCGGCAGGGCAAGCGCCTGAAGGAGCTCATCGAGGAGCTGCTGCTGGCGGCGACGCTCGAGCAGATCCCCGGCCAGCGGGTCCTGCCGCGGGCGGTGGACGCCGCGGAGCTCGCGCAGCAGGCGTTCGGCGCCGCCATGCTGGCCAACCCTGGCCAGAGGATCTCCTTGTCGCGCGACGGCGTCCTGCCGGTGCGGGCAGCGCCCGAGGCGATCCTGCAGGCGCTGACCAACCTGCTCGACAACGCCGCCAAGTACTCGCCAGAGGGCGTCCCGATCCGGCTGGAGGCGAGCCGCGCCGGCGACTATGCCGTGATCGCGGTCGAGGACGCCGGACCCGGTGTGCCCGCATCCGAGCGGGAGCGGATCTTCGAGCGCTTCATGCGCCTGGACGACGGGCGCAGTGGGTCGGCCCGTGGCGGTGGGGTGGGGCTCGGGCTCTACGTCGCCCGCCAGCTCGCCCGTGCGCAGGGAGGCGCGCTCGAGCTGGGGGACCCGGTCGGCGCCGCCCGCGGGGCGCGCTTCGAGCTGCGCCTCCCCCTGGCTCGCGAGAGCGAGGTGGCCGACGCCGGGTAACGGCCGCGCACGCTCGGCCGCTTTTCTATATGTGGCGTGGAATGCGCCGATGCGCTACGCCCCGGCACCCGACGAGGGGAGGAAGCCGATCATGACGATTCGCCGCGTTGCAAGGCTTGCGGCGTTGCTGGCTGTGGTGGCGGCGTTGACCGCTCCCATGATGGCCGGCGCCCAGACTGCCGAGAGCAAGGTAACGGTGGGCAGCCCCACGACACCGTACCTGCCCAACGCCTCCAACGAGCCCGCACTCGCCATGGACGCGAACAACCCGGCGGTGCTGGCCGCCGGCGCCAACGACCTGGTCGACAGCTCTCCGTGCAAGGGCAGCAGCTGTGACCTCACCCCCGACATCGGCATCTCCGGCATCTACTTCTCGTTCAACCGCGGCGATACCTGGACCCAGCCCACCTACACGGGCCTGACCGCGCAGAACGGCACGACCCATGTCGGCCCCATCCACACCCTGCCCAAATACCTCGAGAACGGCATGTCCTCTCATGGCGACCCGGCGCTCGCGTTCGGGCCGAAGCCCGGCCCCGGCGGGTTCTCGTGGGCGAACGGCTCGCGGCTTTACTACGCCAACCTCGCCTTCCCGCTCACCGGCCAGATGCCGTTCAGCGGCTTCGTGGCGGCGACGGTGTCGCGTACCGATGACGTCCAAGCGGCCGCGGCGAATGACCAGAGTGCCTGGAAGGACCCGGTGATCGTCACGCGCCAGAGCAACACGACGTTCAGCGACAAGGAGGACATCTGGGCGGACAACGCCGCGTCCAGCCACTTCTTCGGCAACGTCTACCTGTGCAACACCTCCTTCCGCAGCGTGAGCGGCCCGCCCGAGCCGATCGTGCTCTCGGCCTCCAGCGACGGCGGGGACACCTGGCGCCAGCGCCAGCTCAGCTCGGCCACCAACAACGCCCAGACCGGCGGGCGCCAGGGCTGCGCGGTGCGCACCGACTCGACCGGCGTCGTCTACGTCGTCTGGGAGGGCGCTGACGTCAAGACCGGCCAGAGCGTCTTCTACCTGGCCCGCTCGTTCGACGGGGGCTCCAACTTCGACAAGCCCCGCGCGGTGGCCACCGTGCACGACGTCGGGGTGTTCGACCGGGTGTCGGGCCGGATCGTATTCGACGGGTTCGCAGGGACCCGCACCGACAGCTTCCCCAGCCTCACCATCGCCAACGGCGCCCCGAACGGCGCCGGCGCCACCGACACCCTCGTGCTCACCTGGCCCGACGGTGCGCTCAACCACGAGCAGGCGCTCGTGCAGACCTCGGCCGACCAGGGTGTGACCTGGTCGACCCCGGTCAACGCCGCCGAGGCCGGCGACCGGCCGGACAATCCGGCGGTGGCGATCTCGCCCAACGGCACCGACGTGTACCTGGTCTACAACGGCTACCTGGACCCGTTCCAGACGACCACGGCCAATCCGCGCCGGATGCAGGGGGTCGCCCGCCACGCGGACGTCGGCGCGGGTGGCGCGCTCGGTAGCTTCACGACGCTGCACCGGGCGGCGGTCGGCGACGCCAGGGGCACGACCCGGACGCTCAACCGGGAGCTGATCTACGACTACCAGTTCGCCGCGGCCGCGCGTGACTACGGGGTCGTGGTGTGGATGGACGCGCGCGACGCGACGGACTGTCCCGCGGTGGACGCCTACCGGCAGTCCCTGATCGACGGATCCCCGATAGCCAGACCGTCCCCGCTGACCGACTGCCCACCCGACTTCGGCAACCTCGACATCTTCAGCGGTTCCTTCCTGGACCCAACGCCGTAACCACGCCTTGGCCCCGGGTGAGGGGCGCTCCCCTGAGCGCCCCTCACCCGTTGGCTCAGCCGTAGACCCTCCCGTAGACCCTCCGCCGCTCGGCCGCTGGCCACGTCGCGGTGACCTATCCGGCGCGCCTGGGCTGGTCCGGGCTGATCACTGGGCTGATCACTGGGCTGGTCCGGGCTGATCAGCTGGTCCGGGCTGATCAGGTGTAGAGGCTCTCGATCTGGCTCGCGTACTTGTCGTGGATCACGCGGCGCTTGAGCTTCAGCGTCGGGGTCAGCTCGTCGCCCTCGACGGTCCACTCGGTCGACAGGATAGTGAAGCGCTTGATCTGCTCGGGGCGGGAGACGTGCTGGTTGACGCCGGCCACGGCCCGCTCGATCTCGCTGTGGACGCGCTCGTCGGCGGCGAACCGCTCCAGGCGCTCGTAAAGCACGCCGTGCTTGGCGGCCCAGCCGGGGGCGACCTCCGAGTCGAGCACGATCAGCGCCGCCGGGTAGCGCCTGCGGTCGCCGACCACGCACGCCTGGGCGATCAGCGGGTGCGCCTTGAGCAAGTTCTCGAGGTTGGAGGGCGAGACGTTCTCGCCGCCGGCGGTGACGATCAGCTCCTTCTTGCGGTCGATGATCCGCACCCAGCCGTCGCCGTCGACCTGCGCGACGTCGCCGGTGCGCAGCCAGCCGTCCTGGTCGAAGGTCTCGGCGGTCCTCTCCGGGTCCTTGTAGTAGCCGGCCGCGACGTTGCCGCCGCGCAGCAGCAGCTCGCCGTCGTCGTCGAGGCGCATCTCCACCCCGGGCAGCGGAGGCCCCACCATGCCGACCTTGAGCCTGTCCGGACGGTTGAGCGTCGCCGGCGCCGTCGACTCGGTGAGCCCGTACCCCTCCCGCAGCGGCAACCCGAGCGCGAGGAAGAACTCCATCACGTCGCCGGCCAGCGGAGCGGCGCCGCTGAAGACGACCTCGCACTGGTTGAGGCCGATCCGCTCGCGGACCTTTGCGTACACCAGCCGGTCGAACAGGGCGCGGCGCAGCCGCAGCCCGAGCGGCACCGGCTTGCCCGCCTGCTCGAGCCGGACCACCCGCCGGCCGAGCTCGATCGCCGACTCGGCCACTCTGCGGCGGCGCTGGTTGGGCTCGGCGGCCAGGCCCGCCATGATGCCGGCCTGGGCCTTCTCCCACAGGCGCGGGACGGCCACGAACGTGAACGGCCGCACCTGGGGCAGGACCTCGATGATCTTGTTCATGTCAGGGCACATGAACAGCCAGGACGGCCTCCACAGGCCGACGTAGTGACCGCTCAGCCGCTCCGTGCTGTGGGCGAGGGGCAGGTAGGACACGTACTTGGTGCCGGTTCCCCACCTCGGGTCCTTAGCCCACTCGTCAATCGAGGCCGCCGTCCACAGGGCGTTGTAGTGGGTGGTCATGACCCCCTTGGGCGGTCCGGTGGTGCCGGAGGTGTAGAGCACCGTGGCCAGGTCCTGGGGCCCGACCGCCTGCCAGGCCGCGTCGAAGCGCTCCCGGTCGGTGCCGAGCGCCGCGCGCCCGGCGGCGACGACGTCGTCCCAGGAGCGCACCCAGTCGTAGTCCGCGAAGTCGGCGGCGTCCTCGAGCAGGACCACGGTCCGCAGGGCGGGCAGCTCGCCCTTGACCTTCTCCCAGCGCTCCATGAAGTCGCGGTCCTCGACGACCGCCACCTTGGCCTCACAGTGGTTGGCGATATAGGCGATCTGCTCGGGGGCGAGGGTGTTGTACAGCGACACGGGCGTCGCACCGAGGTGCACCGCGGCCAGGTCGGCGATCAGGTGCTCGGGCCGGTTGCGGGCCATGATCGCCACGAAGTCTCCGCGGCCGACGCCCAGCGCGTCGAGCCCCATCGCTACCTCGGCCACCCGCTCGCGGTAGTCCCGCCAGCTGAGCTGCCGCCAGGTGTCGCCCTCCTGCCACGACAACGCTGGCAGGTCCGCGTGGGTGCGGGCGTTCCGCTCCAGGACTGTGCACAAGGTCTGTCCCGCGACCCGAGCGTCGATGGCGGCCCGCTCGGCGGCCCGCTCGGCGGCCCGCTCGGCGGAGCTGTCGGCTGCCTGCATGCTCGCCTCCTCGCTACCGGTGGTAACGCTAATCACAGCATCGCCCAGCAGCTTGATCAAGGCGTAGCGCAACAATGTGGATAACCCTCGGGGGCGGAGTAGCCGTCGCGCGCCCCCGCGGTAGAGTTGGCCCATGACGCAGCTTCCGATCAGCGAGCCCGCCCAGACCACCATCAGCGAGCCCGACGGCTCCCTGGAGGCGCTGGCCGCCGCCGTCGGCACCGACGAGATCAGCGGGGTCGCCGGCCGCTTCCCGGCCTGCCTGGCCGCCTGGGCGACCCTCGGGGAGCTGGCCCTCCAGGGCCGCCACCCGGTTCAGGCCTACGCC
Organism: bacterium; assembly: GCA_046727955.1. Lineage (GTDB taxonomy): Bacteria > Actinomycetota > CALGFH01 > CALGFH01 > CALGFH01 > DASVXQ01. The sequence continues at coordinate 8,905 of JBKPDO010000274.1, read as the reverse complement.
TATTTCCGGGTGGGCTACCACCGTGGCCTCGACCGCATCCGGCGGGCGGGCTGGCGGGGGAGCGGCCGCGTTCCCTGGGCGCACGAGGGCAACCGGGGCTTCTTGCGGTCCCTCCATGGCCTGCAGCTCGCCGCCGCCGCAATCGGCGAGTGGGACGAAGCGGAGCGCTGCCGCGAATTCCTCGCCGACCTCGCTCCGGACGCGCCGCCCGACTGGCTCGCCTGAGGGCCTGGGAGCAGGCGTAGGCGGACCTGCTCAACGGGCCGCCCGCTCATTCGCTCAGGTCGTGCCGTCGCGCAGGGCGCGCTCCACGTCGGTGACGAGCTGGTCGTCGCCGAGCTTTCCGCCGGCGTCCAAGTGCGCCTGCACGATCGCGATAATGCGGTTGGCGAGCAGCGCCTCCTCGCCAGGGGCACGTCGCTGGCGCAGGGCCTCCTCGCCAGGGGCGCGTCGCTGGAGCGGCGGCCGCTCAGGACTCGGCTCGTCGCGGCTGGCGAGGCCGCTGAGCTGCCGCCGCCAGGTCGAGAAGCTCGACTGATCGACCGCCCAGGCCGAAGAGCCGGCATGGCGGCGAAGACCTACGCGGGCGCTCTCCAGCCAGCCGGCGTCACTGTCGGGGAACACCGCCACGTGGATCGGCTTGCCGTCCATGTCGGCCACCACCGGGCTGGAGGCCTGCAGGAGCAGCTCGCGCTGGGTCGCGGTGTAGACCTGGGGAAGCCCGAGGTCGAACTCGGCCACGCAGGCGTCCCACGGCACCCCGGCAGCCTCCGCCTCGGTCCGGGTCGGCAGGCTGGAGAATCCGAGCAGGGCGTCGGGCTCGCGCTCGCGCATCCGCCTGGCGAAGGCGACAACCTCCTCGGCGGGCGGGTCGAACTGGATCTCGACGACGTACAGCGGCCTGCTCGGGGCGATGTTGCAGAGCAGGTCGGCGGCGGCGCGCCCGTCCGAGCTGCCCGGCGGGCCGAACCAGCTCCACGGGATCACCGCGATGCCGCGGGTCGACGCCCAGCGCTGGTAGTTGGCGGCATAGTCGAAAGACCCGCCGCTCGGGCTGGTGCCGGTGGCGCAGCGGACGAGCACGGCCTCCAGACCGAAGATCGAGCGTGGGGCGGCATGCCAAACCCACGCCGCCGTCCTGGGAAGGCTCAGCCCAGCAGACATCACGAGCACCACCACCCGTTCTCGCCGGGGACTGACGCTCGGCTCTGCCAGTCACGCCAGGAGGGCCGAGGCCCAGCTCCCCAGTCCCCAGTCCCCAGACCCCTGCCGCCCGTTTCGCCGAGAGTCGGCGCCCATGCTACGGCAACTGTGGGGACGGCCGGCTCCTGACGGCCACAGGCACCGGGAGCGCGCACGGCGGGCAGGCGCGCTCCCGGTGAGTGGTGGTCGCGAAGACCTCCTGTCAGGTGTCAGCGGCGGCGGGGGTCGCCTGCCGCGGTCATGGTGGCGAGCACCTGCTCGACGCCTTGCGCCGGGTAACGGCGGTGACCACCAGGGGTCAGGATGCTCGGGAGCTTTCCGGCCTGCGCCCAGGCGAGAACGGTGCGCGCGCTGACCTGCAGCCGGCGCGCCACCTCTGTGGTGCGTAGGAGCACCTCGATGTCCTCACCCTGGGATGCGCCCGCGGCGCGGTAGGGTTCGTACGAGCGAGGTGGTTGCCAGTCCCGCACGGTTCGGTAGGGACCGGTACGACCGACCTGATTGCGAGCGGTTACCACAAGTGCCTCCCCTCTGGGTGGCGAGTCGTTCACGGAGCGTGCCCGCTTGCCACCCGAAGCGAGCTACGTCCGGCTCGTACGACTTCGACGATATGGCGGGGAACATTGCACCCACCTGGCCTCGATGTCCAGATGGCCCACAAACCGCGCATCTCTAGCATCACAGACACCGTCACCGATTCCACTCACGAATCTTAGGGCATGTGGCCGGACAGAGTGCTCCGCGTCAGCTGCCAAGCAATGCCGCTGTGCCCGTTTCCGGCCTGTTTCGCCCGCCGCCACCTCGCCGCCGTCGTGGCCAGGCCCGTGGACGGCCGGCATAAAGCGTTGCTGGCCTGCTGTTATGCTTGCGAGTACCCAGAGGGTGCGATGGTTGCCGTAGCATCCCGTCCGACGATCGTCCGCAGGCAGGTGAGCTGAAGTGAAGCCGGAGCGTTACGACCCGCAGCAGGTCGAGCCCAAGTGGGTGGCGGCTTGGGAGGAGCAGGCGCTCTACCGGGCCGACGAGAACGACACGACCCGGCCGCGGTTCTACGCGCTCGACATGTACCCCTACCCGTCGGGCGACCTGCACATGGGCCACCTGGAGGCGTTCTCGGGCGGTGACGTCATCCCGCGGTTCAAGCGGATGCAGGGTTATGACGTGCTGCACCCGATCGGCTGGGACGCCTTCGGCCTGCCCGCTGAGAACGCCGCCATCCAGCGCGGCGTCAACCCCAAGACCTGGACCTACCGCAACATCGAGACGCAGCGCGCCACCTTCCGGCGTCTGGGCATGTCGTTCGACTGGTCGCGGGCGTTCAACACCTCCGACCCCGACTACTACCACTGGACCCAGTGGCTGTTCCTGCGCCTGCACGAGCGGGGCCTGGCCTATCGCAAGGCCTCGCCGGTCAACTGGTGCCCGAAGGACCAGACCGTCCTGGCCAACGAGCAGGTGATCAACGGGCGCTGCGAGCGCGACGGCTCGCTGGTCGAAAAGCGCGAGCTGACGCAGTGGTTCTTCAGGATCACCGCCTACGCCCAGCGCCTGCTGGACGACATGGCCGAGCTGGAGAGCCACTGGAGCGACAAGGTCCTCACCATGCAGCGCAACTGGATCGGCCGCTCCGAGGGCGCCCACGTCGACTTCAGCGTGGCCGACGGCGGCGAGCGGGTGCGCGTGTTCACCACCCGCCCGGACACGCTGTACGGCGCGACCTTCTTCGTGCTGGCTCCTGACCACGAGCTGGCCGAGCGGCTGGTCGCCGGCACGCCGCACGAGGCGGACTTCCGCGCGTTCCGCGAGCGGGTCTCACGGCAGACGGAGATCGAGCGGCTCTCGACAGAGCGCGACAAGGAGGGCGTGTTCCTCGGCGCCCACGCTGTCAACCCGGTCAACGGCGAGCGCATCCCGATCTGGGCCGCCGACTACGTCCTGACCGACTACGGCACCGGCGCGATCGGGGGCGTTCCCGCTCACGACGAGCGCGACCTGCAGTTCGCCCGCAAGTACGGCCTGCCGGTCCGGGTGGTCATCCAGCCGGAGTGGGAGCTGGACGAGACGACCGGGGAGCGCGCGCCGGCCGCGCCGCTCATCGGCGAGACCATCGCCGAGGCGTGGACGGGCGACGGCAGGATGGTCAACTCCGGTCCCTACGACGGCCTGACCTCGGCCGAGGGCAAGGCGCGGATCACCGCCGACCTGGCGGCGCGCGGCCTGGGCGAGGCCGCAGTGAACTACCGCCTGCGCGACTGGCTGGTCTCCAGGCAGCGCTACTGGGGCTGCCCGATCCCGATCATCCACTGCCCTTCCTGCGGCGAGGTCCGCGTCCCCGACGACCAGCTGCCGGTGCTGCTGCCCGACAACGTGACCGACTTCATGCCAAAGGGCCGCTCGCCCCTGGCGACCGTCGAGTCGTGGGTGAACGTGACCTGTCCTTCCTGCGGCGAGCCCGCCAAGCGCGAGACCGACACCATGGACACGTTCGTCGACTCGTCCTGGTACTTCCTGCGCTACACGGGGCTGGACCCCGAGCGGCCGTTCGATCCCGAGCGGGTCGCGAAGTGGATGCCGGTCGACCAGTACACCGGCGGCATCGAGCACGCCATCCTGCACCTGCTGTACTCGCGCTTCATCACCAAGGTGCTGTACGACATGGGGCTGGTCGGCTTCACCGAGCCGTTCCGCGCCCTGCTGAACCAGGGCACGGTGATCATGCACGGTGCCGCGATGAGCAAGTCGCGTGGCAACCTGGTCGAACCGTCCCAGATCATCGACGAGCACGGCGCCGACGTCGCCCGGCTGACCATGCTGTTCGCCGGGCCCTTCGAGGACGACGTCGACTGGGCCGACGTCTCGCCCGAGGGGATGGGGCGCTGGATCCAGCGCGTCTGGCGGACCGTGCGCGCCGCGACCGATGGGCCGGGCGGCTCCCCCGACCCCGAGCTGCTGCGGCTCGCCCACCGCACCACCCAGGCGGTCACCGACGACCTGGAGCGCTTCCGCTTCAACACGGCGATCTCCAAGCTGATGGTGCTCTCCAACGGCCTGGGCGACGCCGTCCGCGCGGGGAGGGGCACCGACGCCGAACGGCAGGAGGTCGCCGAGCGTCTGGTGCTGCTGCTGGCCCCGCTGGCGCCGTTCCTGACCGAGGAGCTGTGGCGGCGCGTGCTGGGCCACCCGGAATCGGTGCACCTGGCCGCCTGGCCCGGCTTCGACCCGGAACTGGTCCGCGTCGATCGGGTGACCTGCGTGCTGCAGGTCGACGGCAAGGTCAGGGACCGTACCGAGGTGCCGGCCGACGCCGGCGAGGAGCAGCTGCGCGAGCTTGCACTCGGCTCGCCCAAGGTACGGGCCGCGATGGGGCAGCGCGCCATCGCCCGCATCGTGGTGGTTCCGCCCAAACTGGTCAACGTAGTCACCAGCCGTTGACCACCCCGGTTCAGCCGGCGAGTGGCGCCTGTTGATGGCCCTGGCTTGGTGGGCGGGCGGGGCCTGTTGACCGCCTGGCTCAGCGGACTGGCGGGCCTGTTGATGGCCTTGGCTGGTGGGGCGGGCAGGGCCTGTTGACCGCCTGGCTCAGTGGGCTGGCGGCCTGTTGATGGCCTTGGCTCGGCTGGCAGGCGGGGCCTGTCACTACCTGGTTCGGGTGGGCCGGCGGGCCCGTTGACCACCTGGCTCGGCTGGCAGGCGGGCAGCGCCGCGTGGTTCCGGCTCACTCGCGCCGGCGGACGCGGCGACGGTCCTCGGTGGCGCGGTCGGGCGCCGCTGGCCGTCGCGCGGCTGCTCGACGGTGGTGGGCGGCGGCGACCAGCGCGACCACGACGAGCGCCGGGACGAGCCGGGCGGGCCCCGCGAGAGCCGGGGAGGCCCCGGGCAGCGTGGCCGCGCGGCCGGCCAGCGCCACCAGGAGGCCCAGAAACGGATCGGCCACGCGGCAGGCGAGGCTCGCCAGCGGGGGTGCAACCGCCGCGGACGCCGCGGCGACCACGCCGAGCAGCATAGGCAGCGCAGCGAGCGGCACGGCGACCAGGTTGGCCGCCAGGCCCGCAATCGACACCTGTCCCAGCGCCAGCGCAAGGACCGGCAGGGCTCCGGCCTGCGCCCCGAGGCTGATGCCGACCCCGGTGCGAATGGTCTGGGGGAGCCGCGCCGGCAGCAGCTCAGCGGCGAGCGGGCCCAGCCAGAGCACGCCGGCGGTCGCGGCGATCGAGAGCTGGAAGCCCAGGCTGGTCACCAGGGCCGGGTTGGCCAGCAGGAGCAGCAGCACCGCCAGGCACAGGGCTCTCCGGCCGCCAGGCCCGCGTCCGGTCGCCACCCCCAGGAGGGTCAGGACCGCCATCACGCCCGCGCGCAGCACGCTCGGCTCCCAGCGTGTCAGCAGCGCGAAGAGGGCAACGAGCACGATGCCGATCGTGGCGAGGGCAGGGCGGCGTGCGCCGAGCGCGACCGCCACGCCGAGCCCCGCAGCGAGTACGACCGCGACGTTCTGGCCACTGACCGCGAGCAGGTGGGTGAGCCCGGCCGCCTTGAAGGCGCGGTCGAGGTCGGGGACGAGCAGGGAGGTGTCGCCCAGCGCCATGCCGACTAGCAGGCCGGCGCGCTCTGGCGGCAGCTCGGCGACGACCCGCCGGCGGGCCGCGGCGCGCACGGCCTCACTCGCTCGCAGCGGTAACGACCTGGCCGGCTGCCTGGACTCGACATGCGGGCGTCGCAGGACGACCGGCGGCTCGCCGCCGAGCGGACCGGCTCGGTCCGAGCGTTCCACCGCCGCGCGCAGCCGCAGGCCATCGCCGGCCGCCAAAGGGGCCGTACTCCGTGAGAGCACGACGCCGGCCCGCTCCCTGGTGCGCCAGGTCCGCCCGCCGAGCTCGACACGCCGCACCGAGATCACCACCCAGAGCCCGCCGTAGCGGACGACGCTCGGCTCCTCGGCGACGGTTCCCTGCAGGGCGACGGTGGCACCGCGACCGGCAAGGCGGGGGAGGAGCGCGTCCTGCACGGCGGCGGCGCGGACTCCCGTCACCGCGGCGCCGGTGGCGGTCAGGGTCGCCAGCCCTAACGCCCCGACCAGCGCCGGTCGCCGGCCACGGCGCGGTCCGCGACCGGGGCGACCACCACTGCCGAGCAGCAAGACGGCGAGGGCGGTGGCCAGCGTGGTCATACCGGCCAGGGGCCAGGCGGTGGGTCCCACCCGGACGCCGGCGAGCACACCGACCGCGACTGCGGCCACCAGCGTCACCCCATCCGGGTCGGGATCGCGGCGCCGCTCGGTGCTGCTCTCCGCGAGGCCCACCACCGCGCCGGGCGCCGGAGGGTCGTGTCCGGAGCCGTTGGCCACGCCGGAGGCCGAGCGGCCAGGCCACCATGAGCCCCGGGCCGGCAGAGGTCTCGGGTCGCCGGCCGGGGTCCGGCCTGGGCGGCGGTCTCTCAGACCGCCGGTGGGGGTTGGGCGGTCAGCGGCCACCGGACACCGTGACCAGGTCCTTCAAGGCCTCGAAGCGCCGGTCGCCGATGCCGGACACCTGGCGCAGGTCGTCGACGGAGGTGAAGGGATGCGCCTCGCGGTAGGCGACGATCCGCTGTGCGGTGACCTCGCCGACGCCGGGCAGGGTGTCGAGTTGCTCCATCGTGGCGGTGTTGAGATCGAGCGGCACGCCGGGCTGAGCGCTGCCGCCGCCGGTGCCCGCGGCACCTGCCGGATCGGCCGTCGCCGCGACGGGCTCGCCGTGACGCGGGACCCGGATCTGCTCGCCATCGACGACCCTGCGCGCCAGGTTGACCGCCTCGAGCTCGGCTCCGGGCGTCGTGCCGCCCGCCGCCTCGATGGCGTCCAGAACCCGGCTCCCGGCCGCGAGCCGGACGAGCCCCGGGTGACGTACCCGGCCCACCACGTCGACGGCGATCTCGCCGCCAGCCGGCGTGGTCCCAGTCGCAGCGGAGGCGCCAGCGCCGCTGCCGCCGGCGCCGGCGGACACGCGTGGCAGCGACTGGGCGCTGGCCCCGGTCAGTGGCGCGGTGGGCGGGTCCGTGACCCTTGGGACGGCGTTCAGCCGCAACAGCACGCCGGCGGCGAGTGCAACCAGGGCAATGACGGCGATGGCGAGACGCTGGCGGCCGACGTCACCGAGCAGGCGCTCCAGGCGGCCGCGCCAGCCGTCGGGCTGGAGGATGAAGGGAGGCGGAGATGACGGCATGCTGCTCCTCCGGGAGAGTCGGACCGCGCGCGGGGGAGGCCGAGCAACGGTCTGGGTGGGCTTGTCTGGGTGGGCTTGCCGGCTGACCCTAGCCGTCATAGGCGAGCGGTGCCGAGCGTTGTCCCCACCCCCTTGAGCTGCGCGAATGCGCCCGCGCCCCTGGTCGCGGCTGGCCAGGTGCTGTCGGAGGAACAGGTCACGGATCGCCACGACCCGTCGCCGCTAAACCCCGCGGCGGGGTGGGGCGGGTGGGCGTGGGGGCGTGGGGGCGACCTGGTGTGGGGCGGGGGCGGGTGGGGTGGCGCGTTGGTACAGGGGCGGGGTGGGGCGGGTGGCGGGTAGGATCCGAGCATGCCTGCGCGAACTGGTTTCGCACCGACCGCGCTCGTCCTCGGGGAGGAGGACCTGCTCGCCGAGCGCGCGGTCGCCGATGCCGTGGCGGCGGCACGCGACCAGCTTGGACCCGAGACCACGGTCGAGGAGGTGCAGGGCGGCTCCCTGCCCGACGGCTTCGCCATGGGGCTCGCCACCGCCTCGCTCTTCGGAGGCGGGCGCGTGGTGGTCGTGCAGGCGGCCGACGCGCTCGACGCCGCCGGCCGCCAGGCAGTGCTCGCGGTGGCGCGCGACCCCAGCCCCGGGACCGTGCTCGTGCTCCGGGCCGCCGCTGTCGGCCGTCAGGCCAAGTTCTTCAAGGACCTCCAGCAGCACGCGCAGGTGGTGACGGTCGCGCGGCTACGGCCGTCCGAGCGGGCGAGCTGGCTTCGGGCCGAGGTGCGGCGGCTCGGCCGCAAGGCCGACGAGGCGGCGATCAGCGCGCTCGTCGACACCGTCGGCCAGGACCTGCGCGAGCTCGCCGGCGCCGTCGCCAAGCTGCACGTGGCCGTGCCGCCGCCGGAGCCCCTGCGGGCCAGGCACGTCAGCGAGTTCCTGACCCAGACGGCCGACCGCGGCGTGTTCGAGCTGACCGACGCGGTGTTCGCCGGCGACGCGGCCAAGGCTCTGGCGCACCTCGACTCCCTGCTGGGGCAGGGCGAGGACGTGCTCGGCCTGCTCGGCATGCTCGCCCGCCAGCTCCGCCTGCTGCTCAGGGCGAGTGAGCATCCCAATGCGTCCTCCGGGCAGGTCGCGCAGATCATCGGCGGCGGCGTCAGGGACTGGCAGGTCGACCGCGCCCGCCGGCAGGCTCGCAAGTTCCACCCCGAGGTGCTGCGCCGGGCCCTCGACGCGATCGCCGAGGCCGACGCCGAGGTGCGCAACGGCAGCCTGCCGTCCCGCCTGTTGCTGGAGCTGGTGGTCGCCCGCATCGCCAGCGCCGGCGCGCCGACCCCGGGCGGGGCCGCGCGGCCCGGCCGCTGATCAGGTCGGCGGAACGGCGCGGCGCCCACCGGCGCCCCCGGAGGCGTGCGGGCCACAGATAGGGCCAAAGAGGGCGGCTCGCGCGGCGCCCGGCCGGAGTGCGCTGGAGGCGCGCACACAAATGGGCGTGGGGCTCGGGCGGCGGCCGG
>JBKPDO010000273.1:0-9787 GCA_046727955.1 bacterium | reverse complement strand
TCTTCCGAGGCAGATCAACATGTCATTGGACAGGCGTGTATCTATGCCGAATCGGGATTCCCACCAGGCCGCAGGCCGCCTACCTGCGGCTTCAGCCCCAGCCGTAGCCCAGAACCCTGATTAGCTGCGGAACGCGGGTATCGGTTGCCCTGCCGGCAGGGCGCCTGGTCGGGACGGCAGCACATCCCGGGCGGCGCACGAGGGTGCGGCCCGCGCTCTGGCTGAGCGACGAGCCAGCCCCGGCCACGCTGTGGACGCGGCTGCGCGCCGAGCACGGGCGCTCCGGCCTGTGGCCGTTGCTGCTGGAGGGTTTCGGCAACTTCGACGTCGATGATGCTGATGATGCTAAGGAGCTGGCATATCCATGGGGCGGTGAGGCCAGCGCGGAACCGGTGAGTGCGATCGACGGGCACGACGCGGCCGGGTTCCTGGCGGCGAAGTGGGCGGCCATGGTCGAGGTCAACGACGAAATGTTCTGGGAGTATCCCGAGTTCCTGCTGCCGTTTGGCCGCGACTGGCCCGGGCTTGCCGCGCCGGGCGAGCTGACCGGCGATCCTGGCGTGGTGGCCGATCGGTGTGCCGAGCAGGCACCCGACGGCGACCTGCGGCTGGGCCTGGTGGCGGTGCGCCGGGGGGCCGATGCGCTGGTCGCCACCGGGTGGATGGGTCCGGTCAACTACTTCGACCAGGTGGCGCCGCTGGCCGCGGTCGTGCGGAGCTGGGAGGACCGCTTTGGGGCCCGGGTCGTTGGCCTGGACGGCGCGACCGCGCTGCTGAGCGTCGCCGCACCGCCGGTGACGTTCGAGCATGCCCTGCACGTCGCCGCCGAGCATTTGATGTGCTGCTCTGACAACGTTACGGGGGTGGGCACGCTCGCCGAGTACGCCGAAGAGATCTGCGGCAAAACGACATGGTCGTTCTGGTGGGACTGACCGGCGCGCAACAGCTCGGCCGCGCGCAGGCGTATGGCTTCATGTGCGGTGCGCTCGACGTCTGGGACCTGCTGGGCGGTCGGCAAGATCCCCACTGAGATCGTGTCCTTGTGGACGTCCAGCCCGACGTGGATGGGTGCAACACGCGAGATCAGGCGCCCATATCAGTCAGGGAAACCCTGTAGTACCAAATGCATTGATTCTTACGTACCAGCGTGTTGCTGCAGGGCGGGGAGGGTGGTCACCCGCTGGCGGGAACCTCGCGGACCCCGAGTTGCTGGAAGAACAGCAGGCTGTCGGCATTGGCCCAGTACTCAGCGAGCTTGCCGTCCGCGATCCGTAGGATGTCGGTGCCGGTGAAGGTCACGTCCCGGCCGACAGCCTCGGGCGGCGCGCCGGGAAAGCCACCACGGTAGGTTCCGTGCGCCTTCCACCGGACCACCATGTGCTGGTCGTCGGTGATCGGCCCCACCTCGATGACGAAGCTCAGGCCGGGAAGGATCGCCCGGATGCCGCTGACCCATGCGTTGAGCGCCTCGCGGCCGTGGATCTCGTCTGGTCCCGACCCGGTGATCGGCGCCGCATGTGCCACGAAGTCCTCGGCGATGATCTTGTTGGTGACGCCTAGGTCGCCATTCCACAGGTCTTTCCACGGGCTGGCGAGCGCGGCGTTGGCTGCGGCTGCGTTGGGCATCGAAGCTCCCTTCCGGAGAGCGCCGTCCCGGTTTGCTGACTGCGGCTGGCGGCATGACTCCCGCAGCAGGATCCGGATAGCGTGACGTGTCTTCTCGTTTGTTATAGGTCCTAATAGAAGAGATTATATGTTACTGTGCGGATGTCAACCCCGAGCGGAGGATGCATGGCAGCCGTCCCCACCCCCGAGCCGCCAACCATGCGGGAGCGCTACCGGGCGCAGGTCCGCCGCGAGGTCAAGCAAGCGGCGCTGCGCCAGCTCGCGGAGTCCGGGCCCGCCGGACTGTCGGTCTCGGCGATCGGAAAACAGCTCGGCGTCTCCGGACCGGCGCTGTACCGCTACTTCGCCAGCCGCGACCAACTGCTGACCGAGCTGGTGATCGACGCCTACCACGATCTCGCCGACGCGCTCAGCGCCGCGACCCGCCAGCTGCCAAGCTCAGAGCCGCAGGTACGGTTCGAAGCCCTGGTGCGCTCCTACCGAGCCTGGGCGCTGGCCCAGCCCCACCGGTACCAGCTGTTGTACCGACCACCGCTGCCCGGCTATGACGCCCACGCGCAACGACTCGTCGACGCCGCCCAACGGGCGATGAACCTGCTGCTGGACACCCTCGCCGGGCTCGGCCACACCACTACCGCACCGCCAGAGCAGCCACTGGCATCTCAGCTCTCAGCCTGGGCGCAAACCCACGGCCTGGACATCGACCCGGCCATCGCCCTGCGTGCCGTGCTCATCTGGAGCCGCCTGCATGGCTTGGTGAGCCTTGAAATCGCCGGGAACTTCGCGTCCATGGGCATCGATCCCGACCAGGTCTTCGAGATCCAGCTCTCTACGCTGACCGCATGAGCATGCCCTCCATCAGGCACGCCCAGGTGCCGGTGTGGTTGGCCTGCGTCTCGGGAACGTTACGGGACGGCAATCCCGCCCGGAGCATCAGACCTTTGTGCAACAGGGTACGAGCCTGTTTCACAAAGCTGTGCGAATGATCAAGGAGCTGGCGGTGGCTGCCGAGCCGAACCCGATGCGCCCGTGCTGCGCTGATGTTGGGACGCACCGACGGAAGGTCGAAGCCACAGTGACCTCTGGGTCGGCTGCATGGTCTGGTCGACCACCGCCAGCAGCTCCGCGGTCAGGGCGTCCAGGTCGACCTGCTGGCGCAACCGGGCGCTGAACGCCTGGATCGTCTGGGCCGCGTCGTAGCGGCGCCGGTTGAAGCGGCGATCCACCGCGGCCTGGATGCGGCGGCGGGCCGGCTGGAACAGCGCCACCGCCGCTAGGGTCGCCCCGGCCACCACCAGGCTGGAGTCCCGGCCAAGGAGCTGGCCCAGTCCCAGCACGATCCCGGCGTAGCCGCCACCCAGCAGCACGGTCAGCAGCCCGTAGGCCAGGGTGCGGCTGATGATGCGGTCCAGGTCGAACAGGCGGTAGCGCAGGACCGCGGCGCCGATCGCCAGCGGCAGCACCGCCACGCAGACCCCGGCCACCCAGCCGACCAGGACCTCGTTGCCGGCCGCGACCAGGACCACGGAGGCAAGCATCCCCACCCCGGTCAGGGCGGCGGCCAGGACCACCCAGCGAAGCTGCTGGCGCTCCACGCCGCGGGCGCGGCGGAACCGCACCACCAGCGACCCGGCGCCGACCAGGATGCCCAGGACGGTGACGGCGAGCGCGGCCCGGTTGGCCAGCAGCAGCGCCCCGTCGAACGGACGCAGGTCGAACGGGTTGTCGACCGCGTGGTAGCGCGAGTCCGGCGGCCTAGGCGCGAGCGGCATGCCCAGCAGCAGGACGGCCGGCACCCCCGCCGCGAACCACGCCCACCAGCGCCAGCGGGGCGACGGCGGCGACCCGGTGGGCACCAGGAGCAGGACCAGGCCGAGGCAGGCGAACGCCGCCAGGGCGGTGGCCGGGTAGTACATGGCCACCCAGGCGGTGGCCGGCAGCGCCCCGGGCCGGGCCTCCAGCCCGTACGGCGCGTACCCCCCGGCCACGCCGTTCGCGGTCAGGGACAGGGCGACGGCCAGCAGCAGCCAGCCGACCGGGTGGCGCGGCCGGCGGCCGGCCAGCACGGCCCCGACCGTGGCCGCGCTCACCGTTGCCATAATCGGGCCAACGGCGGTGTTCAGGGGGTCGGGCCGGCCGGCCCGCCTCAGCAGGCCCTCCAGCCAGAAGCCCGCGGCCAGGCCGAGCACGACCAGCGACCACAGCGCCCACGCCACCACGCCCGGCCACTGGCGCGGCCGGGCCGGTCGGGCGGCAGGGGTCACCGCCACGCTCCTCACTGCCCGCAGCGCACCGGCACCGCCACCCTCCCAGCGACGTAGGTCACATACCAGTGTGGCCGGCCTCCGTCCCGGTAGCGTTACGGACATCGGACCTGCCGAACACCATCAGGCTTTGTGAAACAGCCTCGTACATAGGCGCCGACCGGGCAAACGTTTGGAGGGGAGGCTCCACTACGAGCGCACCGTGACCAGCAGGATCACGAACAGGCTGCCCGCCAGTAGGCGGTACCAGATGAAGGGCCAGAGCGTGTGGGTGCGGAGCAGGCGGACCAGAAACGACACCGCTATGAAACCGGATACGGCGGCGGCCAGGAAGCCGACCGCGAGTTGCGCCGGCGTCTCGGTCGCGTTCCCGAGGTCGCCCAGCTTGAGCATGCCGGCGCCGAGGATCGCCGGGATCGACAGCAGGAACGAGAAGCGCGCCGCGGCCTCGCGCGAGACGCCTTCGAACAGCCCGACGGAGATGGTGACGCCCGAGCGGCTGGTGCCGGGAACCAGCGCCAGCGCCTGGGCCAGGCCGATCCCGACCGCCTTGGCGACGGGCATCCGCTCCAGCTCCTCCTCCGCGCTGCCCGGCCGCTGCAGCCGTACCTGCCGGAGCTGGCGCTGGATCTCCCGTTGACGCTGGACCTCCGCCCGGGTCATCGGACGCGCCGTCGCGGGCGCCAGCTGGACCTGCGGGTCGTCGGCGGCAGGGGTTGCGGTGGCGGCGAAGGGGGTTGCGGTGGCGGCGAAGGGGGTTGCGGTGGCCGCGGTGACCGGGCGGGCCACCCGCCCTCGGTCCCACAGCTCGGCGCCGATCATGATCGCGGTGGTGAGCACTAGCCAAACCGCCGACCGCAGCGGCCGGCTGGTCTGCGCGTCCGCCCAGTTCTGCAGCAGGTAGCCAAAGACGGCGGCCGGGACCGAGGCGATCGCTAGCAGCAGCAGCTGGCGCCGGCGCGCCCGGGCCTGCCCCCGCCCCAGCGTGGCGGGAGCGACCAGGGAGAGCACGAACTCCCACAGGTCGCGGGCGAAATACAGCACCACGGCGGCCAGCGTGCCGAAGTGAAGCAGCACGTCGAAGGCCAGCTCGGATGTTCGGTAGCCGAGCAGCTTTGGCACGATCGACAGGTGCGCGGACGAGGAGATCGGGAGGAACTCGGTCAGCCCCTGGACGATCCCGAGCACCAGCGTGCGCAGCACGTCACACCTCTAGACGGGCCCCGGACAGGGCGTGGGAGCAGATGCAGGAGCGCTCGCGCGGCACCTCGGGAATGAGCGAGAGCAGCAGGTCCCTGAGCTTTGCGTTGTTCTGCTCGAAGACCCGCACGACCCCGGCGTGGGAGACCGGCTCGACCCCCGGCACGCCCTCGAGACCGACGTCGTAGTCGGTGATCAGCGAGACGTTGACGTAGCAGATCTCCAGCTCGCGGGCGAGGAGAGCCTCGGGGTAGCCGGTCATGTTGATGACCTTCCAGCCCTCCCGCTGAAACCACCGCGACTCCGCGCGGGTCGAGAAGCGCGGTCCCTGCACGACCACCATGGTGCCGCTGTCATGCACGCTGATCCCCAGCTCGTGGGCCTGCTTCACGGCGAGCGGCCGCAGCTCTGGGCAGTAGGGATCGGCGAACGACACGTGGGTGGTGAGCGGGCCGTCGTAGAAGGTGTCGGCGCGCCCCGTAGTGCGGTCGACGAGCTGGTCACAGACGACGAAGTTGCCCGGCCCGGCCTCCGCCTGGAGTGAGCCGGCGGCGCACGGGCCGATGATCCGGGTGACCCCGAGCTCCTTCATCACCCAGAGGTTGGCCCGGTAGTTGATCCTGTGGGGAGGGTACTGGTGGTACCGGCCGTGGCGGGGCAGGAAGGCCACTGTGCGGCCCTCGACCTCACCCACCGCCACCCGGTCGGAAGGAAGGCCGTAGGGCGTGTCGACAGTGTATTCGCCGACGCGCTCGAGGAAGGAGTAGAAGCCGGAGCCGCCGAAGACGCCGATCTCGGCCGAAGGGAGCCCCATGCCGGTCAGGCGCTCTTCTCGCTCGCCTTGGACGAGGTGCCGCTCGATGAGGTGCCGCTGGACTCGGACGACGACACCGAGGCCGCCGGCTTGGTCGAGCCATCCTTGGCGGCGGGTGCGCTGTCGCTCTTGGGGGACTTGCCGCGGGAGTCGGTCCGGTAGAAGCCCGAGCCCTTGAACACGATGCCGATCGGGGCGAAGACCTTGCGCAAGGGACCTCCGCAGGCCCCGCACTCCGTCAACGGCGCGTCGGACATCGACTGCACCACCTCGACGTGCTGTCCGCACCGGGTGCAGGCGTACTCGTAGGTCGGCATGACGAACTCCCAGGAACGAGATCGAGCGAGCGCGATGGGACCGGCCGCTCTCTCGAGCATGATAGCAACCCGCCGGTGTCGCATCCGCGAAGGCGCCCAGGGCCTGTCTGCAATGGTGATCCGCGGCACGGCGCACCTGCCCGATCGCGGTGCTGACCCCCGACCCAGGGGTCACGTCGAGGTGCGGTGGGGGGGTTCGGGGGGAGCTGTCTCGGGCTCCCCCCCGAATGCAACCAGGCCCTAGCCGCCGGCCTCCTCGGTTCGGCGGCGCGGCGGCTCCCGGAAGCTGTCGGCAACAGCCGCGGCCACCTCGAGATAGGCCTGCCGCGTCGCCTGGGCGAGATCCCTGAAGACGATCTCGGCCCCGGTCTCGAGGTGGCGGTCGAAGGGCACCTGCACGACCGTGCGGCAGCGGCGGACGAAGTGCTGCTCGAGCTGGACGATGTCGACGAGCGTGCGTGGCCGCACCGCGTTGATCACCACGACCGAGTTGCGAGCAAGGCCTTCGTAGCCGTGCTGCTCGAGCCAGTCGAGGGTGAGGCTCGCCGCGCGCGACCCGTCCAGGCTCGCGGCACTGATGATCACGACCTGGTCGGCCATCGGCAGGATCGAGCGCATGGCGGAGTGGAGCAGGCCTGGCCCGCAGTCGGTGAGCACGATCGGGTAGAAGCGCTCGAGGACCGTGGCGACCTCGCGGTAGTCCTTCTCGCTGAAGGCCTCGTCGGCTGCCGGATCCACGTCGGAGGCGATCACCTCGAGGCCGTGGAAGCTGGTCTGCGAGGCGTGCTCCTGCATGTCCGAATAGCGCTGCAGCTTGTCGGCGTTGGCGAGAAGGTCCTTGGCGGTCCTGGTGGTCTCGAGGCGGATCCGGTAACCGAGCGTGCCGGAGTCGGGGTTGGCGTCGACTGCCACGATCCGTTCCTTGCGGTGCTCGGAGAGGACGGCGCCGAGGCATGCGGTGGTGGTGGTCTTGCCGACCCCGCCCTTGAGCGCCACCATCGCGATCCTGCGGCTGCCCTGGAGCGGTGTGGCGATCTTCGCCTCGAGGTCACGGCGCTGCTGCTCGGACATGCCCAGGCGCACGCGGCCGCCGGTAAAGCGGGAGACCAGGCTCTGCCAGCCACGCGACGGCGCGACGACGGGCGGCGGCAGGACGATCCGCTCTCCGCCCAGGTCGACTCTTCCCGATGCCGGCGCGGGGGGCGCGGGCACGGCGGGCACGGCGGGCACGGCGGGTCTGGCGGGCGCGGTTGGCTTGGTGGGGGGCGCGGTCGGCTTGGCGGGGCTCGGTGCCCCGGCCATGGGAGCCTTGGTCGTGGTGGGGGCCGCGCCTGGGATGGTCGGGGCGGCTGGAGGTACCGGGACGGCTGGAGGGACCTGGGTAGTTGGGGGGGTCGGGGGAGTCGGGGTAGCTGGGGGCGTTGTGGGAGCCCGGGGGGTCGGGGCGACCGAACCGCCCTGGGGCGTGGCACCTGGGGCTCGCGGAGGGGCGGGGGCGGCTTTGGGCGGCTGGGCTGCCGGGGACCGCTGCGTAGGGGCCGGCTTCGGGGAGAGGCCGGGTCGAGCCGGACCGGCCTGCTGCCAAGCCTCCGCTGGGGCGCCCTCGACAGACTCCTGTCCCTGGTCCACAGGCTTGCCCTGGACAGCGGGACTGGGGGTGGGCGGCGGAGCCGGCTTGGCCTGCGGGCCAGGCGTAGGCGGTCGGCCGGGCGTAGGTGGTGGGGCCGGCTCGGCCTGGTCGCTTGCCGCGGGAGGCAGGGCCGGCTCGGCCTGGTCGCTTGCCGCGGGAGGCGGGGCCGACCTCACCTGTGGGCTGGGCGTGGATGGTGGGGCCGGCTCGGCCTGGTCACGCGGAGGCGCGCTGGAGGGCGCGAGACCGGCGGTGGGTTGATGGGGGACCGCGGATTCGGGCGGCTGGTCGTCGGGACCCTTGCCGGCCTTGCCGGCCTTGGTGGCGGTCTGCTCCTTAGGAGCCTCAGGGGCCTCGGCGGGAGTCTCGGTCCGGGCCTTCTTCTCAGCCTCTGGCTTCTTCGAAGGCTCGTCCTTCGCGGCCGCCGTTGGCGCTTCCTTCTCGGCAGGTGCCTCAGCCGGTGGGGTGGGCAGCACCGGCGGCGCGGTCTGGAACCAGATGGAGCTATCTGATTTGGATGGGGGTGACGGCGCCGCTGGCGCGGACGGCGTAGGCGTGGAAGGCCGCGGCGGCGCTGCGCCCGCGGCGCGGGCCTGCTGGCCAGGGGTGCTCCCCGGCGGGGCCCCGGCGCCGCGCGCCTGTGCCGGGCTGGCGCCGGCCGGTCCTCCGGCATCACGCTGCTGAGCTGGGGCGGTCTCCGGGGTCGCGGCGCCGGGAGTCCCGGGCGCCTGGCCCTGCTGCCGTGCGCGTGCCGTTACCTTCGCCTCGAGGGGTGGGTGCGCGTTCGGCTTAGGCGGTTTCGGGCTGCCCTGGCTCGGGGCTCCGGCCGTTCCCGGCTCCCGCGCGCCTGGCGCACCGCCGGGGGTGGTGGGTGCGGGCGGCGGGGCGGGCCGTGGCTGCGGTCTGGCCTGACCCGCCTGGCCACTCGGAAGCTGGCCACTCGGAAGCTGGCCACTCGGCGGCCGGCCACCTGGCGGCTGGCCACGCATGGCCTCGGCATCCGGGAGTCGGGCACCCGCCGGGCGCTCGGACTGGCCGCCTGCCGGGCGCTCCGGTGGGCTGCCCAAGGGGCGCTCGGCCGGCCTCGGGGCGGGAGTTGGCCCTCCCGCCGCGCCGGTCTTGCCCGTCGGACCGCCCCTTCCGGCGGGTCCCTGCGAGCTGGCGGGTCCCTGCGAGCCGATGGCCGGCATCTCCATCGTCTCCGACTCGACCGGGGTCGCCTTGCCGGCTGGAGCGCCGCTGGGCCGGGCCTGCGGCCGGACCGGCGGCTGGGGCTGGGGCGCTTGGCGCCTAGCCTGTGGCTGAGGGGCCTGGGGCCGTTGAGGCCCTTGGGGCCGCTGGGCAGGTCGCGGTGGCTGGGTCGCCGGCGGCCGCGGTGTGGCTGACGGCTCGCGGCCCTCCGCCGGAGCCGACCCCGGCTCGTCGAACTGCTCCTCCAGCCAGTCGAGTCCTTGGGAGACGTACTCGACTTGCTCGCGATGATCGCGTTTCGGCTCTCGAGGGGGCTTCCTGTCCGGGGGCACGATGGGACTTCCTTGTGTGCTTGTGCGGCGCCAACTGAGCGCCGGCTCACCGGTGGCGGTCAAAGTGCTCGGCCAAAGTTACCGTGGCCCGGGCGACTTGCCCAATCGGACGATCGTCGTGTCGCATTGCGACGCTCATTCCCCGTCCAACCTATGCCTCGCACCGAGTACGTTGCCACGCGACCGGTTGCTCCGGCGTCCACTATGGGCGGTCTGACCGACCAACCAGGGCCAGGGCAACTTCACAGGCCACCTGGGGCGGCCGGAGTGGGCCACCTGGGGGCAGTTTCGGCGGTTTGGCCCGCTCAGCGGCGGCCACCTTGCCGCGTGGGGTGCACGTTGCCGCGCGGGACGTTGGTCAGAGCCCCCAAAGCGGACGCCCGAGCAACCATCCACGCGGCAACGTGCACCCC
>JBKPDO010000272.1:0-8529 GCA_046727955.1 bacterium | reverse complement strand
CCGCCCGGGGCGTGTCGCCTCGCGTAGGCTCCCGGGCGGCCAGCCGGCGGGGCTGGCCGGTGGGGGGGAGGGATGGTGGCACGAGGCGGCGGGCGCAGCCCGTTTGCGGTGGTGCTGACCGCGTCGCAGCGGCGCTTCCTCGCTACGAGCAGACCGCGGTCCCTTTCGACTGGCGCTACACCCGCGCAGACCTCGACCGGCTCTTGTGCCGCCTGAACGAAAAGGAGCAGTTCACCCGTGCCGCATAACCACCACGCACGAACTTCCATACGGCAGTACTTACAGCATGTTTCAGAACCTCCGAGGAAGGCCTGAGATACCCGGTTCTGCAGCCTTGGCGAGGACTCGATGGACGGCTGGAAGCTATCGCCTATGACGGCCGACTGCCGATGGCTTCGGATGCTCGTGGGGGGGTGCAGCGTCCAGGCGCTGCGGACGCCGGTCGACTGCTCGTTGATATGCAACGGTCTTCAGCCCTTGGCTCCGTGCCTGCAGCCATTTGCTATGCCAGATCACGGACATGCTGGAGGATGCGCAGGCAGACCAGCGCGCAGGCCAGGCACAGGAACGTCTGGAGCATGTCGGCGCGCCGCTCGTAGCGCACCCCGAGACGGCGGTAACCGACCAGCCAGGCCAGCGACCGCTCGACCACCCACCGATACCGGCCGAGCTTCTGGCTGGGCTCGATCCCGCGCCGGGCGATCCTGGGCATGATGCCCCGCTGGCGCAATGCCCGCCGGCAGCGCGCGCAGTCGTAGGCCTTGTCGCCGTGGAGCTTGGCGGGGCGTTTGCGGGGGCGGCCCGGACGGCCCCGCGGCCTCTTGACCGGCGGGATCGCGTCCACCATGGCTTCCAGCAGCTGCGAGTCGTGGGTGTCGGCCGCCGACAACCCCGCCGCCAGCGGGATGCCGTGGCGGTCGACGACCAGGTGGTACTTCGAGCCTGGCTTGCCGCGGTCGGTCGGGTTGGGGCCGGTCAGCTCGCCTCCCCGTTTGGCGCGGACGCTCAAGGAATCCAGGCAGACGCGCGACCAGTCGATCCTCGCCGCACGGCCGAGTTCGTTGAGCAGCACGGCGTGCAGCTGCTGCCACACCCCGGCCGCCTGCCAGTCGCGCAGGCGCCGCCAGCAGGTCACCGGGCTGCCCGCGCCCAGCTCGCGGGCGGGCAGCAGCCGCCAGGGCAGGCCAGCACGCAGCATGAAGACGATCCCGCCGAGCACCGCCCGGTCCGGCAGGCGGGGTCGGCCACCCTTGGGCTTGGGCGGTTCGGGAGGCAGCAGCGGTTGGACCGCGTTCCAGAGTTGGTCTGGGACCAGGTCGACGGTGGCCATCATGGCTCCTTGCGGACCAGGAGCAGGGCGCCGAGCGCGCCCAGGAAGGCGACGAGTGCGGCGGCGAGGAACGCCAGCCGGAACCCGTTGACGAGCTGGGCGGGCGTAGGGTCGGCGGCACCGGCCAGGGCGCTGGTGCGGGCGGCGGCGACGGTGACCAGCGCGGCGATTCCCAGGGCGGTGCCGACCTGGGCGGCGCTGTTCAGCAGGCCGGCCGCCAGCCCCTGTGCCTCGCCGTCGGCCGCTGCGGTCCCGGTGGCGGTGGCGGCCACCGAGGCGCAGGTCAGCCCGGACCCGGCGATGACCAGGCCCGTTACGAGCCACGGCAGGCCACCGTGGCGCTGGGTCGGGATGCGGGACAGCAGCAGCATCGCGGCGGTCACCGTGACCAGACCCAAGGTCATGGTGGCCCGAGCTCGGAGCCGGGCGGTGAGCCGGGCGCCGATGAAGGAGCCGGCGATGGCCGCCAGGCTGAACGGCAGCAGCGCAAGCCCCGTGGCGGTCGGCGGGTAGCCGAGCGCGCCCTGCAGGTACAGGGTGCCGAGCACGCCCGCGGGACTGGTCACGGCGGTCAGCGTGAACGCGGCCAGGTTGGCGCCCACCAGCTGGCGGGAGCGGAACACGCCCAGGGGGACCAGCGGGTCGGTGACCCTGCGCTCGACCAGCCAGAAGCCGGCCAGCAGGGCGGCCGCTAGGGTGAACGCCCCCAGTGCGCCCACGGCGGCGAACCCGGCCTGCTCAGCCCGGGTGGAGCCGTACACGAGCAGGACCAGGCCGGCGGTGCCGGTCGCCGCGCCCGCCACGTCCAGCCGCCGTGCGCTGGTCTGGTCGCGGCTCTCGGCGAGCAGCACGGGCGTCAGCGCCAGGCAGAGTACCCCCACAGGGACGTTGACCCAGAACACCCACGGCCAGCCGAGCGCGCCGGTCAGCACGCCGCCCAGGAAGAACCCGGTGACGCCGCCGCCCGCCGCCGCGGCGGTCCAGACGCCGAGCGCACGGGTGCGCTCGGGCCCCTGGGGGAACGTGGTGGTCAGCAGCGCCAGGGCCGCTGGGACGGCGACGGCCGCGCCCAGGCCCTGGACGGCCCGCGCGGCCACCAGCACCATTGGGGAGCCGGCCAGGCCGCAGGTCAGCGAGGCCACCGTCAACAGGGCGAGCCCGGCGGCAAACAGCCGCCGGCGGCCGTACAGGTCGGCGGCCCGGCCGGCCAGCAGCAGGAAGCCCCCGAAGCACAGCGCGTAGATGCTCGCCACCCACTGCAGGTCCTGCTCGGCAAGGCCGAGGTCACGCCCGATGGTGGGCAGGGCGACGATGACGATGGTGACGCCGAGGACGTCGACGAACTGCGCCACGCACAGTAGGGCCAGCGCTGCCCCTGGGCGGGCCGTGCGGGTGCCCGTGCCCGCCGAAGCTGCGCGGGTCATGGCGCCTCCGATGCTATGGTGGATCGATTCACCTCGAAAGGTTACCCTCGGATGGTTGATCGATTCACCATGGCCACGCTGGGACGACCACGGGAGGCCGAGTGGCGACGCTGAAGGACGTCGCCGCCGCTGCCGGCGTCTCCCGCACCACGGTGTCCAACGCCTACAACCGGCCCGGCAAGCTCTCCGCAGCCGTGCGCACACGCGTCCTGGCCGCCGCGCGGGAGCTCGGCTACCCAGGTCCGGACCCGGTCGCCCGCAGCTTGCGCACCGGCCGCGTCGGCACCCTTGGGGTGCTGCTGGCCGAGGCGCTCACGTTCGCGTTTGACGACCCCGCGGCGGTCCTGCTGCTGCGTGGGGTCGCCGAGGCCAGCCAGCTTGCCGACCTGGGCCTCAGCCTGCTGCCGACGCCACCCGAGCGCCCCGCCGGCACGGCGACGGTCACCCAGGCGGTCACCCGGGTGGTCGCCGACGGCTTCCTGCTCTACCACCTACCCGACAGCCACCCCAGCATCCCCGCAGTCCTTGGGCGCCGGCTCCCGACGGTGGCCGTCGACGGCCCCGACCTCCAAGGCGTGCCCCTTGTCGGCGTCGACGACCGCGGTGGCGCGCGGCGGGCCGCCGAGCACCTGCTCGCCCTCGGCCACCGCCGCATCGGTGTGCTGGTCGACCGGATCGCCGCGGACGCCTACCGCGGCCCAGTCGATGACCGGCGTCGCGGCGCATCCGGGTTCCGGGCCGCCCGTCTCCGGCTGGCCGGCTACGCCGACGCGCTGCAGGCCGCCGGCCTGGCCTGGGAGTCGATACCGATCCAGGAGTGCGGCATCCCCAACCAGGCCAGCGGCCACGCTGGAGCGGCGGCCCTGCTCGACCGGGCACCCAAGCTCACCGCGATCCTGGCCACCACCGACCTACTCGCCCAAGGCGCGATCCAAGCGGCGCACGAGCGGGACCTGCCGGTCCCCGCGGCACTGTCGGTCGTCGGCTTCGACGACCTCCCCGACGCCGCCAGCACCGACCTGACCACGGTGCACCAGCCGTTGGCCGACAAGGGCCGGATCGCCGCCCGTCTGCTGCTGCAAGCACTCGACGGCGCTGTCACCCCCACCAGCCACGTCGAGCTGCCGACCCGGCTGATCGTGCGCGGCTCAACCGCCCAGCCACCCAACCAGCCATGAGCTGCACGGCTAAGCCTCCAGCTCAACGTCTGCAAAGCCACGATCGAGTGGATGGATCCACGCCAACGCGCTCCCCCGCTGCACACCCTCACCGCTACCGCAGACACAACCCGCTCGCCTAACACCGGTTCTGAAACACGCTGTTAGTCCGTCAGTCCTGGAGCTGGGGCGTGGGGTCGACGGGCGCTGTGGGCCCGTAGCGACTGAGGAACGTCTCGACGCCTTGTTCGGCGATGTGGTCGAGTCGGCGGCGACTGTAGCCGTTGGTCGTCCCGTTTAGTTCTAGGCGATTGAGGGGTGCGCCGATGATCAGCCAGACAAACTGTTCGGCGGCGATCTCTGGATCCTCGACGGCCAGGCGACCCTGTTCGGTCAGCGTGGACAGGGTGTGGGCGAGCCGGCGCAGGTTGCGGTCCCAGCTGCGTGCGACGTAGTCGGCCGCGACCTCCGGGAAGGTCTCGGCCTCGGCGGCGACCAGGGCGCGCACCTGCAGCACGGGCTCACTCAGGATGGCCGCCTGCAGCACGCCGGCGAGGCGACGCAGCCCGTCCTCGACGCTGCCGCCGTCGAGCAGGGCCTGGGTGTGCGGAGCCAGCGCGTCGTGACCCTGGTTGACCCAGTCCCGCACCACCGCGGCGTAGAGCGTGTCCTTGGACGGGTAGGCGGCGTACAGGGTCTGCTTGGAGATCCGGGCCCGCGCCGCGATCGCGTCCATGGTGGCGCCACGGAAACCGTGGCTGAGGAACTGTTGGCGGGCGATGGCCAGCAGCTCAGCACCCCCGCTGCCCGGTGGTCGGCCGCGCCGTCGCGGCGCCGTCGAGTCCCGCGTCGTTCCCATGACAACATCATAGTACTTGACAGTACGGAATTGCCAGTGATACAGTACTGATACGTACTAAAAGAGAGGGAGGCAGCGCGATGATCGTGGTAGGCGTGGTCGTGGCCGCCGTCGCCGCATTCGTGATCAGCTCCGTGTACTACGCTGTGGCCACCCCGGTGGAGCGCCGCGTTCTCGGCGCCTCCGCAATCGACCGGGGACGGCCCCAGCCCTGGAAGGTGCTCACCGAGCTGCTGCGCACCGCGGTGGTGGCGGGAGTGGTCGCCTGGATCGCCGCGCGCGCCGAGCTGGCGTCTCTGCCCGGCAGCCTGGGCCTGGCGGCGCTGCTGTGGGTGGGGTTCCCCGCGGTCCTGCTGACCGGGTCGGTGCAGTGGGAACGGGTCCCGCCCGTCACCGCGGCCATGCACGCCGGCGACTGGCTGCTCAAGCTCGTCGTGATCGGCGTCGTTGTCGGCCTGCTGCACTGACGTCGCGCGGACCCGGGCCGCCCCGTCCGCCACCTGCTGACGGAAAGGACAACGCCCATGGACAGCACCATGAACCCGATGACCAAGATGGCATCGGCGGGGACGAGAATCGGAGCGGTTCCGGTCGGCGAGCTGCTGCGCTGGCCCGGCGCGCCGGCGAGGTGCACTGCGCCCGACCCGGATGGCAACGCCTTGGAGATCGTTGAGGTCAAGCCATGAACAGCCCGCGACACGACCCTCGCGTGGACGTCTACATCGACGCCTTGCCCGACTGGCAAGCCGACCTGTGCCGCGAACTGCGCGAGGTAGTCCACGCCGCAGATCCCGACATCGAGGAGACGATCAAGCGTCGGGTGCAGCCCTACTTCGTCCTCGACGGCAACGTGTGCGCGCTGCTCGCCGCCAAGGACCACGTCAACCTGTTCCTCTACGACGGCGCGATCGTGCCCGATCCACACGGCATCATCACCAGCGGGCACGACAACAAGACGGCCCGTACCATCGCCTTCCGCCGCGGCGACAGCGTCCCCCGCCAGGCCCTGACCGCCATGCTTCGCCAGATCGCCGCCAACAACAGAGCCGGCGGCTGGCGACAGATCAAGTAGGTCCCGGCCGTTCCCCATTTGGCTAATGTCCTTAGACGGCGTTTCGCTCCCTTTGGCTGTGTAGGCGAGGGGGGGGACCACCCCCAGCGGGATGGCCGCCGCTGGCGCGGTAGCCTCACCGATGTGACGTGGCCGCATCGTCGGTCGGGAGGCAAGCGTGGACCTGGATAGGTTCTGGGAGCTGGAGGAGGCCGCTGCGGTCGCCGGGGACGTCGACTGCCAGGCGCAGGCCGAGCGGCTCACGGCCATGCTGGAGCAGGCGGCGCCGGAGGAGATCGTCTCGTTTGAGCGTCACTTCTCGCAGCTGCTGGCCGAGGCCTACCGCTGGGACCTGTGGGGGTGGCCTACCAGCTCAACGGCGGCTGCTCCGACGACTGCTTTGTGTACTTCCGCTTTGTGTACTTCCGCTGCTGGCTCCTGGCGCAGGGCCGGGCCACCTGGGAGGCGGCGCTGTGCGATCCGGACTCGGTCGTGGACCACCCCGTCGCCAAGACGTCGGGGTGACGCTTGACAGGGTGTTGCATGAACGCTTGCGGCTGAGCCCCATAGTGGGCGTCCGCCCGCCCGGTCCCGCCGGGCGTCGGGCGACGGCTCGCGCGTTGGGGCCTCCGGCGTGCTCACTTGCCGCCCCCACCGCTTTGCGGGCCGCCGGACTTGACGGGCGGCAGGGCGCCGTACTGGTGGCAGGCCCGCTCCGCCGCCTTGAGCCTCGGGTCGTCCCGGACACGCTCGGGGAACTGATACTCGATCCCGTCCGCGGTGATCTTCGGGTCGGGCACGTCGATGCCGTGCTGGCGCATGCACCTGGCAAACGCCACCGCCTGCTGGCGCTCCTGGGCGGTAGGCGGCGAGGGCTGGCCGCCGTTTGGCAGGTACTGCCGGCAGGCCGGCTGCGCTGCCTTGAACTTCGGGCTGTTCTGCTCGGTGCGGGTCGGGAGCCGCTGGACGATGTTGTCCCCGCTGAACTGCGGGTCGGGCAGGTCGATGCCGTGCTGGCGCATGCACCTGGCGAAGTTGAGCGCCGCCTGCCTGTCGTCGTGGCTGCCGCCGGCGTGGGTGGTAGCGGTGGGCTGCTTCGAGCCGCTGAGGCTGGCGACCCTGCTCGGCTTGTTCCCGCCGCAGGCCGCGACGGTCAGCGTCAGGGCCAGCGTGAGGGCGAGCGCGGCGACCAGCACGGCCAGCCGTGGCCGCCAGCGGCGGCGTGATGAGCGTGGCAGGCCTCCCCGGCCGCCGTGATCGTGCATGCAATGCTCCTTCTGGTTGCCGACGTCCCCGGGGCACACGGCCCCCAAGGGGCCGCCGGGCCCCGCGCGCCCGGTCACGCACTGGTCTAGCTGGCGGGGGGGTAACGTCCGCGTCTCGCGGTTGCTTTATGCGGATGTGACATCGCCGGCGCACCCTGGTCGCGCCGGCCGGTCCGCTGGTCCGGGCGGCCGCGAACAGCGGTCCAAGGCACCGCGAACAGCGGGCGCGTCCGCCCGCACGGCCGGTCCAACTCGTGAGGCTGGGAGCCCGACTGGGGACCGCACCCGTTGGCAACGTAAAGTCGCAAGTCACTGCCCATCGGGGAGCGTGAGCGCGGCAGCCGTGGCGGCACATCCTTTGCGCAACAGCGTGTTAAGAATCAGCGCATTTGGTGTTAAAGCCGCGAGCAGGTAGAATAGGCGATGACCTACGACTTCCTGCGCGGCGGCCGCGACCAGCCCCTCCTGCTGCCCCCTGACCTGCGCGACTGGCCGCCCGACGCCACCTGGCCTGGTTCATCCTTGACGTGGTCGACCAGCTCGACCTCGCCCCGTTTTACCGGGCCCACCGCGATGACGGGCACGGCCACCCCGCCTGCGACCCCAAGCTCCTGCTCGGCGTGCTGCTGTACGGCTACTGCCTCGGCCACCTCTTGGACCAGCACCCGGGGCCGGTAGTCACCTACCCGGGGCGGCTTGTCGGAGGTGTTGTAGCCGCGCAGGTCGGGCGCGACCACCCGGTAGCGGGCGTCGGCGAGCGCCGGGATCTGGTGCCGCCAGGCGTACCAGAACTCCGGGAAGCCGTGCAGCAGCACCACCAGCGGGCCCGCGCCCGCCTCGACGCAGTGCAGGCGCAGCCATGGACGTCGACCCATCGGTGGGCCATGCCCCTGGCACTTCCCATTTGGTCATCCCCTCACTCCTATGCCGTGCCACTCGTTACAGCAACAAGGAGCCGTCAGCCGTCAGCCGCTCCCGCCAGCGCAGGCTGGCGGGATGGCCATGGTGGCCTCGGCGCGGGCCGGGAGCCGCACGGTCACCTGGAGCCCGCCGTCGGCCAGCGCCATGGCGTGGGCGTCGCCGCCGTGGGCGCGGGCCACCGAGCGCACGATCGACAGGCCCAGCCCGGCGCCCCGGACCGCCGACGCGACCCGGTCGTGCAGGCGCCGGAACGGCTCGAACAGCGACTCGACCTGGTCGGCGGGGATCTCGCGGCCGCCGTTGGCGACCCGGACGAAGACCCGCCCGTCGCTGACGCCGGTGGCGACATCCAGCCAGCCAGGGGGCTGGTTGTGGCGCACGGCGTTCTCGACCAGGTTGGCGATCATGCGTTCCAGCAGCGCGGGGTCGCCCTCGACCAGGGCGGGCCGCAGCCGGGTGACCAGGCGCAGGCCGGGGGCGCCATCCTGGTCCTGGTGGCGGGTGTGCTCCAGCGCCAGGGCG
>JBKPDO010000271.1:0-5944 GCA_046727955.1 bacterium | reverse complement strand
GCGAACCCCGAGATCGTCGACGGCATCCGCCATCACGTGCAGAGCGACAAGGTGGCCCGGGGCGAGGCGCCGCGCGAGCTGTCGCCAGAGGAGGCTGAGGAGATCAAGGCATTCGGTCAGACCGAATAACCGGCTCGGGCGGGCTCGAGCACCACCCCAGAGCTGCGCGACCTCTGCTACTAAGGCGGGCTCAGCGGGTGCCCTTGGCGGCCTGCTTGGCCGCCTGCTTGAAAGCGCGGACTTGGGCGAGGCTCTCCGCGTCGGTGACGTCGGCGGCCGACCGGTGGCTGCCCTCCTCGCCGTAGGGGCCGGCGGCCTCGCGCCACCCCGGCGGCCGCACGCCGAGCTGCTTGCCCAGCAGGGCGACGAAGATCCGCGCCTTCTGCTCGCCGAAGCCTGGCAGGCTCCGTAGCCGCCCGAGCAGCTCCCTGCCGGTGGCAGCCGTCCGCCACAGCGCCGCCGCGTCACCGCCACATTCCTCGGCCACGAGGCGACACAGGTCCTGCACCCGCCCGGCCATGGCGGCTGGATAGCGGTGTAGCGCGGGCGGCCCGGCCATCACCTTCACGAACGCGTCCGGGTCATACGCCGCGATCGCGCCGGCGTCGAGCGTCTTCACAGACAGCCGTTGCGCGAGCTCATACGGCGACGCGAAGGCACGCTCCATCGGAAACTGCTGGTCCAGCAGCATGCCCACCAACAGCGCGAGCGGATCGCGGCTCAGCAGAGCGTCCGCGTCCGGATTCTGCGCAAGGCGCAAGGTCGTCGTTGCCACCGTCGTTCTCCTTGTCCGAGGGCATCTGGGGCGGCGACCGCACAATAGTCGCACGCCGGCCGGTCGTGGCCGACGCCCTCGACCCCGCGGCCGTCGGGCACGCTGTGAGTCAGGCCGAGCCCGAGGTGATCGTGCACGAGCTCACGGCAATCCCCGCCTCGCTCAACATGCGCCGGGTGGAGCGCGACTTCGCGGCGACCAACCGGCTGCGCACCGAGGGCACCGACCACCTGCTCTCGGCCGGGCGGGCCGTCGGGGTCCGCCGCTTCGTGGCACAGAGCTTCGCCAGCTACTTCGCCCGGTCGGGCGGTGCGGTGAAGCGCGAGGACGACCCCTTCGACCCCGACCCGCCGGCGGCCATCCGCACCACACTCGACACGCTTCGTCACGTCGAGCAGGCCGTCACAGGCGCGGGCTGGGCGGAGGGCGTGGTGCTCCGCTACGGTGCCCTCTACGGTCCAGGGACCTCGTTCGCCGTGAACCCCCCGGGAGAGCTCGTCGAGATGATCCGCAAGCGCAGGTTCCCGATCGCCGGGAGCGGAGCGGGCTTATGGTCGTTCATCCACATCGAGGACGCCGCGACCGCGACCGCGGACGCGGTAGAGCGCGGCGCGGCCGGCATCTACCACGTCGTCGACGACGACCCGGCTCCGCTTCGGGAGTGGCTGCCGGTGGCGGCGGAGGCTCTCGGAGCCAAGCGGCCGCGGCGGCTGCCGCGCTGGCTGGTCCGGCTTGCGGTCGGCGAGGCGGGCGCGGTCCTGCTGACCGAGGCGCGCGGCGCGTCGAACGCGAAGGCCAAGCGGGAGCTCGGCTGGCGACCGCGCTACCCGAGCTGGCGTCAGGGCTTCGTGAAGGGCCTGGACTAGAGCGATGTCCGAGTCGCTGGAGGAGCTCAGACCGCGGGCGTTCGCGATCGCGTACCGGATGCTGGGCTATGTGAGCGAGGCCGAGGACATCGTGCAGGAGGCCCTCCTGCGGCCGCACAGGACGCGCGAGGCGGGCCAGCGGATCGAGTCACCGCTGGCATACCTGTCCACCGTGGTGACCAGGCTCGCGATCGACGAGCTTCGCTCCGCCAGGACGCGCCGCGAGCGCGCCGTCGGCGACTGGCTGCCCGAGCCGCTGCTGACCGGCGAGGACGACGACCCCGCCCGCCAAGCGGAGATGGCCGACTCACTCTCGCTACTGTCTGCTTGATGGTCATCATGGATGCACGCCCCACAGCCGGGAAACAGCGGTAGAACGGTTGGGGCGGACCGACTCGACCAGCTCACGGCTCCCAAGGCATGCGCTACGGCTTTCGTCCCACGCCGCCGAACATATCCACCTCCGCCGGCAGGCCAGAGCTGACGTCGGCGGGATCGGGCCGCCACCGCGAACACGACACCACGCCGGGCTCCAGGAGCTCCAGACCGTCGAAGAAGCCGGCGATCTGCTCGGGGCTGCGGGGGTGGTACGGCACCGCGCCGCTCTCGTTGTAGATGCGCTGGGCCTCATCCACCATCGCCTTGTTGACGACGTTGGTACCGTCGTGGAGCGCCAGATAGCTGCCAGACGGCAGGGCATCCAGCAGCCGCTTCACGATCGACCGCGCCTCATCGTAGTCGCCGACGTGCCCCAAGATCCCCCAGCAGCATCAGCGCGACCGGCTGGGTGAAGTCCAGCGTCTTCGCCGCCGCCTGCAGGATAGCGTCGGGTTCGTGCAGGTCTCCTTTGGTGGGTTGGGACAGCGGGACATTACCCAACCGCAGACGCTCGCGCCCGTCAACCGCCGCCTATTCCGCTCCGTGCGGCTGAGGCTCTGGCTACCCGACCAATTGTCCAGGTCGGCAGGACCCGCGCCTCACAGATGGGGGCAGCCAGGCTGACCCATTGCGGTCTGGCCGCGTCACGAGGAGTCCTTGCCGAGCCGACGTTCCAGCCCAGCGACGCGGGCTTGGAGCGTGGCATTGGCCGCCACCAGTCTGGCGTTGGCCGCCCGCAGCTCGCGATGATCGCGGCCTGGACCGCAACGGTGGCGTCCAGATCGGGATCAGCAGAACAGATCGCGGCCTCCTGGACGACCAACGGTCACGCCCGCTTGCCCATGGGCCAGCGTGCACAGCTGCACCAGCGGTCATCGCACCGTCAACCCGCCGCGGCACGGCCACAGGACCCCAACAGCTCCCCCGGCCATGCTGCTAAGCGGCCTGCCTGAAGTTTCTGCACGTAACCCTGGGGCAGCCACGGTGAGCTGTGCGGCGCCGGCTCAGCTGACGGCGCGGAGCGCCTTCAGGATGTGGTCGGTCACCACCTGGGGCTGGGAGATCATGGGCACGTGCGAGCCGTCGACCGCCTCGACGATGTCGGCGCCCGCGCGCTCGGCCATGGAACGCACGGCGTCGCTGCCGGCGGCCCTGTCGGCGGTGGCCACCACCGCCCAGGCGGGCAGGCGCTTCCAGGCCGGCGGCCCGGACCGCTCGGCGAAGGCGGCGGCCGCGAACGGCCGCTGCGAGGCGCCCATCACGGCGGCCTGCGCCGCGGGCAGATCGCCGGCGAAGACCTCGCGGAAGGACGCGGGGTCGATGGTGAGCTCCACCGCCGTCTCCGAGCCCTGCCCGGTCGGATAGCGCGTTTCGCGGACGGCCGGGCCGAGGGCGCTGTCCCGGGAGCGGCCGACGATCTCCTGCAGGCTCTCGCCTTCCTCCGGGGCGAAGGCGGCGACGTAGACCAGCCCGACGACGTTGTTGGCCTTGGTAGCGGCGTTGGTGATCACCGCGCCGCCATAGGAGTGGCCGACGGCCAGCACGGGCCGGGGGTCTGCCCGATCGCGCTGGCGACGTAGGCGGCGTCAGCGGCCAGGCCGCGCAGCGGGTTGACGATGGCCCGCACCTGGACGCCGGCGGCTTGCAGCCGCTGGATCACGCCGGCCCAGCCGGAGCCGTCGGCGAAGCCACCATGGACGAGCAGGACGGTCGGGGCTGCGGTGGTCCTATAGCCGGCCGGCGGGAGAGAGTCGCCGATGTGCCTCGCGGGCGCGGGCGTCGGCGGCTGAGGCGCCGTAGCGCTGGAGCATGGCTCGGAGCGCCAGCAGGCCAGGCGCATGAGGTCGGTCTCTCCCTGCCTTGGGCGAGCCACTGATGGGCGAAGGTGTGGCGGAACTGGTGCGGATGGAGGTCGGGCAGGCCAGCCTGGCGGCTACGGCGTCGCAGCATCTGGACCAGTCCCCAGGCGGTCAGGCGACCAAAGAGCCCGAGCCACAGCCATGGGAGAGCGGCGTCCTTGTGCCGGGCGCGGACGCGAAGGTAGCGGTCCAGCGCGACCGCGGTGGTGCGTCCGAACGGCAGAGCGCGCTCCCGGCGGCCCTTGCCGAGGACCAGGGCGACGTCCAGGTCGAAGTCGAGGTCGAAGTCGAGGTCGGCCACCCGGCGGCCGGCGACTTCGCCACGCCGGGCGCCGGTGTCCGGCAAGAAGGTGATCAGCGCTGTGTCCCGACGCGCCTCGAAGCTCTTGCCGGCGCAAGCGGCGAGCAGCCGACGTAGCGCGTCGTCGGGCACGACCGGGATGGGCTTGTCGGGCACGATCGGTGGCTTCATGCGGGCCATCGAGTTGACCTCGATCTCTTCCTCGTCCTCCAGCCAGCGGTAGAGCGCCTGCAGTTGCTTGTACCGAGTCGAGGCGGTCGCCACTGGCCGGCGGCTGAGCAGGTCGGCGATGAAGGCCTCCAGGTCGGCGCGAGTGGCCTCGACCAGCTCTCGCCCGCGAGGCTGGAGGAACGCGGTGAACTGGCGGACACCGACCAGGTAGCTCGCTACGGTGCCGTCGGAGAGGTTCTTGGCGCGCAGGTGCCGCTCGAACGAGCGACTGAGGCTCGGTCCGCTGCTGTCCATGGCCGGACCGTAGCGCAGTGATGCGCTCTCCATCCGTTATGCGGCCTCATGGGACGGCCGACGGGGCCGGCTGGATCAGTAAATGCGCTGGTCAGAGGGGGTGTGGTGGGCGTGGCAGGACTTGAACCTGCGACCTCGTCGTTGTAAGTGATCGCGGGCTTACCGCTGTGCTGTCCTGCGTTTTCGCAGCTCACCAGCGACCGTAACAGGCGAAGTTATGCGCTCTCGTGGAGGCTTCGTCCCCATTTCGCTGCCATGGTCAGAATAGTGGCAGACCGTGTCAGGCGGCCAGGGCGACCCAGACCGCGCGCTGGTCGACCGCCACCGCGACCGGCCGGAACCCCAGGCGCAGGGTGCCGATCTCGCCGGTCTGCGGGTCGATGGTCGAGACCGTGCCGTCTTGGCTGTTGGCCACCCACACCCGGTCGGCGCCGAAGGCGATCCCGCTGGGGCCGTTGCCCACCCTGATCTCCTTGGCCTTGGAGGTGGCTGGATCGATGTGCAGCACCGCGTCACCGCGGCTGCTGGTCACCCAGACGGTGCCGTCGCCGACCGCCACCTGGTCAGGGACGAGCCCGAGCTTGACCGGCTCGCCTGGGTTGCCGGTGCCAGTGTCAAACGAGCGCAGGGTCCGATCCTTGGCGGTCAGCCAGACCGTGCGCTCGTCCGGGGTGACGGCCAGCCCGGTGGGTGGATAGGGCAGCGGGATTCGCCTATCGACGTGGTTGCCGCCCGAGTCGATGCGGGCCAGCAGGCCGCCGCCGCTCTGGGTCTGGGCCGCGACCCACACGGCGTCCTGGGCGGCGACCATGGCGTTCGGGCTTGCTCCTACCGGGATCGTGATCGGGTCCGCGTCGGGTTCGACACGGGCGACCTGCCGCTGGCCGGCGTTGGCCACCCACAGGCTCCCACCTGCGAAGGCAAGGCCAGGGCCGCCTGGGCCGACCGGTCCCGACCCGGATGCCGGGATGGTCTGCTGGACCCGGTTGGCGGATGGGTCGATCACGGTCACGGTGCCGTCGCGCCGGTTGGCCGCCCAGACGAGCCCGCCGCCGCCGACCACGGCCGCCGGGTCGGTCCCGACCGCGACGGCGGCGACCGTCTGCCAGGTCGCCGGATCGATCCGGACGGCGTGGTTGGCCGCCGTCACCACCGCCGGCGCGGCCGGGCCGGCGGGTCCACCTCCCCCCCGGGCCACGAGCACGGCCACGACCAGGAGCACGGCCGACAGCACCACGGCGCCGGCGGTCAGCACCGACGCCGGACGCCGGGCCAGGCCGGCCAGCCGTCGGCGCCGTCC
>JBKPDO010000270.1:0-1756 GCA_046727955.1 bacterium | reverse complement strand
CCTGGGCAGTGCGCGCCCTGGCACCAAACCGGTCGGCCTTGACCTGCACCTCGACCTCGGGATCGTCGGTCAGGTTCAGGTACCAGTCCGGATGGCGCGGCGCGCCGCCCTTGGAGGCGACGACCACGTACCGGTCGCCGTACTCGCCGAAGACGAGCGCCTTGGAGCGCGGTGCGCCGCTGCGACGGCCCGTCGTGGTCAGGATCAGCGTGGTGACGCCGTTCCAGCGGTAGCCCTCCGCGCCCCCGGTCTGGCGGTAGCGGCGGACGTGCTCGTCCCCAAACAGCATCGAGCGCTCCTTGCCGACATGAACGGCTGCGGCGATGCTACGCCCGCACCCGCCAGCGGGACACGCCGCCTGGCTGGTGGGCGGGGCGGGCATCCTGCTTGCCCACCTGGTTCGGGCCGGGGAGGGTAAGCACAACGATCGGGGAACCGTCGCCGAGTCCCCACCTCCAGACGCTCTGGTGCGGCGCCTGGGATCAGGATCATTGCGGCCTGAATGGAGGCGAGCGAGATGGAGGTTCGCTTGATATCCGCTGCGGGCGTTGAACAACACCCCGTCGAAGAACTCGAGACCCTGCTCGGCCGCGAGGAGGGGCTCGTCTGGGTGGACATCCCCACCTGCGACGAGTAGGCCACTCGCGTGCTGTCGCACGTGTTCGGCTTCCATCCCCTGGCCATCCGCGACTGTGTGCAGCGCAACCACGTCCCCAAGGTGCATGCCTACCCCGACCACCTGTTCGTCATCCTGCACGCCCCCGAGCGCGGCACCGGCGGCCACGTCCACTACCTCGAGCTCGACCAATTCATCGGGCCCGGCTACCTCGTGACCGTGCATGGGCCGCTCAACCCGGCGGTCGACCCCGAGCTCGCGCTGCGCGAGACCGGCGCGGCGCTCGGACGGATCCAGGCGGGTCGCCTGCACCCCACCTCGTCCTTTGACCTGTCGTACGCGATCGTCTCCGCCCTGACCCGCCAGCAGGAGGCTCTGGTGGGAATGCTCGCGCGCGAGGTCGGGGTCCTCGAGCAGCGGGTCATGGCGGGCGACGTCGACGATCCTGAGCCGTTCCTCGATGAGCTGTTCCGCGCCCGCCACGGGCTCATCGCGGTCCGTACCATGGCCGCCCTGAGCCGCGAGATCTACGGGCGGATGGCCACCCTGACCCGCTTCGTCCCCGCCGGTGGGCAGCCGCTGGTGGCCGACCTGGTCGACCAGTTCGAGCGGGTCCGCGGCGTGGCCGATGGCCAACGGGAGTTCCTGCAAGGCGTGATCGAGTTCTACCAGACCCGCACCGACACCAAGCTGACCATCGCCGCGGAGCGGCTGGCCGTCATCGCGGCCGTCACGCTGCCGATCACCGCGCTGTCGTCGGTCTACGGGATGAACCTGATCGTCAACGACCGGACCCAGGTCGTGCAGCTGGCGGTGGCGTTGGCGGTGATGGCGGCCGTGTCGGCGGCGCTGCTGCGGTGGGCAAGGCGGCAGGGATGGTGGTAGCCAGCGCCGTGCGGACCGACGTCCCCGGCGAGGCCGCCTCCGGCTGGAGCTGGGGGTCGGGACCCGCGCTCCCCGAAGACCGTGATCGTCAAGGTCGACCTCGCCGGCTAGAAGGCGTCGACGTTCAGCAGGGGCTCCTTGATGCCGTCGTGGTCGTCGGCGTTGTTCCAGTTGAAATTGGCGGCGCTCCGCAGCGCCGACCTCACCTGCGCCGGGGACGCCCCGGGGTGGCTGGCCTTGTAGAGGGCGGCCGCA
>JBKPDO010000269.1:0-7371 GCA_046727955.1 bacterium | reverse complement strand
GGCCGGGGGCGGCGGGCCTGCGGCTGGCGAGACCGCAACCGGCCGGGCCGCGGCTGGGCGGGCCGCGGCCGGCGGAGCTGCGGCCGGCCCGGCCGAGGCCAACCCTGATGTGCGGGCCTGGGCGACCTTCTGGCTCGGCGTCCTCGCCGAGAACCTGCGCCACGACCAGCCGGCCGCCACCGCCCGCTATGCCGAGGCGCTGCCGCTCGCCCGCGAGCAGGGCGACCGGCTGCTCGAGTCCTATGTGGTGCGGCACCAGGGCTTTCACCTCCTGGCCGAGCAACCCGCCGAGGGTCTCGCGCTGCTGCGCCGCTCGCTGTACCTGCGCGCCGGCCTTGGCGCGCGGCCGCAAGTCGCCGCCGCCGAGGCGCTGCTGGCCGACGCGCTCCCGCCCGGCGATGAGCCCGACACGCTGCGCGATGCCGCGCTGCACACCGCCCGCGAGCTCGGCCTCACCTGGCTGCTGGCCGCGCTTGAGCAGCAGGAGCAGCGGTAGAGGTTTCAGGCGCGACTGTCGAGGTATGTCAGGGGGACGTGCCATCGAAAGGGTGTGATTTATCGTGCTGACCATCACCACCGAGGCAGTTCAGGCAATCCACGCGATCGTTGAGTCCTCGCCGATTCCGCAGGGCGGCGTCAAGATCTCGGCGAGGCCGGTCAGCGACTCCGAGTCGCGCCTCGAGTTGTCGATCGTGGAGGGTCCGACCGAGAGCGACGACGTGATCGAGGAGGAAGGCACCAAGGTCTTCGTCGAGGACGCCGTCTCTGACTACCTGGACGACAAGGTCCTCGACGCGCAAGTGGAGGAGGGCCAGGTCCATTTCACCATCCAGGAGCAGGGCGAGGATCCCGAGCCGGTCTGAGGCTCGTCAGGGGACCGTGCCAGCGGGGACCACCCATTCGCAGGTCTGCCCGGTGACTTCAGCGATTCGCTCGAAGTCGCGGTCGTAGTGCAGCACAGTAAGCCCATACGACTCTGCGCCCGCCGCCAGGAGGAGATCGGGGAGCTTGACGGTGCGATGGTGGTGACGGCGTGCAAGCGCTCGCTGCACCTCCAGCGCACGCAGGTGGACGTCATCGTCCAGCGGCACCCAGACGTAGGCGCGGAGCCGTTCGGCGCGGAGCTCCTCGTACTCCTTCTGGTTGCGGGCGCTGAAGAGCACCTCCAGCTCGGTGACCGCGCAGGTTGCGAGCAACCCGTCTAGCAACAAGGGCTCGACCCGGCGGATCACCGGCTCATGCCGCATGCGGACGGTGACGCTCTTGTCTACCAGGTACGCTGGATTCAGCCCCACGCGCGCCGCCGCTCGTCATCTGGGTCGTCGATCGACTCCGAAAGCCTTCGCTCCAGCTCAAGTGTGCGTCGGCGTGCCGCCAATGCGACGACCTCCTTGAGCGATCGGTTCACCGTGTCAACGATCGAACTGGTGCCGAGTGCCTGTTTCGCCTCGGAGAGCAGCTCCTCATCGATCTTCACGAGTGTCTTGCGCATTGCCATGTCGACCACCTCCAGCCAGCAGGATATCCCACCAACTACTGGGAGGATATCCAGAATGTGGCGTTCCCGTCAGTGGCTCAGGGCCGCGATGGGCCGGCTTCGATGCGCTGGCGGGCGGTGGAGAGGGGGCCGTGGAACCAGCCGAGCTTCTCGATCCACCAGGTGAGGCCCACTGCCTCCAGCCCGGCGATCAGGTCGCGGTCGGCTGTCGGGTCACGGCCGCTGGTGTGGCCTTCGACCACGACGTCGAGTGGGGCCAGTCCGTCTGGCCGGTGGGACAGGGTGTAGCGGAGGATCTCGTCCAGTTGCGCTGGCGTCATGGTGTCGGCGTGCCCGATGTCGACGTGGGTGGGGAACACGCCGTCCCAGCGGGCAGCGCGCCGGAACGGGCGCCGGTTCGGCCAGCGGCCGGCTGCCCAGACCGGCATCCGTGGCCGCTGCACCGGACGTGGCAGGAAGACCGTCTCCGCCACCTGGTAGTGACGGCCGTGGTAGCTGAACGGCTCCCCGCGCCACAGGCCGTCCAGGATCGCCAGCCCCTCGTCGAGCTTGTCCGCGCGGACCCGCGGGTCGCCGTCCTCGCCGAAGGCGGCGAACTCCTCCTTTGCCTGCGACCCGGGCCCGACGCCCACCACCAGGCGACCACCGGAGAGCACGTCCAGCGTCGCCATCTCGCGGGCGAGCTTCCAGGGGCGGCGCCGCGGCACCGCGCACACGAGCACGCCCAGCCGGATCCGCGTCGTGGCGGCGGCGATCGCCGTGACGGTCAGATACGGGTCGGCGACCGACCAGCCGCGCTCGCGGTAGACGACGTGGTCCCACACGAAGACGCCGTCCCATCCCGCCGCCTCCGCCTGGCGTGCCAGGTCGACCAGCAGCGACGGGTCACCATAATCACCGACGTTGGGAAGCCCGACCGCATATCGCACCGCGCCATTCTGCCGGCTCTGGCCTGCCGACGCTCCGGCCGGCTCAGCCCCCGGCGTCCTGGGCGGTCGCCGCGGCGACGAGGGCATGGAGGGTTTCCTTGAGGCGCCTGGCGTCGCCCTCGTCCAGCGGCGCGAGGAACTGCCGCTCCGCGTCCTCGCTCGCTTTGGTGGCAAGGCGGCGAGTGTCGCGGCCCGCGGCGGTCAGCTCGACCATGTTCTTGCGCCGGTCGGCGGGGTGTGGATGGCGTTCCACCAGCCCCTTCGCCTCCAGCCCGTCGACCAGGGCGACCATCGTGGTGCGGTCGATCCCGAGCCGGCGGGCGGCCTCCTGCTGGGACAGCGGGTCCCGGTCCTCGAGCGCGTTGAGGACGGCCAGCTCGCGCCCGTCGATCCCGTGCGGTGCCAGCGCGGGCCCGATGAGATCGGCCAGGCGCAGCTGTGCGTGCTTCAGCAGGGGGTAGAGGCGGTCATTGGACATGCGCCGATCCTACGCCTAGACTGATCGTCATGAATACTGATGATCTGCATAGCTGACGTTATGGCGGAGGCGCCGGACGCCGGGCGCCGGACCCCGGACCCCGGACGCCGGACCCCGGGCGCCGGACGAGGAGGTGGGCAGCGCGATGACTGACCGCGATCGAGTGAGCTTTGGCATCAAGACGACTCAGTGGCGCGTCAGCTACGACGACATCCTGGCGTGCTGGCGGGACGCGGACACCGTCCCGGAGATCGAGCACGCGTGGCTCTGGGACCACCTGGTGCCACTGCGAGGCGAAGCCACCGGCCCGCTCCACGAGGCCTGGACGCTGCTCGCCGCCCTGGCGGGGCAGACCGAGCGGCTCCGTCTGGGGCTGATGGTGAGCAGCAACCGGACCCGGCCGCCGGCCGTGCTGGCCAAGATGGCGGCGACCGCGGACGTGATCTCACACGGCCGGCTGGTCTTCGGGATCGGCGTCGGCGCCACCAGGGTGCCGGGCGAGAACCCGGGGGTGCGGGAGTACGAGGCCTATGGCCTGCCCCTGGTCAGCCCCAGGGAGGGCGTCGAGGCGCTCTCGGAGTCGTGCACGATCGCCAGGCGCTTGTGGACCGAGGGCCCATTCGATTTCGACGGCCGCCATTACCAGCTCAAGGGCGCGGTCTGCGAGCCAAAGCCGGTGCAGCGGCCGCACCCGCCGGTCCTGATTGGTGGGAGCGGCGAGAAGGGGACCCTGCGGGTGGTCGCCGAGCACGCGGACATCTGGAACTGCCCTGGGCCGCCCTGGCTCAGCGTCGAGGAGTTCCGCCGCAAGAGCGGCGTTCTCGACGACTACTGCGCCGCCATCGGTCGTGACCCGCGGGAGATCACGCGCTCTGTGCAGGTCCTTGTCCGCCGCGAGGAGGAGACGGCCGCGACCCGCGCGCTGGTCGCCGAGCTGATCGCCGCCGGCGTGCGGCACGTCGTCCTGGCGCCAGCGTTCCTGCCCTACCCACCGGCACGGTGGCTTGTCGACGAGATCATCGCGCCGGTGATGGCCGAGGCACCGGTGGGCTGACCGGTGACCGGCCTCAGGCCCGGTGTACAGTCGCCGGCATGAGCGATGCGCTGCTCGAGCGGGCGCGGGAGCTACTCACCGCCCAGCCGGTGTTCGACGGGCACAACGACCTCGCCTGGGAGCTGCGCCAGCGGGTCCGCTACGACTTCGACCGCCTCGACATCTCCCGGCCGCAGCCGGAGCTTCAGACAGACCTGCCGCGGCTGCGGGCCGGTGGCGTCGGCGCGCAGTTCTGGTCGGTGTTCGTGCCCTCCGACCTCCAGGGCGACCACGCGGTGAGCGCCACGCTGGAGCAGATCGACGCCGTGCGGCGACTGGTGGACCGGTATCCCTACGCGTTGGCGCCCGCAATGCGCGCCGACGACGTCGAGCGGGCACTCGCGTCCGGCCGGATCGCCTCGCTGCTCGGGGCGGAGGGGGGCACTCGATGGCCTGCTCCCTCGCCACCCTGCGGATGCTCTACACGCTCGGCATGCGGTACCTGACGCTCACCCACAACGACAACGTGCCGTGGGCCGACTCGGCCACCGACGAGCCGCGCGCCGGTGGCCTCACCCGCTTCGGCGAGGAAGTGGTCAGAGAGATGAACCGCCTCGGCATGCTCGTCGACCTGAGCCACGTCGCGCCGGCGACGATGCGGGCGGCGCTGGACGTGACCGAGGCGCCGGTGATCTTCTCCCACTCCTCGGCGCGGGCACTCTGCGACGTGCCGCGCAACGTGCCGGACGAGGTGCTGGCGGGGCTGGGGGCCAACGGCGGGGTCTGCATGGTCACGTTCGTGCCCGGCTTCGTGTCACCCCGCTTCGCCGGCTGGATGGAAAGCTTCTACGCCGAGGCTGATCGGCGCGGCTTCAATCCCCACAGCGACGCCAGCAGGGCGCTGCTGGCCGGGTGGCGGCGCGACCGCCCCCCGCCCGCGGTCACTGTCGCGGAGGTGGCCGACCACGTCGACCACGTACGGCAAGTGGCTGGCCCCGACCACGTGGGCCTCGGCGGCGATTACGACGGTGTCGTCTTCCAGCCGGAGGGCCTCGAGGACGTCAGCGGCTACCCGGTCCTGGTGGCCGAGCTGCTGCGCCGTGGCTAGTCCGAGGCGGAGGTCGGCAAGCTCACCTGGGGCAACGCGCTGCGTGTGCTGCGCCAGGCCGAGCAGGTCGCCGGGGAGCTGCAGGCGCGCCGCGGTCCCTCGCTGGCGACCTGGGCCGACCTGGACCTGGACAGCCCTCTGCTGGCGCCGGAGCGGGAGCAGGCGCCTCAGGAGGCTCAAGAGGCTCAAGAGGCTCAAGCGCCGTAGTCTAACAGCGCCATCATGAAGAATCAGGCGCCCCAGTTTGCCGTGTGGCTGGACGTTGCCGCGCGAAGGGGCGCCTTTGACGCCCAACCTTGCCGCGCGGGATGCACGTTGCCGCGCGGAGCGCACCCCTTGGTGTCTGACCTTGCCGCGTGGGATGCACGTTGCCTTGCGGATGGTTGCTCCGGCGTCCGCTTTGTGGGCTCTGACCGACGACCTGCACGGCAAGTCTCTGGTCTCCCCTTTGGGGAGGCCCGTTCACGGGGGAAAATAGGCCAATCTCCCCAATCATGACTACTTTTCGGATCAGGTGCATCCCACGCGGCAAGGTCGACCCCCGCTGGCCGGGCTAAACGACCGAAACTGCCCCAGGTGGCTCTCGGCGACTTAGCAGGTGGCTCTCGGCGACTCAGCGGCCCTCGGCGACGCGGGTGAGATAGACAAGGCCGACGAAGGAGCGGTAGAGCCGCAGGGGATCGTCGCCCTCGATCAGCACGGTCCGCAGGCCGCTGCGCTCCACTCCGCGGATCCAGGTGGCCATCTCCGCCATGTCGGCGGTCTGCAGCCAGACCTCCAGGCGCGCCGGCAGGTCGATGGCCGGTGGCGCGAGCGCGCCGGCCAGAGCCTGCTCGACCGCCCGCCGCGCGCCCTCGCGGACAAGCCTGCGCGCCGTCGCCGGGTGCAGGTTGTGGGCGGCGAAGCGGGTCAGCGACTCCTTGACCACCACCACCTCGGTCCCCGGCAGGAAGGCCTTGGCCTCCTCGGCCGTCTGGCGGTCGCCGGTGACCAGCGCCACCGGCACCCCGGCGTGCAGTGCCACCAGCGAGTTGATACCGCTCTCGCCGACTCGCGTCCCGTTCAGCTCGACGTGGCTGACCGCCGCGGGATTGTAGGTGTGCGAGAGCACCGCGCTCTCCCCGCTGATCGAGCCGTGGTAGCCGACGAACAGGCAGGCGCCGAAGCTCGAGTCGAGGCCCTGCATCATGTACAGCGGCTTGTGCCGGCCCGCGACGTAGCCGGCCTCGGCGTGCAGCTCCTGGGGCGGCAGGTTGTGCATGGTCCAGTGCGAATCGTTGACCAGCACCTCCTTGGCGCCCGCCTCCACCGCCCCGTCGATCGCCGCGTTGACCT
Organism: bacterium; assembly: GCA_046727955.1. Classification (GTDB taxonomy): domain Bacteria; phylum Actinomycetota; class CALGFH01; order CALGFH01; family CALGFH01; genus DASVXQ01. Next base: position 990 of record JBKPDO010000269.1, on the reverse strand, counting down.
CGCCCAGGGTGAGCTGCTGGCCGAGCTGGTAGGCGGGGCCGTCGCCGATGCACTGCTGCCAGTCCACGATGCCGGCGATGCCCTCCATGTCGAACGAGAGGAAAACCTTCACGCCCGTATCCCTCCTCGAGTCGAGCAGCACGCGGTCAACAGCGCCGGGTGCAGGGGTATCACGTCGAGGCACCCACGAGCACTACGAGCTAAGCGCCCGGGCGGCCAGGACCGTCTACCCTTGCAGCGCAAAGACGGGACAGGCCGCAGCGGGAGGAGCGGAGCGTGAAGATTGGCTTCGGGGTTCCGATCTCGGGGGGCTGGGCCACGCCCGGCAACCAGCTCCGGCTGGTGGGGCGCGCCGAGGAGCTGGGCTACCACTCTGTCTGGACCTTGCAGCGCCTGCTCGTTCCGGAGCACCCGGACCAGCGCGGCGCGGCGGTTGCCTACCGCAGCATCCTGGACGCGATCGTGCCGCTGGCCTTCGTCGCCGGGCACACCAGCCGCATCCGCCTCGGCCTGTCGGTGGTGAACATGCCCTTCTTCGCGCCGGCCGTGCTCGCCAAGCAGCTCACCACCCTGGACATCCTCTCCGGCGGCCGTCTCGACGTCGGGCTCGGCCTCGGCTGGATGCCACAGGAGTACGCCACCGTCGGCGTTCCCTACCGGCGCCGCGGCGCCCGCGGCGAGGAGTTCATCGCCGCGCTGCGGGCGCTGTGGACCGAGGACCTGGTCGAGTTCCACGGCGAGTTCTACGAGGTCCCGCGGTCGCGGGTGGAGCCAAAGCCACTGCAGCGCCCGCACCCGCCGCTGCTGCTCGGCGGCAGCGCCGAGGCCGCCCTGCGCCGCGCCGGCCGCATCGCCGACGGCTGGACCTCGAGCAGCGGGGCTGACCTCAAGGCCATCGGCAAGTCGATCGAGGTCGTACGGCAGGCCGCGCGCGAGGCGGGCCGCGACCCGGCGGCGCTGCGCTTCGTCTGCCGCGGGCCGCTGCGCGTC
>JBKPDO010000268.1:0-31552 GCA_046727955.1 bacterium | reverse complement strand
GACCCTGGCGCCGGGGCCGCGCGCGCCGGAGCCCTGGCCGGAGCCGCGCGCGCAGGCGCAGCCGCCGGCCTCGGGGCCGCGGTACCGGCCGTTCAGCGACCCCTTGGTCGAGGCCGCGGCCGTCGCGCTAGTCCGGCGTGGTCTCGAGGAACGCGAGGTGCGGCGCTGGATCGCCTCGTACTCGAGCGCCGACGGCCGCCGCAGCGGGGAGGAGGCGGTCCGGACCGGCTTCCTCACCCCCGCGCTCGACGCTCTCGCTGCGCGGGTCGGGGGCGGGGTGGGCCGGACTCCCCCGCCGGCCGGGCAGCCTCTGACTCCACCACCAGCCACGACGCCACCAGCGCCCGCGGCGTCGAGGACCCCAGCGCCGCCGGGGCAGCCCGCGCCCAGCCCGGACGCCGACTTCATGGCCATCGCGGACGTGCTCCAGTCCCGGCGCTCCCGCGGCGGGCGGAGCCGCCGCGAGCCTCCCGAGCCTCCCGCTGCTCCCAAGGAGCCGGTCGACGACCGCGACGACTACATGGCCCTGGCCAACGCCCTGCAGGACCGCCGCAGCCGCCGCGCGCGCCGCTGAGCCGCAGCCGCCGCGCCACGGAAGACCCCCCGCCGCGCACCTGCGCACCTGCGGTTTCACCAGCTCGTAACGCGGGCTCACCAGGAAGTAACGACCGTGTAGCCGTGCGGAAACGGCGCTGCTGGATGCTCAGTGCCGTCAGGCCCCGAAGACTCGAGGAGCGCCATTGCAGCCCCTATCCGGCCACACCGCACTGGTCCTGGCAAGCACCGCCCAGGCCGCGCCGGAAATCGACACCGGCAACACCGCGTGGGTGCTCGTCAGCACCGCCCTGGTGCTGTTCATGACCCCCGGGCTCGCCTTCTTCTACGCCGGGATGGTCCGCACCAAGAACGTCCTCGGCATGCTGATGCAGAACTACGTGGTGATCGGTCTGGTGAGCGTGATCTGGGTGCTGCTCACCTACAGCCTCGCCTTCGGCGTCGACTGGGGCGGCCACGGGCTGATCGGCACGTTGCGTTACATCGGCCTGGCCCACAACACCGAGGCGGTCCCCGGCTATACCGGTCCGCTCGCCCAGACGATCCCGCCGCTTGTGTTCGTGATCTTCCAGATGATGTTCGCCATCATCACCCCGGCGCTGATCACCGGCTCCACCGCGGACCGGCTCAAGTTCGGTGGCTTCGTGACGGTGATCACCCTGTGGGCGATCCTCGTCTACGCGCCGGTGGCGCACTGGGTCTTCTCGCCCACCGGCTGGCTGTTCAAGCTCGGCGCCGAGGACTTCGCCGGCGGCACGGTGGTCCACGTCAACGCCGGCATCGCCGGTGTGGCGCTGGCGCTGGCGGTGGGCCGCCGCCGCGGCTGGCCGAAAGAGCCGATGCCACCCCACTCGCTGCCGCTCACCCTACTTGGCGCGGGCATCCTGTGGTTCGGCTGGTTCGGCTTCAACGCCGGCTCGGCGCTGGCCGCCAACCAGCTCGCCGCGCAGGCGTTCGTCAACACCAACACCGCCACCGCGGCTGCCCTGCTCGGCTGGATCGCCACCGAGAAGATCAAGAACGGCAAGTCCACCACGCTGGGCGCCGCCTCCGGCGCCGTGGCCGGCCTGGTCGCGATCACCCCAGCGGCCGGGTTCGTCAACGTGATCGGGGCGGTCGTGATCGGCGTCGTCGCCGGCGCGCTGTGCGCGCTGGCCACCACCCTGAAATTCCGCCTCAAGCTAGACGATTCGCTGGACGTCGGCGCGGTCCACCTGGTTGGCGGGGCGACCGGCGCGCTGCTCATCGGCCTGCTCGGGACCTCGACGGTCGCCGGCGCCGACGGGCTGTTCTACGGTGGCGGCTTGGCCCTGCTCGGCAAGCAGGCGGCGGCAGTCGGCGCGGTCGCCGCATTCACCTTCGTCGTGACCTTCATCCTCGCCAAGCTGGTGAACGCCACCATCGGGCTGCGCGTCGACCAGGCCGCCGAGTACGATGGCCTCGACACCAGCCAGCACGCCGAGACCGCGTACGAGCTGGGCCTGGTGCTGTCCCGCGGGCGGGTCCCGCCCGCGACCGGCGCGCCGGGCAGCGGCGCCAGCAGCCAGACGTCCCCCACCGACACTGACACCGATAGCCGCACGCCGGCTGTGGGAGCGGACTCGTGAAGCTCATCACCGCGATCGTCAAGCCCTTCAAGGTCGAGGACGTCAAGGAGGCGGTCCGAGGTACGGGAGTGCTCGGCATGACCGTGAGCGAGGCCCAGGGCTTCGGCCGCCAGGGCGGCCACACCGAGGTCTACCGCGGGGCGGAGTACGCCGTCGACTTCGTGCCAAAGGTGCGCGTCGAGATCCTGGTCGAGGACGAGATCGCCGGGGAGGTGATCGACGCCCTGGTCAAGGCCGCGCGCACCGGACAGATCGGCGACGGCAAGGTCTGGGCGGTGCCCGTGGACGAGGTGGTGCGGGTGCGGACCGGTGAGCGTGGGCCCGACGCGCTCTAGACCCCACCTGGAACCCTACCTGGAGGCGGGCGCGCCGCCGGAGGTGCTGCAGGGCCGGTCCGAGCTGGTCGGGCCGGCTCTGCGCGCCGCGCTGGTGGCGGCCGCCGATGCCTGGCTCACCGCGTTGCTCGGTGAGACGGCCCCGGGGGTCGCGCTGGTGGCGACCGGCGCCTACGGCCGCGGCGAGCCGGCGCCCGGCAGCGACCTCGACCTGATGCTGCTGCACAATCGCCCGTCCGGGCTGGTCGCGCCGCTGGCCGAGCGGCTCTGGCGGCCGATCTGGGACGCCGGGCTGCGCCTGGACCACAGCGTGCGCACGGTCGAAGAGGCGCTCGAAGTCGCCCGCGCCGACCTCAAGACCGCGCTCGGCCTGCTGGACACCCGCCACGTCGCCGGCGACGCCGCCCTCACCCAGGCCTTGCGCGAGCGGATGCTGGAGCGCTGGCGCGCCAGCGCCCGCCGGCGGCTGTCGGAGCTGCGTGAGGCCTGCCTGCGGCGCGCCGAGCACTACGGTGAGCTGGCCTTCCTGCTCGAGCCTGACCTCAAGGAGGCGCGCGGCGGGCTGCGCGACGGGCACGCGGTGCGCGCCGTGGCGGCCACCTGGGTCGCCAGCGGCCTGGACCACCGCGCGCGATCCGCCTACGACCTGCTGCTCGACACCCGCGAGGCGCTCCACCTCGTGCAGTGGGAGCGCGCCGGCGGCCTGCGAGGCCGCGCGGTGAACCGCGCTCCGAGCGACCGGCTCGGCCTCGAGGACCAGGAGGCGGTCGCCGTGCGGCTCGGCCACCCCGACCCTGACGCGCTGATGCGCGCGGTCCACCAGGCCGGCCGCACCCTGGCCTGGAAGCTGGACCAGACCTGGCGTCGCGTGGACTCCTGGCACAGCGGACCCGCCGTGCGGCGCTGGCGGCGGCCGGTGCGCCGCGAGCTGGCCGACGGCGTGGTCGACCACGGCGGCGAGGTGCTGCTCACCGCCGGCGCCGACCTGGAGGCCCGCCCCTGGCTCGCCCTGGAGGCCGCCGGCGCTGCCGCCACCGCCAGGCTTCCGCTCGCGCCGCAGACCCTGCGGCGGCTTGAGGATCAGGTGGTCGCGCCGGCGGAGCCGTGGCCGCCGCGAGCGCGCGAGGCGCTGATCGCTCTGCTCGGCGCCGGGCCCGGCCTGGTGGACGTCCTGGAGGCGCTCGACCAGGTGGGGGTGCTGGAGCGGCTGCTGCCGGAATGGCAGCGAGTGCGCTGCAAGCCGCAGCGCAACCCCTTCCACCGCTGGACGGTCGACCGCCACCTAGTCGAGACCGCAGTGCAGGCGTCCGGCCTGGTCCGCCGGGTCGACCGCCCTGACCTGCTGCTGCTGGTCGCCTTCCTCCACGACGTCGGCAAGGGCTGGCCGGGTAACCACTCCGCGGCGGGCGCGGGCGTGGCCTGGGCGGTGGCGAGCCGGCTCGGTCTGGGGGCGGCGGACCGCTCGGTGCTGGTGCGGCTGGTCCGCCACCACTTGCTGCTGACCGACACCGCCACCCGCCGCGACCTCCGCGACCCGGCCACGGCCCGGGCGGTCGCCGAGGCGGTCGGCGACGCCCGCACCCTCGGCCTGCTGGAAGCCCTCACCGAGGCCGACGCCCGCGCCACCGGCCCGACCGCCTGGACGCCCTGGAAGGCGCGCCTGGTCGAGGAGCTGACCCGCCGGGTGGGCGAGCGCCTCGACGAGAAGGCCCCGGAGACCGGCGCGGACCCGGGCGGGCTGTCCGCGCTCGCGCGGCGCGCGCTGGCGCGGCCACACCGTGCAGAGCTGGCGCTGGAGGTCGACGGCGAGGAGATCGCCGTGGCCGCGCCGGCCCGTCGCGGGCTGCTGTGGCGGGTGGCCGGCGTGCTGGCGCTGCACCGGCTCGACGTGCGCGCCGCCACCGCCTCGACGCTCGAGGGCACCACCCTGCTGACGCTGGAGGCGCACCCGCGCCACGGCCGCGAGCCTAATTGGCACCTGCTCCGCGACGACCTGCGCCGCGCGCTGGAGGACCAGCTGCCGCTGGACCGACGCCTGAGCGAGCGCGAGGCCGCCTACCGCCAGCCAGCTCCGCTGCGCCCGCCCCCGCGGCTGCTGTTCGAGGACGGCGCCTCCGAGCTCGCCACCGTGGTGGAGGTGCGCTGCGCCGACGGCCCTGCCGTGCTCTACCGCATCACCAGGGCGCTGGACGCCTGCGGCGTCGAGGTGCGCTCCGCCCGCATCGCCACCTACGGCGCCGAGGTGGTCGACGCCTTCTACGTCGTCGGCCCCGATGGCCACCTGCTGCGCGACGCCAAGCGCCGCGCCTCCCTGGTCGCCGAGGTCCTCAGCACGCTACAGTGACCCGGCGTGGCCGAGCAGGCCGTCCGCGGGTCCAGGGTGACCGGAGGCCCCGTGTCGATCGCGGACGCGCCTGAAGGATTCGTTCACCGGCCCGCCTCGCGGCACGACCGCTAAACGTCGCGGGAGGCATCGCAAACCCCTCTCACTCACAGCCGTAGCCGTGCGCGGCTGTTCGCTGGCGACTGTCCGCATTCACGGGAGCAAGACACATGGGAATCGATCGTTCGGGAACGACAGGCACCCCGCTTCACGTCCTGGTCATCGGCGGCGGGATCGGCGGTCTGTGCCTGGCGCAGGGCCTGAAGAAGTCGGGGATGAGCGTCGCCGTCTACGAGCGCGACACCTCGGCGCGGTTCCGCGGCCAAGGGTGGCGGATCGGCATCAAGGACGAGGGCAGCCACGCCCTGCGCGACTGCCTGCCGCAGAACCTGTTCGACCTGTGCGTGGCCACCTCGATCAAGCCCGCGCTGCGCATGGTGTTCCTCGACTCTCGGCTGCGGCAGAAGTTCGCCAAGCCGCTGCCGCACGCGCACGCGGGACCCGATGCCACCAGCTTCGGGGTGAACCGGCTCACCCTCCGGGAGATCCTCCTCGCTGGGCTGGACGGCATCGTGCGGTTCGGCAAGACCTTCGAGCGGTTCGACCGGCTGGATGACGGCCGTGTCCGCGCGCACTTCGCCGACGGAAGCTCGGCCACCGGCGACCTGCTGGTCGGCGCCGACGGGACCAGCTCAGCGGTTCGCGACCTCGTCGTCCCGGACGCCGGCATCGACGAGATCGGCTCCTTCGTCTACGGCAGGACGTCCATCACCGCGGCGGTGCTCGCGTGGGTTCCCGAGGCGCTGGTCGACAGTTTCAACCGCATGACCGCTCCCGACGGCGTCGCCATGTCGGTGGCGACGTGCCGGACCTGGGGGCCGCTCGCCGACGCCAGCGCCAAGCTCGCCCCCGACGTGCACCTCACCGAGATCCCCGACTATTTCGCGTGGATGCTGCAAGGGTGGGAGACACAGCGGTCGCTCACCGAGCAGCAGTTCCACGCCGCCGACGGCCCGGCGCTGCAGCGGCTGGCCCAGCGCATGCTTGAGGGCTGGCCCGCCCCGGTGCGGCGGATCGTCGACCAGGCCGACGCCGCCCCCACCTTCCCGGTCCGGCTGCGCTCCGCGCGGCCAGTCCAGCAGTGGCAGCCGAGCAACGTGACGTTGCTCGGTGACGCGATCCATACCATGTCCCCCGGCCGTCCTCGGCGACCCCGCCGGTCAGGATCTTGCCGCCGTCCTCGGCGATGGTGTCGAGGTAGCCGCTGACCTTGCGGAAGTGAGCCTCGGAGGCGAGCGGCCCGAGCATGGTGCGCTCCTCGAGCGGGTTGCCGAGCACCATCGCCTCGGCGGCGGCGACGAAGCGGCCGAGGAACTCGTCGTAGATGGGCCGCTCTACGAACAGGCGGCTGCCGGCCAGGCATACCTGCCCGGAGTTGGAGAAGATGGCCCGGATCGACCACGGCACGGCGGCCTCGAGGTCGGCGTCGGCGAAGACCAGGTTGGCGCCCTTGCCGCCGAGCTCGAGGCTCACCGGGGTGAGGTTGGCCGCGGCGGCGCGCGCGATCGCCCGCCCTGTCCCCGACTCCCCGGTGAACACGATGCGGTCGATCGCGGGTGACTCGGTGAGCCACTGCCCGGCGGCGTCCGGGCCGAAGCCGTGCACCACGTTGAGCACGCCCTCTGGAAAGCCGGCCCGCAGCGCCAGCCGAGCCATGATCGTCGCCGACGCCGGGGAGTCCTCGGCCGGCTTGAGCACCACGGTGTTGCCCCAGGCGAGCGCCGGCACGATCTTCCACGTCTCCAGCATCAGCGGGAAGTTCCAGGGGGCGATGGCGGCCGCCACCCCGAGCTGCTCGGCTGCATCTGGCGCGAGCCGCTGGCGCGCTTCCTGGAGCCGGGCGAGCGCACCTGCGCGCTGGCCGCCCTGCTGCACGTGGACGGTCACGGCACGCCCGTGGTCAGTGCCATGGTGGAGCGCGAGGTAGCGGGAGTGTTGCTGCGCGAGCCGCCCGCCTGGCTGTGCCAGTTTCTCCAGGCTCGTCTATCAGGCGCGCTTCCCGGAGCTGGCCCAGCGCTTCGCGCTGTTCGACCTGCTGGCCCCGCGCTTCACCCGGATCTGCCTGAACCGCAACCGCCTGTTGCTCGACGGCTACGCCGACCGGCCCGAGCGCCCCCACGCCGCCACCCACGGCTCGGTCCGCAACCCGCTGGCCGAGGTCGCCGAGGGTGCGGAGGCTGCGGAGGCGACCGGCGCGACGGGCGTCGCACCGGTCGCGTAGCGGGAAAGTAAACCTGGACAGAGGGACTCTATGCGCAAAATTGAGTAGAACTGGCCAGCCCAACGGCCAGCCGACTCAGGATACGCTCCCGCCAGCCGCAGAAAGGAGCGTCAATGAAGGCTCGTGCCATACTCCGCACGTCTCCGGTCGCCCTCCTCGTTCTCGTCGCCGTTTTGGCCGCCGTGTGGGCGGTCAACCGCCCCGCGGGGGCGCAGACGACTGAAGAGGCGGTGGGCATACTCAACCTCGGGGTGGATCCCGACAGCAATGGCTATGCGACTCTCGACTTCCGCGACCCTGCCGTCATATCGGTTTTGGCCACCTGTGGAGGTGCTTACCCTCAGGGCGGGACCTCGCAGATTCCCTCCCAGGTGATGGCCAGGAGGCCTTTTGCCGACCCTCGTATCATCAGGCTCAGGCTGTTCAACCCTTCGGGCCACCCTGTGACCGCCGCAGTTAGGGTCAATTGTACCCTCGATGTTCGATTTACGACCCCGACCACCCCGACAGCGCTACGTGAGCGACTCGCCAAGGTCCTCCACCAGGTCGAGGTCGGATAAGGCAGCCTCCCGGCTGGCAGGGGGAACCGCCTTTACCGGGCGGTTCCCCCTTCGACTGCTCACGGCCTTGCTACGGCTCGGTGGGTCCAACGCCGACCCGACCGCTGGACGGGAGTAGCTACTCTAGGAGGTCGACGACAGAGCGACCTTCGTTGGAGCCGACCAGATCGAGGCGCAGCCGGGCCCGGGCGGCGATCTGGAGCGGCTTTGTCCCGCTGGCGAGATAGGCGTGCGTGATGCGGTCCAGACCCGCTCCGACAAGAGGAGCCGACGCACGCAGGCAGGCGCTGAGCGCCACCGGCTGAGTGGCGCCCGCGTGCAGGACGATGTTCCGCTGCCGGTACAACTGGCGGAGGGTCCGCCGAACGTGCTCCTCGACGCGACGGAGCGCCGGCCGAGGCGCGTTGAGCAGGTCCCTGACTCTCAGCTCCGCGGCCAAGTCGGCCGGACGTGCCAGCGCCAGCGTCCGGCCCGACCGCAGAGCGTCCGCGACGAGCAGCGCACGTTCACGGTTCGTCGCCTTGATCTCATAGACGAACCCGCCGTTCTGGCGGATACCGGCTGTACCGCCAGCGTGTCGCGCAAGCCATTCGGCGACGGCAGGAGCTGATCGCCATTCTCGAATATGGCTGGTGAGGGTGCTCTGCCGAGGGACCGATTCGAATGGGACAAGAATTTCGAAGGTACGATCAGGCCGGCGGACCAGCATGGCACTCTCCTCGAGCAGTTGCGGCAAACCCGCTCCGGCACCGACGACGCCACGCGTCCAGCGGTGCAGGAATGCCGAGCTGAAACCGCAATCGAGCAGGTGTGCGGCAACCGCACGAGCAAGCCGTTCAGCAGAAGGGGTGAGGGGCATGCGGCGGCCGCAGCCCACCGGTCTAGCAAGCACTGAACCAATGGTCCACAAACGTCGATGCCACTGCCTGCTCTCGGCGAAGAAATCCAGCAAGCGGGCGACGACATGGTCGAAATAGGTGAAGCCGGACCCGCGACGGTCCGCTGGAGTAGTCCGTAGCTCTAATAGGTTGTTCATGGCGAGTCGGGACGCTACACTACCGGCAAGATTTGAGGCCTGGGATTTTCCCAGGCTAGGAGGGGGGAGTCGTCTGCGGGCCATCCCCCTTTCATCCCAAGCTTGGGGGGGAGTCGCCTTCGGGCCGCTCCTCCCCCTCTCATGTCCGGGCCTTGAGGGGCCTTCGCGAACTGGCGCCGTCCCGGCACGACTGGACACAGTTGGTGGCATCCAGCAACATAGGGGGGTCATGAGCTCTGTGTGCGTGCGATTTACGAGGGACCGGGTGCCGGTCCTCGTCTCGCGCGTCCCCATCTAGAGCTTCACGCGCAGCTCGACGAGCCGCCCCGGGTCGCCGCCCAGGGCGGCTCTTTCGTATTCCAGGCCGGGTCCGGCCACTCCATAGGGGACCAAACAACAGCAGGCAAGTCACGAGGAGGAAAAGCGACGATGGTGAGGCCGACGTATGCGGTGGCTCGAGACGAGTTGGAGGGGGCTGCCGGCCAGGGCGAGCCCGCGGCCGTCCTGGCCGGTGGCGTGGTGATCGGGTCCGGCACCTTCACCCTGATCGCGTCGTCGCCCGCCACCGCCTCCGCGGAGGAGATCGAGGAGGCCGCGGTCCTCGCGCTGCAGGCGCGCGCCGGCCTGCTCGACGTCGGCCGCGCCTGGGAGACGCTCGGCCTCGAAGCCGTCGCGGCCTGCCAGCGCTTCAGCGGCCTGCCGACCGTGTGCGCCGTCTCCCGGCCTGATGAGGTCGCCGTGGCGGCCGAGGTGGCCGCGATGCTGCGGGTGCCGGCCGCGGCGCTGAACGGCAGCCTGCTGGCGCGGGCGCTGGGGCGGACCGGCCGCCCTGTCCTGCTGGAGCGTCACCCGAGCGGCGTCCAGGCGTGGCTGCGGGCGGCAGAGCGCATCGCCCACGAGGGCAATGCCCAGATCGTGCTGTGCGCCCCGGCCGGGCTCGACCTCGCGGCCGTGCCGTCGCTGCGGGCGGCCAGTGGGCTGCCGCTGGTGGTGGACGCCACCGGCGTGGAGCGGGGCCACCGCGACGCCGCCGCGCTCGCGCGAGCGACCGCGGCGGTCTGCGCGGACGGCGTGATCATCGGGGTCGACCCCCGCCGTGGCACGGCGGGCGACCGGCCGGCGGGCATGGCGGCGGACGAGCTGGACGGGCTCACCAGCGAGCTCGAGGCGGTGACGGCGGCGGTCGGGCGCCGCATGGCCCGCCGCCGCATCCGCTACGTCGGCGCCCAGCGCGCCGGGGCAGCCGGCTCCGCCTGACGCGAGGCCGCGGCGGAGAGCCAGCGGAGAGCCAGCGGAGAGCCAGCGGAAGATGCTGGTATCTTTCGAGGTAACCGTGTACGCGCGGGGGAGCCCCGGGCACGCCGTCCGGGGCTGAGAGGCCTTCGAGGCGACCCCACGAACCTGATCGGGTTAGGACCCGCGAAGGGAGGCGCGACGATCGAGCTCCGAGGCGTGCGGCAGGCATTCGGTGACCTGCTCGCCCTCGACGGCGTGGACCTGTCCGTCCCCCATCACGGTCGCCTGGCGGTCGTCGGCCCGAGCGGCGGAGGCAAGTCGACGCTGCTGGCGCTGGTCGCGGGGCTGCTGGAGCCGAGCGGCGGTAGCGTCAGCGTCGGCGGCGAGCGCGACCCTCACCAGCGGCTGGCCCGCTGCGCGCTGATGCCCCAGAAGGACCTGCTGCTGCCGTGGCGCAACGCGCTCGACAACGCCTGCCTTGCGCTGGAGAACCAGGGTCTGCGCCGCGCCGAGGCTCGCTCCAGGGCGCGGCCGCTGTTCGAGCGCTTCGGCCTCGCCGAATTCGCGCGCTCGCGCCCGGACCAGCTCTCCGGTGGGATGCGGCAGCGTGTCGCCTTCCTGCGGACGCTGCTCGCGGGCAAGGAGGTCCTGCTGCTCGACGAGCCGTTCGGTGCGCTCGACTCGATTACCCGCGCGCAGATGCAGGAGTGGCTCGCCGGGGCGCTGGCCGTGCAGCCGCGAACGGTGATGCTCGTCACCCACGACGTCGAGGAGGCGCTGCTGCTGGCCGACCTGGTGGTGGTGCTGTCGGCCCGGCCGGGCCAGGTGGTGCATCGGCTGGACCCCGTCCTGGAGCGCGACGGGCCGCGCCGCGAGGTCGTCTCCAGCGGGCAGTTCGTCAAGGCCAGGCAGGAGATACTGGAGGCGCTGGAATGAGCGTGAGGGCGCGCGGCCGCCGCGGCCGCGGCGGGCGCGGAGCCTGGCGCCGCTACGGGCCGGCGCTGGCACTGGTGCTCGCCGGCCTTGGGACCTGGGAGCTGGTGGTCCGCGCACTGCGCGTACCGGAGTACCTGCTGCCCCCGCCGTCGGCGGTGCTCCAGGACCTGCGCGCCGACCGCCGGCTGCTGCTGGACAACTCATGGGTGACCCTGCGCGAGGTGCTCGGAGGGTTCGCCATAGCGGTCGCCGCCGGGCTGCTCCTGGCTGTGGTGCTGCACCTGTCGGCCACGCTGCGGCGGGCCCTCTATCCGATCCTGATCGGGTCACAGACCGTGCCGGTCGTGGTGCTCGCGCCGATCCTGGTGATCCTGCTCGGCTTCGATATCGCGCCCAAGCTCGCCATCGTGGCGCTGATCTGCTTCTTCCCCATCGTCGTGAACGGCGTCGACGGGCTGCGCTCCGTCGACGAGGACCTGGTGCGGATGATGCGGACACTGGACGCCTCGCGCTGGGCGATCCTCAAACGAGTGGAGCTGCCGTCGGCGCTGCCGCTGCTGTTCTCGGGCATGCGCGTGGCGGCCACCTACGCGGCCATCGGCGCGGTCTTCGGCGAGTGGTCGGGGTCGAGCGCCGGCCTCGGCTACCTGATGCTCCAGGCCACCCCGAACCTCGACACGCCGCGCATCTTCGCCGCGGTGGTGATCCTCACACTGCTTTCGCTCGCACTGTTCCTGCTCGTCTCGCTGCTGGAGCGGCTGCTGGTCCCATGGGCGAGAGCGCCCGCCCGGCAGCCGTGACTCGTTCCATGTGGGGAGAGCGAGCTCCCCCCACGGCCCCCCAACGTCAACATCGTTCCGTAGTGCCGGGCCGGGGAGCTCGCTCCCCCCACGGCCCCCAACGTCAAGATCCAGGAGGCACGCAAATGACGAGAACGCTCAGCCGGGCGAGAACGCTCAGCCGGGCGGGGGCGCTGCGATGGGCGGGGGCGCTGCGCCGGGTGCGGGCCAGCGCAGCGCTGATCAGCGCGCTCGCCCTGCTCGGCGCGGGCTGCGGCGGGGGCGCCGCCAGCAGCCGCTCCCCCGCCTCCGGCGGCCAGGCCGGGGGCACCCGCATCCAGCTCTCGCTCGACTGGACGCCGAATCCCGACCACGTGGGCCTGTACTACGCGCAGCAGCACGGCGAGTTCCAGCGGGCCGGCCTGCAGGTCATCATGCGCGCGCCCTCCGACCCGAGCGCCCCCATCAAGCTGGTCGGGCTGAACCAGATCGATCTCGCCATCTCCTACCAGCCGGACCTGTTCCTCGCCGCCGAGAAGGGGCTGCCGGTCAGAGCCGTCGCCGCGCTGGTCCCGGTGCCGCTGAATTCGCTCATCGCGCTGCCAGGCTCCGGCATCGACGACCCGGCGAGCCTGCGGGGCCGCAAGGTCGGCATCACCGGCATCCCCACCGACGACGCCATCCTGACCACCGTGCTGCGCACCGGCGGCCTGCGGCGCGCCGACGTGCAGGTCGTCAACGTCGGCTACAACCTGGTCACCTCGCTGCTGTCGCGCAAGGTCGACGCGATCCTGGGTGGCTACCGCAACGTCGAAGCGATCCAGATCGCGCAGGAGACCGGCAGCCAGCCGGTCGTGCTGCCGGTGGACCGCCTCGGCGTGCCCGCCTACGACGAGCTGGTGGTGGTCGCCAACGCGCGCAGGCTCGACGCCGACAAGGCGTACGCCGACGCGGTGCGCCGCTTCCTCTCAGCCGTCGTGCGCGCCACCGCGGCGGCCCTCGGCGACCAGGAAGGGGCCGTGCGCGGGCTGCAGCGGGCCACCAGCTACCGGGCCGAGTTCCTGCGCCAGAGCGTGCCGGCCACCCTGCGCCTGCTGCGCCCGCCGGACGGCGCCCCGATCGGCTGCATGGAGCAGGCCGCCTGGCGCTCGTACGGCCAGTGGATGCGACGGAGCGGCCTGCTGGGACGAGCCATCGACGGCGCCTCCCTGGAGACCACCGCCTACCTCCCCGGCCCGTGCTGACGGGGGCTGCTGAGCGGTCAGACCGCGCGGCGGGCGCGCGGCGCGTCGGGGTCGGCGGCAGCCCGGCACAGCTGGTCAGCTGACTCGAGCATCGCGGCGGAGATCAGCTCCAGGTCCGGGATGGTGCCCGCGTCGGCGGTCAGGCCGATGGTCAGGCGGTCGCCCCAGGTCATCGCCGCCGCGGTCACGCCGACGTCCTCGGCGAGCGGCATCAGCGGGTAGGCGACCACCACCCGCGCCCCCGCGACGTCGACCGCGCTGGCCATGCCCCGCAGGGTGGTGACGATCAGGTTGAACCAGCAGCCGCGGTAGGCGAAGCGCGCCGCGCGCGCGTGCAGCGGCGCCGGCGCCCAGGCGCCCACCACCTGCATCAGGAAGGTCGCGCCGAGCGCCTGGTGGGAACGCTTGGCCCGCTTGCTCAGGTCGCGCACCGCGACCAGGCGCTCGGCCGGGCACATGGCCCCGACCGGTAGGTCCAGCGACAGCGCCGAGGTCCAGGTGCCCGGGGCCGCGGCCTGGCCTGGTGGCCGGACCGCCACCGGGACCATCACCCGCATGGTGCCGGGCTGGTCGCCGCGCAGCTCCAGCAGCTCGTGCAGCGCCTCCGCGATCAGCGTCAGCACGATGTCGTTGATGGTGCCGCCCAGCTTGCCGCGGATCTTCTTGATCTGCTCGAGCGGCACCTCGGTCAGGACGATCCGGCGGCACGCCCCGACCGGCCGGTTCAGCACGCACCTCGGCGCGCTGCCGGCCCGGGCGAGCTGCCAGATGCCGATGACGATCTCGCCCGCGCGCCGGAACGACCGGGCAGGGTGCTTGCAGGTCCGCGCGATCGCCCCGCCGAAGGCACGCCACGGTGTCGTCGTGTGCCTGCCGAGCGTGCGCCAGAACAGCCGCCCCTGGCTTGGCGGCGGGGTGGGCCGGTAGACGGGCCGCTCCGCGGGGCCTGGCGGCCGGACGGGCGACACCGCCCGCAGGCGCCGGAGCAGCTCGCCGTTCCGGTCGGCCAGGCCGAACAGGTGCTGGGCGACGTTCAGGGCACCGAGGCCGTCGGCGATGGCGTGGTGCAGCTTGAGCAGGACCGCCTGGGAGCCGTCCTCCAGGCCGTCGATCAGGTACAGCTCCCAGAGCGGCCGGGAGCGGTCCAGCGGCTGGGCCATCACCGCCTCCGCCAGCGCGCAGAGCTGATCCCAGCCGCCCGGAGAGGGCAGCAGCGAGCGGCGCACGTGCCAGCCGAGGTCGAAGGCGTCGTCATCGACCCAGGCGGCGCGGGCAAGGCCCAGCGGCGGCACTGCCAGCCGCTGGCGCAGCCGCGGCAGGCGGTGCAGGCGCCCGGCCAGCAGCCCGGTCAGGTCGTCCGGCCGCAAGGGCCCACCGGCCCGTCGTGACGGGTCCAGCACCGCCAGGCCACCGACGTGCTGCTGCACCTGCGGGGTCTCGGTGTAGAGGAAGAACGCGTCCTGTGGACGGAGCAACTCCACGTCGTCGTCTCTCCCACTTCGAGTTCTGGCGCCGCCCATGATGACAGGTGTGAACTTAATGCTCGAACCCGGGCAGAGCAGGCGCGGCGCTGGAACCGCCCGACCCGGGCCCCGGCCGGGTCACATGCGCTCTGGGACCTCGATGCCCAGCAGGTCGAGGGCGCGTGTCAGGGTGCGGTCGGTGAGCGCGCACAGCGCCAGCCGTGAGCTGCGCGTGGGCTCGTCGGCTTGCAGCACCGGGCATGCCTCGTAGAAATCGGTGAAGGCGCTGGCCAGGTCGAACAGGTAGTTGCAGAGCCGGTGCGGCTCGAGGGTGGCGGCGACCGACGAGACCGCCTCGCCGAGGCCGAGCAGCTGGAGCGCCAGCGCCCGCTCGGCCGGCTCGCCGACAGCTATGGTCGCCTCCGCGAGCGCGGCCGGGTCGAGCCCGGCACGACGGAAGATCGAGCGGATACGCGTGACCGCGTACTGCAGGTAGGGCCCGGTGTTGCCGTCGAAGGCGAGCATCCGGTCCCAGTCGAAGACGTAGTCCCGCTCCCGCTGGAAGGACAGGTCGTAGTACTTGAGCGCGCCCATCGCCACCGCGTGCGCCACCGCCGCTCGGGTGGCCGGGTCGAGCTCGCTGCGCTCCTCGACCACCTTGGCGGCGCGCTGCTCGGCCTCCTCCAGCAGGTCGATCAGCCTGACGGGGTCGCCGCTGCGGCTGCGCAGCCGCCTGCCGTCGGCGCCCAGCACCAGGCCGTGGACGGCGTGCTCGGCGCGGTGCTCCGGCGTGAGCCAGCCGGCCTCGCGGGAGGCCGCGAAGACCATGGCGAAGTGCAGCGCCTGCTCCGCCCCGACCACGTAGACCAGGCGGGTGGCGCCCAGCTCGCGCACGCGGAAGCGGACCGCGGCCAGGTCGGTGGTGACGTAGTTGTAACCACCGTCGCTCTTGCGCACGATCAGCGGCAGCGGCTCGCCGTCACGGCCGGTGAACCCGGGCGGGAACACGCACAGGGCGCCCTGGCTCTCCACCGCGATGCCCTTGGCCTGCAGCTCCGCCACCACGTCGGCCAGCACCGGGTTGAAGCGGCTCTCGGCGTCGAGGTCGTCGTCGCCGAGCAGCACGCCGAGCCACTGGTAGATCTCGCGGACGTGGCGCATGGACTCGTCGATCAGCAGGCGCCACAGCCGCAGCGTGGGCTCGTCGCCGGCCTGCAGCGCCACCACCCGGCGCCGGGCGCGCTCGGCGAAGGCCGGGTCGCTGTCGTATTTCTCGCGCGCCTGCTGGTAGAAGGCGTTGAGGTCGCCGATGGTCAGCTCGTCGGCAGACTCGCCCACGCCGCTGTCGACCAGGTGCTCGATCAGCATGCCGAAGGGCGTGCCCCAGTCGCCGAGGTGGTTCTGGGCGATCACGCGGTGGCCGAGGAAGCCGAGCACCCGGCGCAGCGCGTCACCGATGACGGTGGAGCGCAGGTGACCGATGTGCATCTCCTTGGCCGCGTTGGGGGCGGAGTAGTCGACCACCACCGTCTCGGGGCGCTCAGCCGGGGCGACCCCGAGGCGCTCGTCGCCCAGCAGGCGCTCGGCCTGCGTGGCGATCCAGTCCGGCCGCAGGGTCAGGTTGATGAAGCCCGGGCCGCTGACCTCGACGCTGTCGCAGAGGTCGCCCACCTCCAGGTGCTCGACGATCGCGCCGGCGACCTCGCGCGGCGGCCGGCCGAGTGCCTTTGCCAGGCTCATGGCGACGTTGGCCTGGTAGTCGCCGAACGCGGAGGGGCGTATCAGCGGGTCGGTGCCCGCCCGCTCGTCACCGAACGCGGCGCCGAGCGCCGCGTGGAAGCGGCTGGCAAGCTCTATCTTGGGATCCGAAGCCATGCCGGCATCATGCCACAGCCGCGTTGCCTTGGGCGTGGGCGGGTACGCCCCCAGAGTGAGCACCGCGTGGGGGCGGCTCAGAGGGGGTTCAAGCGCAGTTCAGGAGCGGTGCACCGGGGGGAGGCAGATGGCGGCGGCCAGCGCGAGGGAAGTTGTCGGCGGCGCGCAGCGCCTACTGAAGCGCTTCGACCGCTACCAGCAGCGGCATCCGGTTCTCGCCGTGCCCGTCGGGGTGGTGCGCAAGTTCGGCGACGACCAGGCCGGGAACCTCGCCGCCCTGCTCGCCTACTACGGCTTCTTCTCGCTGTTCCCCCTGCTGCTCGTGCTGGTCACCGTGCTCGGCTTCGTGCTGTCCGGGAACACCGATCTTCAGGACAAAGTGCTCAACTCAGCGCTGGCGCGGTTCCCGGTGATCGGCGACCAGCTTCGCAACGACATCGGCTCCGTCCAGGGCAGCGGGCTGGCGCTCGCGGTCGGCCTGGTGGGGACGTTGTGGGCCGGCCTCAGCGTCACCCAGCAGGCGCAGAACGCCATGAACCTGGTCTGGAGCGTGCCCCGCAAGCAGTGGCCGAACCTCTGGCGGCGGCTCGGCCGCGGGCTCGGCCTGCTCGGCGTGCTCGGCGCGGGGGTGCTGGCGACCACCGCCCTGTCCGGACTGAGCACGGTCACGGGTCTGCCGGTGATCGGCCGGGCGCTGCCGTTCGCGGGGTCGCTCCTCATCAACCTGGCGCTGTTCGAGTTCGCGTTCCTGGTCCTGACCGCGGCACCCACCCCGTGGCGGCAGCTGCTGCCGGGCACGGTGCTCGCGGCGGTCGGATGGAGCCTGCTCCAGGTCCTCGGCACCTATTACGTCACCCGCCAGCTCAAGAGCGCCAGCCAGGTGTACGGGACGCTGGCGTTCGTGATCGTCCTGCTGTCGTGGCTGTACCTGGGCGCGCAGGTCTTCCTGTACGCGGCCGAGCTCAACGTGGTGCTCGCCAAGCGGCTGTGGCCGCGCAGCCTGTTCCCGCCGCCGCTCACCGACGGGGACAAGCGGGTGCTGACCGAGCTGGCCAAGGCCGAGGAACGCCGCCCCGAGGTACAGGTGGACGTCGGCCTCACGCCGCAGGACCAGCTACAGGACCAGCCGCAGGACCGCGGCTCCTAGGGCTTCACAGGCAACGTCCAGCGCCGCCGCACCGCGCGCTGAGCGACCGCTCTACGCATCCGGGTCGGGGAGCAGCGGTAAGGTGATTGCCGGGGAGTGCCGATCTTTCCTTCAATCGATGTGCAGACTGCCGGTCCGAAGCGGGAGGGAGCAGCCGTGAGCGACCAGTTCCCCATCGAGGGTATCGACGCGATCGTCTTCCAGGTTGGCAACGCGCGGCAGGCGGCGCACTGGTACTCGACCGCCTTTGGCATGCGCTGCGTCGCCTACGCGGGTCCAGAGACGGGGACCCGGGACCGCGCCTCGTACGTGCTCGAGTCGGGCTCGGCCCGGTTCGTGGTGCAGGGGGCCGTGCGGGCCGACTCGCCGGTGGCCGCTGCGGTGGCCAGGCACGGCGACGGCGTGGCCGACGTGGCCCTGCGCGTGCCCGACGCCGAGCGCGCCTACGAGCTGGCGCTCGCCCGCGGCGCCCGCGGGGTCGAGGAGCCGCGGATGCTCTCCGACGACCGTGGCAAGGTGGTGGTCGCCGCGATCGCCGCTTACGGGGACACCCGCCACTCGCTGGTCGAGCGCTCCGCCTACAGCGGCCCGTACCTGCCCGGCTACGTGGAGCGTGAGCCGCTGGTCGCCCCGCCCGCGCGGCGCTGGTTCCAGGCGATCGACCACGTGGTTGGCAATGTCGAGCTGGGCCGCATGGACGAGTGGGTCGAGTTCTACCACCGCGTGATGGGCTTTACGAACATGAAGGAGTTCGTCGGCGACGACATCGCCACCGAGTACTCGGCGCTGATGAGCAAGGTGGTCGCCGACGGCAGCCGCAAGGTGAAGTTCCCCATCAACGAGCCTGCCACCGGCAGGAAGAAGAGCCAGATCGACGAGTACCTGGAATTCTACGGCGGGCCGGGCGTGCAGCACGTGGCGCTGGCGACGGGCGACGTCGTGGCCGCGGTGCGGGGCATGCGGGCGGCTGGCGCCGAGTTCCTGCAGACCCCGGCGAGCTACTACGACAGGCTGGGCGAATGGGTGGGAGAGACGCGCGTGCCCGGCGCGACCCTGCGGGAGCTGAGCATCCTGGCCGACCGCGACGAGGACGGCTACCTGCTGCAGATCTTCACCAGGCCGGTGCAGGACCGGCCGACACTATTCTTCGAGCTGATCGAGCGGCACGGCTCCATGGGCTTCGGCAAGGGCAACTTCAAGGCGCTCTTCGAGGCGATCGAGCGCGAGCAGGCCAGGCGCGGCAACCTCTAGAGCGCCGGTCAAGTAGGCAGCGCAGCATGCAGCGCCAGACCATACGTGCAGCTCCTGGCCCTGCGCGCCGCTCCCGGTGGCAACCCAATCACCTCAAAACCGGCTACTTGACCGGCGCTCTAGCCTGGGCGGACCGCCGCCCCCGGTGCACGCCTGAGAACAGTCACGACACGAGCTCGGTACCGCCGCGTGGCTGCAGGCGGGACAGGGTTGGTGGCAGGTCAGCGGCGTGCACCACGCCGAGACGCTGGGTGGCGCGCGTGAGGGCGACATAGAGGTTGTTGGCGCCGTTGGGGGATTCGGCGAGGATGCTGGCTGGCTCGACCACGATCACAGCGTCGAACTCCAGGCCCTTGGCCTCGGTGACGGTCAGGACGGCGACCGCCGCGTCGAGTGCGTCGGGGCCGTGCGCGACGACCGCCCCCGGGAGAGCGGCGGCCAGGTATTCGCCCAGAGCACGCGCCTGGCCCGCGGGGACGAGGACAGCGAGGCGACCACCGGCTATCTCGCGGGCCTCCGCGGCGGCGAGCCCGGCAAGCCTGGCGGGCAGGTCGGCCTGGCCGACCCGCAGGTGCCACGGCTGGTTGCCCGTCTCGCGCACCGATGCCGGCGGCGCCAGGTGCGGAGCGACGCCGGCGAGCACGTCGGCGGCGACCGCCATGATCTCGGCGGGAGTGCGGTAGTTGACGGTCAGCCGCTCCTGCCTCCAGCGGCCAGGGGCGTGCGGGTCCAGGGCCCGCGCCCAGGAGGTGGCGCCCCATGGCGCGCCGGTCTGGGCGAGGTCCCCGACGATCGTCATCGACCGGCTCGGGCAGCGCCGCATGATCATCCGCCAGGCCATGGCCGACAGGTCCTGTGCCTCGTCCACGATCACGTGCCCGAAGCGCCATCCGCGGTCCTGCCGCGCCCGCTCGGCGAGCGGGGCCGACAGGTCGCCCTGCCGGTACCGGCCCGCGAGCAGCTCCGGGTCGACGACGCCAGCGTTCACGCCGACGATGTCCAGAACGCCACGGGCGTAGGCCCGGTCGCGCCTGGCCGACGCGGCGCGGCGGGCCTCGGCCTTCCTGGTGGCCCGCTCGTCCTCGCCGAGCAGCTCGGCGGCCTCGTCGAGCAGGGGCACGTCGGCCCACGTCCACCAGCCCGCGCCGTCGGGGGCCCAGGCCGCGGAGTCAGCGGCCCAGCCCGCGCGGTCAGCGGCCCAGCCCGCGCGGTCAGCGGCCTGCCCTGGCAGCGGGGCGCGGACCAGCAGCGACCGCTCGGCCTCGGACAGGCCGGCGGCGGCCACCGCCAGCCTGTCCGGCGAGCTGAACAGCTCCGTCACGAGCTGCTGCGGGGTCAGCCGCGGCCACAGCCGGTCGAGCGCGGCAAGGACCGACGGCGCGACCGCGGACCAGATCTCGCCGCGCAGGTCCTCGAGCTGCTCCTCGGTCAGCAGCGGGCCTTCCGAAAGCTGCTCGTCCTCCCCGAAGACCGAGTCGTCGATCAGCTCGTCGACAACCCGAAACTCCTCCTCCACGCGGTCCGCCTCCCGGCGGGCGAGGACCGCCACGCTCTCGCGCAGGGCGCCCACGATCTCGCGGACGAACACGTCCCACGCCTGGTTGTGCGGCGCGCGGGAGACCCGCGCCAGCTCGCGGGCGCGCACGCAGGTCTCCGGCTCGAGGCGTAGCACCATGCCGCTGTCGCCGACCTGGAAGTCGAGTGGCATCGCGGGCACCCGCTGACGGTCGCGGACCGCCGCGGCGAGGACCTCGGCCATGCGCCGGTCGCCCTTGAGGGTCGCGGTCTCCACTGGCTCGCGGCCGCCCGCCGTGACGCCCGGGTAGAGCTGGTCGACGGTCGACAGCAGCACGTCGGTCTCCCCGAGCGAGGGCAGGACCTGCTGGATATAGCGTAGGAACGTCGGATTCGGCCCGACGACCAGCACGCCCCGGCGGGCGAGCCGATCCCGGTGGGTGTACAGCAGGTAGGCGGCCCGCTGCAGCGCGACGGCGGTCTTGCCGGTACCCGCACCGCCCTCGATCACCAGGATCCCCGGCAGCCCCGACCGGATGACGCGGTCCTGCTCGGCCTGGATGGTCGCGACGATGTCGCTCATGCGGCCGGTCCGGGGCGCCGTCAGCGAGGCGAGCAGGGCCGCGTCGCCGCCCAGCCCGCGGCACTCGTCGTCGTCCAGGGCGGCCAGGTCGAGCACGTCGTCGTGGAACCCGGTGACCAGCCGTCCGTGCGTGTTGAGATGACGGCGGCGCACGACCTCGCCGGGCGCGGCGGGCGTGGCGCGGTAGAACGGCTCCGCCGCGGGCGCTCGCCAGTCGATCAGCAGCGGCTCGTGCTCGTCGTCGAACAGCCCGAGGCGACCGACGTACAGCCGGCTCCCGTCACGATGGTCCAGCCGGCCGAGGCAGAGTCCGTGCTCCACCGTGGAGAGCTGGACGAGCCGGCTGGCGTTCTTCGCCACCACCGCGTCCTTGTCCACCCGCGCCTGCGGGGTGGCCCCGCCGTCCAGCCTCTGTGCCCGCTCGAGCCGCGCGCGGGCTCGCGCGCGCGACCGGTCGAGCCAGCCGTACAGCATCGAGACGTACGCCTGCTCGCGCTCCAGTTCGACCAGCCTGCTGTCCGATTGAGACGCCTTCTCCGACTTGGACACCTTCTCCGTCATTCCCATCCCCATGTGCGCGGTCCTTCACCAAAATGAGGGTTGACAAAACAGGGGTCGCTGTGTATGGTGTCACTGGCGGTTTAGATCGCCTATTTATTTGTGCCATCAGGTCGAACCACCGACGATAGCAGCGCGCGCATCAGCGCGCCAGTCGTCGAGCGGATCAAATCACCCTGGACCCTCCAGCGCGTGCCGACGACATCGCCCCGCGCACCTTGCCGCGCTTGGCGCACCTTCCCGCGCTTGGCGCACCTTGCCGCGTGGGACACACCCCACCGTGCCGCGTGGGGTACACGTTGCCTTGCCGTTAGTAGCCCCGGCGTCCGCTATGGGGACTCTGACCGACCACCTGCGCGGCAAGGTGCGCCAAGCGCGGCAAGGTCGGCCGCATGGGCCGCCCGGGGGTGGCCAAACACCGAGCCAAACACCGAAAAGCCCCCGCCAGCGGTTACCTCAGCGCCGCCCGCGGCGGGCGAGCGGGCCACGGCCGAAGCCGCCCACCCACTCGGAGCCCTGCCGCAGCCGCCGGCTCCAGGGTGACTCCGGCCAGCGCGCCTCCGTGCGGCGCGCGATCTCCTCGAGCGCCAAGGCCGCGAGCGGGATCGCCACGGTGATGATCGCCAGCCGCCGGAGCCCTCGTCTTGCCCTGCGTGCCATGCTTCCCCTCCTTCGGACCGGCCGAACCGCCTCACCCGCGAGTACCCGCTCGCGGGCCGCGAGACACACACGACCAGGGTAAGGGCGCTCGGCGCCAGCGGGGAGCCTCACCCCGGCGCTGCCGGCGCTGACCTCCGGGATGCTGGTGGCGGCCGCGTGTCTAGGCCGAGGCGGCCAGCTCGGCGAGCAGGCGGAGCTGTTCGAGCGCGTCCTCGGTGCCGCGGGCGACCGGGATGGTCAGCAGGGTGGTGACGCCGGCCTCGCGGAAGGCGGCCAGGCGCTCGCGCACGCGACCGGCGGGACCGGACAGCGAGAGCGCGTCGATCAGCTCGGCGGGCAGGGCGGCGGCCGCATGGTCGGGCCGTCCGGCCAGGTAGTGCTCCTGCACGGTCGCGGCCGCGTGCTCGAAGCCGTAGCGGCGCACCAGCTCGTTGTAGAAGTTGCGCTCGCGCGAGCCCATCCCGCCGACGTACAGGGCGATCATCGGCCGCAGCGCGTCGCGGGCGGCGTCGAGGTCCTCCTCGACCCGCGCCTGCGCGGTCACGGCCACGTCGAACCCGTCGAGGTCACGGCCGGCGCGCTCGGCCCCCTCGGATAGCGCGGCGCGCACCTCGCCGGCGCCGTGGTCCGGGCTGAAGATGAACCCCAGCCAGCCGTCGGCGATCTCGCCGGCGAGGGCGATGTTGCGCGGCCCCATGGCCGCGAGGTAGATCGGCAGCGGGCGCTGCAGCGGCGAGATGGTGAGCTTGAGGGCCTTGCCACGGCTGTTGGGCAGCGGCAGCTCGAGGGTCTCGCCCTTGAAGGCGACCCGCTCCCGCGCCAGCGCCATGCGGACGACCTGAACGTAGTCGCGGGTGCGGGCGAGCGGGCGGGCATAGCGCTGTCCGTGCCAGCCCTCGGCCACCTGCGGGCCCGACAGGCCGAGGCCGAGCCGGAAGCGGCCACCGGAGAGGCGGTCCAGGGTGGCGGCGGTCATCGCGGTCATCGCCGGGCTCCGCGCTGGGACCTGGAAGGCGGCGGCGCCGAGCGCGATGGTGCTGGTCTGCGCCGCCAGCCAGGCCAGTACCGTGGCCGCGTCCGAGCCGTAGGCCTCCGCCGTCCAGACGGAGTCGTAGCCGAGCCGCTCCGCCTCGCGCGCGACGGCGAGCTGCCTGGCCGCGTCGTTGCCCATGCCCCAGTAGCCAATGGCCACGCCCAGCCGCATGCCACTCTCCCCTCCGTGCGACGTTTCGCGATGGACCGTCTATCCTGTCGAATGTCCGGTGCCCTTTATCTCACGCCGCGCGGATGGAGGAGGCACGATGCTGGAGCGGTTCACCTGGTTCAAGCAGTCGGCCTACCGGTGGGACGGCGATGGACTGACCCTTTACATCGATCCGTGGGAGGCGGAGGGCGGTCCAGCCGACCTGATCCTCATCACCCACGCCCACGGGGACCACTATCAGCCAGAGGAGATCGAGCGGCTGCGCAAGGACGGCACGAAGATCGTCGCCCCGCACGACGTCGCGCGGGAGCTGAGCGGCGACGTCACCGCGGTCGCGCCCGGGGACACGGTGGAGGTCTCCGGCGTCAAGATCCAGGCGGTCCCGGCCTACAACATCGTGGAGGAGCGGCTCGACAAGCACCCCAAGGCCAACAACTGGGTGGGGTACGTGCTCACTCTCGCCGATCACACCTATTACCACGCCGGCGACACCGACCACCTCCCCGAGCTCGAGTCGCTGCGCACCAATGTGGCCTTCCTGCCGATCGGCGGCTTCTTCACCATGGACCCGGACGAGGCCGCCGGCCTGGCCCGGGCGATGGGCCCGGACCTGGCCGTGCCCATGCACTATGGCTTCGTGATCGGCTCGCCCTCGTTCGCCGACCAGTTCGCCCGTGCCGCCGCCCCGGTGCCCGTCCAGAAGCTCGACCCGGTCCGCCCCTTCGAGCAGCGGTAGCACAGGGACCGGACGCGATCCTTGGCCAGAACGCCAGGATCAGGCTCACCGTCGGACGCCGGGCGTAGGCGCCCTCTCCGGGTTACGTGCTGTAGAGCCGCTGGGCGCGGTCGGCGGTCTCGGGTGGGAGCGGCACCAGCAGGCCGCTGCTTTCGGCGCCGACCCGACCGTCGGGCAGGTGCAGGCGGGCCCAGGCGCGGACCCGACCGCTGCGGGCCTCGGCCACCCCGCCCACCAACTCGAGGGCGACGTCACAGGGGACCGGCGCGCGGAAGCGCACCTCCATGCGCGCCGTCGCGCTCCAGGTCCCCGCCAGCAGGATCGCCGCGTAGCCCATCATCTCGTCCAGCGCCGTGGCGGACAGCCCACCGTGGAGCATGCCCGGGTAGCTCTGGAACTCCGCCCGTGGCCGCAGGGTGGCGCGCACCTCATCGCCCTCCCGGCGTATCCCCTCCAGGTGCATGCCGATCGGGTTGTCGTCGCCGCACGCGAAGCACTGCCGCGCCCCCGGTGGCAGCACCTCGTCCCTGCTGCCCGGCCGCTCGTCCAGACTCCTCGCCAAGGTGCGACCATCACCTCCTTCGGGTGTATTGCCAGGCGGCGATGCCGAGCAGCACCCCCCAGACCAGGAACCACAGGTCCCAGAGCATGACATGCCAGCGGAGGGCCGTCCGGTCCACCGGGCCAGCGGGGTCGATCGCGCCGCTCAGCACGAGCGCGCCGGCGGCCACCAGCAGGCCGCCGTACACCGTCAGCACCACGCCGCCACCCCAGCTGGCGGTGAGCAGCAGCCAGCGTGGGACCGCACGGCCCCATGGCCGCACGAGCGCGAGCGCGACCAGCCCTCCGGCGACCTTCAGGACGCCGGCGACCGACCCGAGCAAGATGCCCCGAGCGTCATGCGCCCGACCCATCTCCTCGATCGACCCGCCCACCGTGTCGAGGCCCGCCGTGCCCCCGGCGGCCCAGTAGAAGCTGACCAGCGCGTAGAGCAGCGCGCACCCGCACGCCAGGTATCCGGCCCATACTCCCGCGCGTGACCGTGCGGACGATCTCGTCGCCGGTTGCCTGGTAAAACGTGATGTCCACAGCACGCGCCCAAGCTACCAGGAGGAGCCGCGATGTACGGTCCGAACGTCACCTTCCTCGGCGTGCGCCGGGCCGACCTCGAGCGGCCCGAGACCTTCGCGGATGCCGACGTGGTGGTGGTCGGTGCGCCCTTCGACGGCGGCACCTCCCACCGGCCCGGCGCGCGCTTCGGGCCGCTCGCCATCCGCACCACCGACTACCTGCCCCCCGACGCGTCCCGGCCGCACCTGGCGCTCCGCGTCGACCCGCTGCGCCAGCTGCGCGTCGTCGACGTCGGCGACGTGCTGATGCCGGCCGGTGAGATCGAGACTTCCCTGAAGCGCCTGGAGGACGCCGTCCACGCCATTGCCAGCTCCAGCGCGGTGCCGGTGGTGCTCGGCGGCGACCACTCCATCGCCCTGCCCGACGTCACCGGGATCGCCCGCCACCTCGGCTTCGGGCGCGTTTCCGTTGTCCACTTCGACGCCCATGCCGACACCGGCGAGACCCAGTTCGGGTCGCTGCTCGGGCACGGCACGCCGATGCGGCGGCTGATCGAGTCGGGCGCGGTCCGCGGCGACCGCTTCCTGCAGCTCGGCCTGCGTGGCTACTGGCCAGAGCCGCCCGTGCTCGAGTGGATGGCCGAGCAGGGCATGCGCAGCTTCGAGATGAGCGAGGTGGTGCGCCGCGGGCTCGACGAGTGCCTGGACGAGGCCTTCGCCATCGCCACCGACGACTGCGACGGGGTGTCCCTCTCCATCGACGTCGACGTGGTCGACCCTGGCATGGCGCCGGGCACCGGCACGCCTGAGCCGGGCGGGCTCACCAGCAGGCAGCTGCTGGACGCCGTGCGTCGCTGCGCCCTCGAGCTGCCGGTGGTCGGCCTCGACGTGGTCGAGCTGTCGCCCCCCTATGACGGTCCCGGCGAGGTGACCGCCTTCCTCGCCAACCGCATCGTCCTCGAGGCCCTCTCCGCCATCGCCAAACGCCGCGCCGCCGGCGACACGGACCGGCACTGAGGCGACCGAGGCGACTGAGGCACAGCCGCTCTTGGGGGGCGTGGGGGGAACGAGCTCCCCATGCGGCATCGCGGAAGGATCTTGACCTTGGGGGGCCGTGGGGGGAGCGAGCTCCCCCCACATGGATAGACCTGCCCCGGCGCGCGAGCCCTCACCGGCGGCGAAGGCGAAGCGCCCGCAGAACCCGCTCCGCCTCCTGGATGGGCGCCAGCTCGTCGAGGACCTCGCCGATCGCCTCGGTGCGGTGCTCGAACTCCAGGTCGCGGGCGACCTCGGGCAGCTCACGGGCGCGCCGCTCGGCCGCGGTCAGCGCGCCCGCGCTCGCCGCCTGCTCGGCGGCCAGGGCTGGCAGCGCCCAGCCGGCCAGCTCCTCGCGCGCCGCGGCGACGCCCACAAGGAACCCCTCCACACTCGCCTCCAGCGGCGCGCCCGGCCGGCGCGCCGACGGCACGGCCGCCAGCAGCGCCCGGCTGCCCTCGTCGAGCGCCTTGGCGAAGTGGAGAAAGCACTGCCAAGCCGCCTCCACCTCCGGGTCGGTCGCACGCCGCCTCGGCCACATGCCGTTCCCGCCTCCCTGATCGCACTCGGTTCTCACCGGGGACTTACGCTCGGCTGCACGAATCGCCCCTGTTCCCCAGGGAGGGGCCTCGCTCTTGAGTACCCGGACCCCCAGTGCGCCCTCAGTGCGCTCGTGCCGTCCGCGACATGACATCATGCCGGCTGCATGGTCCGCACGCTGCTCGGCCTGCTCGAGGCGTGGTAAGTCGGGGGGTCCGGGGGGCTCTCCAGCGAGGCCCGAGCCAGGCACCAGGGTGCTCGTGCAGCCGAGCGTAGCCCCCCGGTGGATACGGGCCCGGGGGCTCTCCGGCGAGGCCCAGCACCGGTACTAGGATGCGAAGCAAGGCCGAGCGTAGCCCCCCGGACTAGCAGGCCCTGTACGATACGCGGGCGCTTGGCTGGAGGAGCACTGGTGAGAGCAGTCGTCGTCATCCCCACCTACAACGAGGCCGGCTCGATCGAGGAGGTGCTCGACCGGGTCCTGGGCGCCGACCCCAGGGTCGAGGTGCTGGTGGTGGACGACGGCAGCCCGGACGGCACCGCGGAGCTGGTGCGCGCCAGAGCCGGCGGCCAGGGCGGCCAGCGCGTCCACCTGCTCGAGCGCGGCGCCAAGCAGGGCCTCGGCGCCGCCTACCGGGCGGGCTTCGGCTGGGCCCTCGAGCGCGACTACGACGCCATGGTCGAGATGGACGCCGACCTCTCCCACCCGCCTGAGCGCCTCCCGGCGCTGCTGGACGGGCTGGACCGGGCCGACCTGGTGATCGGCTCCCGGTACGTGCCTGGTGGCGAGGCCGTCAACTGGAGCCCGCTGCGCAAGGCGATCTCCCGTGGCGGCAACGCCTACGTCCGGCTGGCGCTGCGGCTGCCCGTGCACGACGCCACCGCCGGCTACCGCGCCTACCGCCGCGCGGTGCTGGAGGCGCTGCCGGTCGAGGCGGTCGAGTCCAACGGCTATTGCTTCCAGGTGGAGATGGTCCACCGCGCCTGGCGGGAGGGCTTCCGCGTGCTGGAGCTGCCGATCACCTTCACCGAGCGCGCCGCCGGCGTCTCGAAGATGAGCAGGCGGATCGTGGCGGAGGCGTTGTGGCGAGTGACCCTGTGGGCGCTCAGCGGTGGCCGCCACCGGACCCGCGCCCGCCATCCCGACAGCGTCGCCGCCCGCCAGCCGGGATAGCCGCGGCGCTCACTCGCCGCGCTGAACGGCGGCGCGCTCCTGGCTCGATGCGTGCTCCTGGCTCGACTCCGTCGCGGGCGGGTGCGGGACGCCCGGCGCGAACGCCGCCGCGTCGCCGGTCCTGCGACGGCTCCAGGGGAGCAGCGCCACCACCAGGGTGACGACGCTGAGCGCGACCAGGGCCGCCTCGATCCCCTGACCGAAGCGGGCGTACAGCGTCAGCCCACTGCGCGGCGCCACCGCGGCGCGGATGGTCGCCTGCTGGTACAGGCCGGTCCGCTGACGGGCGATGCCGTCAGGACCGATGATCGCGCTGGAGCCGGAGACAGCGGCCTGGACGACGGTGCGGCCCTCCTCCACCGCGCGGAGCTGGCTCGAGGCCAGGTGCTGCCGCGAGGCCGGCCCCTCGCCGAAGGAGGCGTTGTTGGTCGCCACGACGATGACCTGGGCGCCCTCGCGGGCGAGCGTGCGGGGGTCCTCCGCGTAGGCGGACTCCCAGCAGATGATCGTGCCGATGCGGACACGGCCGACCACCATTGGCTCCAGGCGGTCGCCGGGGACCTTGTCGAACGGCACGCCCTCGCGGGTGACCGGGAGGATACGGCCCATCAGCCATGCCATAGGCACGTACTCACCAAACGGCACCAGGCGGCGCTTACGGTAGCGGTCGGCCAGCTCGCCACTGGAGGTGAACAGCAGCGCGTCGGTGGCGTAATGACCGCCCCCGGCGGAGGTGGTGGCGCCGACCAGCAGCGGCGCGCCGACGGCGGCGGCCGCCCGGCGGATGCGGTCGATACGGTCTGGGTTGGTCAAGGGGTCTTCGTCGACCGCGCCCTCGCCCCAGATGACCAGGTCGGGGCGGGGCTGGCCGGCGAGTGCCTCGGTGCGCCGGACGTGATTGGAGAAGACCGCCTCAGTGCTGGCGCCACGGTCCAGGCCGTGCCCGCCGAGCAGGCCCGCCTGGACGACGTCCAGGTGCAGCGGCGCGCCGCTGGGCGGCGGCGGCGCGGGGGCGAGCAGCCCCGACAGCGGCAGCGCGACGGCCACGACCGGCCAGGCGAGGACGGGACCAATCCCGCGATACCTGCGCTGGGCGATCACCCGGATCCAGCTGGCCACCGCGAAGTTGACCGCGACGATCACGGCGGACAGACCGTAGGCGCCAACCACCCGGGCGAGCGGGAGCAGCGGTCCCCCGCCGTGCTGGCTGACCCCAAGGATCCCCCAGGGGAAGCCGCCGATTGGCCCGTGGGCGCGGAGCAGCTCGAGCGTGGCCCAGCAGGCGGGCAGCAGCAGCACCCGCCAGGGGCCAAGCCGCCTGGAGGCCGGCACCAGCGCAGCGAACGCGGCCACGAAGCACGCCTCGGCCACGCACAGCGCGACCCAGGCGAGCCACCCGGCGGCGCCCGTCCACGATAGGAATTCAGTGGGGATCCACAGGATGAGCAGGCCGATGAAGACCACACCAGTGAGGTAGCCGAGGGCGGCCGCCTGCCGAGGCCGCGCGTTCTCGACGGCGAGCAGGAGCGGGACCAGGGCGACCAGCGCCACCGGTCCCAGATCCGGACCCGGAAAGGCCAGCGAGAGGGCCACCCCGGCGAGGACGGCGGCGGCGACCCGGGGAGCCGGGCCCGCGCGCCATCCTGTTCTCACCGGGGGGCCTGGAGAGCCCCCCGGACCCGTATCCACCGGGGGGCTACGCTCGGCCTTGCTTCGCACCCTGGTGCCCGGCTCGGGCCTCGCTGGAGAGCCCCCCGGACCCCCCGCCGCCGCGGACCTCTCGGTTGACATGGCTATGCGCAGTCGCGACAGAGCTGGCGCCGCTGGTCAGCGAGCTGGCTGCGGTGCTTGACGAGGTAGCAGCTCGTACAGACGAACTCGTTGTGCTGGACCGGGAGCACGCGCGTCGTGAGCGACTCGCGGGAGTCGTCCCGGGTCAGCGCGAGCAGCACCTCGTCCTCGTCGTCTTCGTCGACTGGCGCTGGCCGGTCTGACTTTTTGGCGATCAGCTCGTCGAGGGATGCCTCGACCTGAGCCTCGTCCTCCTCTTCCTCTGGCACCCTCGTAGTCCTTTCATTTCTCGATAGCAGGTCGGCGCGCCGGATTGTCTACCACGAACCGATAGAGCGCGCCGGGTTCGGTATTCATGCCCGTAACGCTCTTCGGCGCGGCGTTGTTCCCGGCGTTCTTCCCGGTCAGTTCGTCGTCGCGGGGCGCCGTGTCCGCTAGCTCCGCACGACCGCCGTCGACGTCCGGTCCAGACCCTTCCGGACCTCGATTGCGGCGGGCAGCAGGTCTTTCACCTCGTCGTTGTGTGTCACGAGCAGGACCTGGCGAAACCGGCCCTGCAGGGTGGTGAGGGCGGCCAGCATACGCCCGCGACGCTCGCGGTCAAGAGCCCCGAGCACCTCGTCCAATACAAGGAGACCGAGCTCGCCGGCGCCCTCGGCGATGACCAGGCTGACCGCCACCCGCAGCGACAGGCTGGCCAGGTCGTTCTCGGAGCCGGAGAAGCGCGCCAGCTCGTACTCGGTGCCGGCGTCGGCGATGCGGATCGAGTAGTCCTCTGGGTCGACCACCAGGTCCTGGTACTCGTGGTCGGTCAGCTCCGCGAACAGGCCTGCCGCCTCGACCGACAGGCGCCGGCCCAGCCGCGCGACCAGGTGCAGGCGGAAGGCCGCCATGAGGTCGGCCAGGCGGGCGAGGTAGGCGGCGTGCTCCTCGAGGGCGACGACCTCCTCGTGGCGGGCGCGGGCGGCCACCAGCTCGCGATCGCGGTCGGCGTGGCGACGCCGGGCGGCGGCCAGCGCCTCAGCGGCGCGCTCGTGCTCGCCGTGGGTCTGGCGCGCCAGCTCGCCGGCCTGGCGGACGCGCTCGCGGGCGGCCGCCAGCTCCTGCTCGGCCTCACCGAGCGCTCTGACCTCGGTCTCGACCGCGACGGCCCGCTCGTCCGCCTCGCCGGCGCGGGCGAGCGCCTCCTTGGCCAGCTTTCGCTCCACCTCGGCCTGCTCGGCCCGGCCGAGCAGCTCGCGGAGGTGCAGCGCCGCCTGCTGCAGCTCCTCGGCGGCGCGCTTGGCGCGCAGGTGGGCGTCGGGGTCGAAGCCGGGGTCCGGGCGCTCCTCCAGCTCGCGCCCGCGCTCGGCGACCTCCTCGCTGACCACCTTGATGGCCTGCTTGGCGCTGTCGACCAGGGCCGATGCCCTGGCGGCGCGATGCTCGGCGGCCCGCGCCCGCTCCAGCTCCCCCTTCAGCTCGGCGCGTCTGGAGGCGAGCTGCTTGCCGGCCTCGACCGCCGCGGTGCGCAGCTCGACCGCGTCGTCGTGCGCGGCCTTTGCGGTGGCCAGGTCCTCGGCGTGCTTCGAGGCGACCTTGGCGAACGCCTCCCCCAGTGGCTGGCCGCACGTGGGGCAGGCCGAATTCGCATCGAGGCTGGCGTAGCGCTCGGCCACGGCCGTGCTCGCCTTCAGCCGCTCGGCGGAGGCGCCGAGCACCTCGCTGGCGTGGGCGTGCCGCTCGCGGGCCTCGAGCAGGGCGTGCTCGACCTTCTCGATGACCGCCTCGGCGTGCTTGATGGCCTCGGCCACCTCGGTCAGGTCCGCCGCCTCGCGCTCGGCCTCGGCGAGAGCGCGCCGCGCGACCTGCTCGCGCCCGCCGGCGTCCGCCACCGCGCGCAGCAGCGCCTGCCGCTCGAGCTGGGCCTCGCGCGCCCGCTCCAGGTCGGCCAGGGGCGCCGCGGCGTCCGCCAGCTCCGCCATGCGGGTCTCGGCGGCGGCGATGCGTGGGCCGACG
>JBKPDO010000267.1:0-22935 GCA_046727955.1 bacterium | reverse complement strand
GTGAGCAGGCCCCCGGCCAGGAACAGCCCGACCCAGATGGCGATCACCGTCAAGCGGCGCCTGGCGCTCCAGCGCGCCACGCCCTGCGGGGACAGTTTCATCTTCTTCCTCTCAACTTTCCCACGTCCCTCTTTTCAGCTGCCGACCGGTCAGATGCCTATGAGGTACCAACCGGTCGGTACGTCTCGAGGTCATAGCTCTCCCCGTTCCTGATGCGTATCGTCCCCCCTTGTCTTCGCTTCCTAGCTGGAAGGCTTCAGCACCTCGAGCAGCAGATCGAGGCAGCGGGTCATGCGCGCACGGAACTCCGCGCGAAAGTCGTCGTGGCGGGCGGCAGTCATGATGCACTGCTGCTCCGCGCCGAGGAAGGTGGCGATCAACACCTCGGCCGTTCCGCGTGCATCGACGTCAGCGCGGATGTCGCCCTGCAGCTGAGCACGGCTGACGAGCCCAGCGGCGGTGTCGATCCACGCCTCGCAGTACCCGGCGATCTGCGGGGCGAGCTCCGGGTCCTCAGCCAGCTCGGCGCACAGCCGCTGCAGGCTCGTCGCGTGGACCTGGTCCCGCTCCTTCTGCTCAGCGGCGACGCGGGCCATCGTCCGCATCTGGTCGACCGCCCGGTCGTGGCCCATCGACGCCTGCACGACCCCCGCGGCCCACTCCTCCTGCCAATTGCGCACGACCTCGACCGCGAGCGCCTCCTTGGACGGGAAGTGGTGGTAGAAGGCCCCCTTGGTGATCCCGGCGGCGCCGATCAGGTCGCTGAG
Source organism: bacterium (assembly GCA_046727955.1). Lineage (GTDB taxonomy): Bacteria > Actinomycetota > CALGFH01 > CALGFH01 > CALGFH01 > DASVXQ01. The sequence goes on along the minus strand of JBKPDO010000267.1, from coordinate 22,168 downwards.
AGACGTGCAGGCGAAGCCGTGGGCAAGGAACTCTTCTGTGGCCACGGCCAGAATGTGCTGGCGGGTGGCAGAGCCCCGCTCGGTGGCGCGAGCTGTGCGGACAGCCGCGTCTTCGTGTGTCCTGATGGCAGTCATAACCGCCGTAGGATACCGACCGACCGGTCTGTTCGTCAATAGGTCAGCGGGCCGACCAGACAGACCCGTCCGGGAAGCGGTACTCGTCGAGCGCCTTCCGGGTCATAGAGGCGTAGCCGGGGGTACGCGGCAGCAGATAGCGGCCGCCGCTGACCCGTACCGGCTCGACGAAGTGCTCGTGCAGGTGGTCGACGTACTCGATCATGCGCTCCTCGAGCGAGCCGCTCACCGCCACGTAGTCGAACGCCGACAGGTGCACGACCAGCTCGCAAAGGCCGACGCCACCCGCGTGCGGGCAGACCGGCACGCCGAACTTGGCCGCGAGCAGCAGGACCGCCACGACCTCGTTGACCCCGGCGAGGCGGCAGGCGTCCACCTGGCAGGCGGCGACCGCGCCGGCCTGCAGAAGCTGCTTGAACATCACGCGGTTGTGCACGTGCTCGCCGGTTACGACCCGGACCGGCGCGACCGAGCGCGCGATGGCGGCGTGGCCAAGGATGTCGTCGGGACTGGTCGGCTCCTCGATCCACCACGGCTCGAACGGGGCCAGCTCCCGCATCCAGGCAATCGCCTCGGGCACGCTCCACACCTGGTTGGCGTCGAGCATCAGCCCACGCTCCGGGCCGAGCACCTCGCGAGCGATGCGCAGGCGCCGCAGGTCGTCATCGACGCTTGCGCCGACCTTCACCTTGACGTGGGTGAAGCCGGCGGCGATCGCCTCACGGCAACGGCGCCGGAGCTTGTCGTCGTCGTAGCCGAGCCACCCGGGCGAGGTGTCGTAGGCCGGGTAGCCGTCGCTGGCCAGACGCGCCTCCCGCTCTGCTCTGCTGTCCTGGCGGGCACGCAGCAGCTCGAGCGCCTCGTCGGGGGTGAGCGCGTCGGTCAGGTAGCGGAAGTCGACCAGCGCGACGATCTCCTCTGGGTCCAGGCCGGCGAGCAGCTGCCACAGCGGCCTGCCGCGAGTCTTGGCGTACAGGTCCCACACGGCGTTGACGACGGCGGCGGTAGCCAGGTGGATGACGCCCTTCTCTGGGCCGAGCCAGCGCAACGGGCTGTCCCCCACCAGCCGGCGCCACATGCCGCCCATGTCGGCGAACAGGTCCTCGGCCTTCTCGCCGACGACCATCGGCGCCAGCGCGCGGATCGCCTGCACGCAGATCTCGGTGCCCCGGCCGATGGTGAAGCAGAACCCGTGCCCCTCCAGGTCCGGGTCGCTGGTGCTGAAGATCACGTAGGCGGCCGAGTAGTCGGGCGCCAGGTTCATGGCGTCGGAGCCGTCGAGCCGCAGCGAGGTCGGAAAGCGCACGTCGACGACGTCGAAGCCGGTGATGAGGACCTCGGGCATGGCGGTCACGTCGGCGCGCACCGCTCAGCCCTTGACCGCCCCGACGAGCAGGCCGCGCGAGATGACCCGCTCGAGCCCGATCGCCAGCGCGATGACCGGAAGAATCATGATCTGGATCAGCACCGACATGTACCACCACTGCGGACCCCGGGTCGCGTTCTGAGCGGCCACGGTGATCGGCATCGTCTGGGCATTCGCGCTCGAGAGGAACAGCGCGAGCAGGTATTCGTTCCACGCGAAGACGAAAACGATGAGGAAGGTGGCAACCAGCCCGGGGATCGACAGCGGCAAGGTGATCGAGCGGAAGACCCGGAAGATCGAGGCCCCGTCCACGAACGCGGCCTCTTCCAGCTCCCACGGAAGCCGGTTGAAGTAATCCCTCATCAGCCACACGACGATCGGCAGGTTCGTCGCCGCGTAGGTGATGATCAACGCGATCCGGGTATCGAGCAGATGAAGGTGCTGGAAGAGAACGTAGATCGGGATGACCACCGCGACCGGCGGCAGGATCCGCTGGGAGATCATCCAGAAGGCGATGTCGCGGTTCGACAATGTCCGCTTGAACCGGCGGCCCACCGCGCCCGCGAGCACGGCGAAGCAGCCCGCGGCCGCCACGACGGCCAGCAGCGGCGGCACGCCGAAGCCGATGGCTACGGCGGCGAGGACCAGGAAGCCGACGAACAGCACGACCACCCCGACACGCGGCCGGTACCGGAAGCGGATGAGGGCGTAGGCGGCGGCCGACCCGAGCAGCATCGCGAGCAGCGAGCTGCTCACGGCGACGACCACCGAGTTCACGTACGGCCGCAGCGTATCGTCCCTGAGATCCACGAAGATGTAGTGCCAGGCGTCCAGCGAGGGACGGAAGTCCACGAAGGGGAGGTAGACCGGCCCCTTGTTGACCTGGATCGGCAGCTTGAACGAGGTGATCGCGAGCCAGTACAGCGGGAAGAGCACCATCAGGGCCCAGAACCCGAGGATCAGGTACGCGACCAGCTTGCCGAGCGGTGACAGGTCTCCGACCGAGCGGCGCCGGAGCGGGCGCCGAACCGCCCGCGTCCTGAGCCGTTGCGCTGCTTCGCTGCTCATTGGCTTATTCCTCCGCGAACCGCCGCCGCAGAAGGCTGACGTACGCCACTGCGACGAGGGTCACGATGAACAAGAGGGAATAGGCGACCGCCGCCGACTCGCCGAGGTCGAGCGTCCGCCAGCGGACATAGGCATGCAGGCTCAGCGACTCGGTCGCGGTTCCAGGGCCGCCGTTGGTGAGCACGTTGGGGAGATCGATGATCTTGAAGGCCTCGATGAGCCGGATGAGGATGACGGTGGTGCACACCGGCAGGATCGCCGGCAGGGTGACGTGGCGGAAGACCTGCCAACGGTTGGCGCCGTCGACCATCGCCGCCTCGACCGTCTCGCGATCCTGGCTCTCCAGCGCGGCCAGCAGGACGATGAACATGAACGGGGTCCACTGCCAGATGTCACCGACCATCACGGCGACCCTGGCACCCCAGGGGCTGCTCACCCAGGAGAAGTCAGTGAGCCCGAGGCCCGCCCAGAGCGGCTCCAAGGGTCCTTTGCTGGTGTCGGTCAGCATGCGGAACATGTAGGCGACGCCCACGGGCGTGATCATCATCGGCAGCAGGAACACGACCCGGAAGAAGCGCTGCCCGGGAAGCCCCTGCGTCAGCAGGTGCGCGAGCCCGAGCCCGAGCAGGAACTGCGCCGTGATGCCCACGGCGACGTAGACCAGCGTCACGACGACGGTGCCCGGGCGCCCGCCCTGGGCCAGGAGCGTATGGGTCACCAGCCACATGGCACCCGCTGCGAGGAGCGCACCGAGGAAGCGGAAGGCCATCCCCACGACCGAGACGCCGCCTCGCCAGGCTCTGACCAGCCCCCAGCAGAGCAGGCCGAGGCCAGCGACGAGGACCAGCCACCCCAGCGGCGTCAGGGGACGCCACACCCCGAGAAAGTGGGTCTGCTCGCCCCCGAAGAGCAGCTCACGGAAGTTCGCGAGCCCGATGAAATGGAACGTGAACCCACCCCGCGTGAGCTCTAGGCTGGACAGGCTGATGTACAGGGAGGCGAATAGCGGGAAGACCGACACGAACAAGATCACGAGCAGCGCCGGCCAGATGAACGCGGCCCGGACCGCGAGCCTCGGGCCGAGCACCGTCTGCCGTCCGGTCGTCCGCGCATCGAGGTCGCCCCGAGTGGCGGGGCGACCTCGAGTCAGCCTGTCGACAACCACGACGGCTACCGCTGGACGTTCAGGCTTGCGGTATACGCCTGCTTCTGCTTGTCGCGTCCTGCGTCGTTGGTGAGCTTCTCCCAGCCCGCATCGATCTGCTTCATGGTCTGGTCGGAGGTGAGCTCTCCCGCCAGGAACTGCGCGAGCCCGGTGTCGAGCACGACGCCTTCGTACTGGGAGGACTTGGGAACCCGCAGGTCGAGCATCATATTCGGGCTCTGCAGGCTATCGCGGATGCCGCCGAGGTAGCTCTTCGCGGCGGTCTCGCTCATCCCGGCCTTCTCCCACAGGGTGAGGTTGTCGAGCTGCGAGGCCCGGTAGGGGTTGAACCCGGTCTTGCCGAGCGTCACGTCGACGTTCGACTGTTCCGGCGCGCTCATGTAGGAAAGGAAGGCGAAGGCGGCATCCTTGACCTTCGACTTCGCCGACGCGTTGATGGCCCCCGACCAGCCGCCGTAGGCGGCGAAGGGCGCGTGGTTGACCCCGTTGATCGCGTCCGGGCAGATGGTGGGGTTACAGTCGACCAGCTGGCCGGTCGCCCGGTCGAGCACCCGGCGGGTTCCGGGCGTGATCACCGCGCCGACCTTGTCCTGCACGGTCGAGGTCTTCGGGTCGATGGCGAGGGTCCCGATGTCGCCCCAGTCAATCGACAGGGCGCAGCGGCCCGAGGTGAACAGCCCGCGGGTGTCGCCGACGTCGAGGTTCAGCTCGCCCGGCGGCCCGAACTTTGTGGTCGTCTTGTACACGTCGAGCGCGGCCGCGAACCCCGGGTTGCTCACCAGCGGCTTCATGGTCTGAATGTCGAAGAACGAGCCCTGGCTGGTGCCCTGGGTCTGCAGGAAGGAGCCGGCGATCGACAGGAACATCCAGTAGGACTGGGCGGACCGCTTCTTGGCGATACAGGAGCCGTAGTCGGGCTTGCCGTCGCCGTTCAGGTCCTTGCCGTTGTACCGCTGGGCGATCGACAGGTAGTCGTCCCAGGTGGCCGGCGGTTGCAGCCCGTCCTTCTTCAGCAGGTCGCTGCGGTAGTAGACCATCTGCAGGTCGCCGTCGAGCGGGATGGTGTAGGTGTGGCCCTGGTAGGAGGCGCTGAAGTCGCGGATGAAGGGGATGATGTCGTTCCACTTCAGGCTCGGGTCAGCCTGTACGCGACTGCCGAGGTCTTCCAGGTACCCGGGCGGGACGAAGTCCCCCATCCACTGCGGGTCGAAGACGAAGGCGTCGTAACTGTTGGTCCTCGTCGCCATGTCGGTGAGGATCTTGTCGTACAGGTCGCTGAAGGGGACGGTCACCACCTTGATCTTCGCCCCGGTAAGCCGCTGGAAGTCGGGCGCGCGCCGTTGCAGCGGCTCAGCGATCTGCGGCCCGGTGAACGTCAGGACGTTGACCGAGACGCCATCGTACTTCTTCCCACCAGCCTGCTTCGTGGATTGCGACTTGCCGCCGCCGCAACCGGCGACCAGCAGCGCCAGCACGGCGATGCACGCGGCCCACCCGCGGAATCGACGCTTGGTCATGCTGTCCTCCTCTCACGCTCTCTCGCCTTCCGCGCGCACGTGGCGCCGTCCCCCCCGGAGGGCCCTACCGTAGGGCAACAAACATCCTATGTCTAGCCTACGATTTGCCCCGCTGATGTCCCGAAGTACAGCTTCCAAGCTGAGGATCGTCGGATGACCTTCCGCTCGAGGTGCACAAGCGCCCGGCCGGGAAGCCGGGCGCTCGTGACGGGAGTGGCGGTCGGTGGCCCGCGCTTCGGGGCTCAGCCGCGCCGGTAGCGGGCGACGGCGAGCGGGGCGAAGACCACCACGATCCCTGCCGCCCACAGCAGCGCCCTGATGACGAAGTACGTGGTCGGGTGGCCGAGCAGCGCCTCCGCCCGCGGACCCTGCGTGAGCGCCCGGACGGCGTCGACCATGTAGGTGAGCGGCTGGTGCTGAGCGAACGGCTGCATCCACCCTGGCATCGACTCGACCGGCACGTACGCGCTGGAGACAAATGTGAGCGGGAACACCAGCAGCGCCATCCCCTGCGCGGCCTGCGCGGTGCGGGCGAACAGCCCGAGCATGATGAACAGCCATTCGAACGCGAACCCGAACACGATCAGCAGCCCGAGCGCGGCCAGCGACTCGGTCAGCGTGCCGTGGAAACGGAAGCCGACCGCGAACCCGATCGCGACCGTGATCACCAGGCTCCAGACGTTCATCGCGGTGTCGGCCGTCGCCCGGCCCGCGAGGACCGAGCTCCGGGGGATCGGAAGCGACCGCAGCCGGTCGATGAACCCCTGCTCGAGGTCCTCGGCCATGGCGGTGGCGGCGCCCATCCCGGTGAACAGCACGCCGGTCGTCACGAACCCCGGCACCAGGAAATCCACATAGCGGATCCCGCCGACATCGATGGCGCCGCCGAACACGTAGCGGAAGATCAGTAGGAACATCGCGCCCTGGATCGTGCCGAGCACGATGAGCTGCGGCGTCCGCAGGTAGCGAAGCACCGCCCGCTTGGCGACCACGAGCGTGCTCGTCGCGGGCCCCGCGGTCTTGCGGCCGATCGCCGAAGCGATGGTTGCCATGATCGTCATCTCCTCTCTTGTCGTCGCATCAGGCCGCGTGACCGGCGGCCGCAGATCCGTTCCCTTCGGCGAGCGACTGTCCGGTCAGGACGAGGAACACCTCGTCGAGCTTCGGCTGGCGAAGCGCGATGTCCTCGACCTCCACGCTGGCGGCCTCGAGCGATCGCAGCGCCGTCATGAGGTGGTCGCCGCCGGGCTCGACGCCCACGCTCACCCGGCGCGTCGCCTCGTCGATCTGCGCCTCCGCGTGGTCGAGCCTGCCAAGAGCCTCGGCGACCCTCGCCAGGTCGTCCCGGTGCCGGACGTGGACCTCGACCACGTTGCCCCCGACTCGCCGCTTGAGCTCCGCGGGCGTTCCCGCCGCGACGGCCCGTCCGTGATCGACGATCACGATGCGGCCCGCGAGGTGGTCGGCCTCGTCCAGGTACTGGGTGGTGAGCAGCACGTCGGTGCCGTGCTCGACCAGCCCGCGGATCGCGTCCCACAGCTCGATCCGGCTGCGCGGGTCCAGCCCGGTCGTCGGCTCGTCGAGCAGCAGGAGCCTGGGCGCGCCCACCAGGCTCGCGCCGAGGTCCAGCTTCCGGCGCATGCCACCGGAATAGGTGCGCACAAGCCGCCCGCCCGCCTCGCTGAGCCCGAACTGCTCGAGGACGGCTTCGGCGTTCCCGCGCGCCTCACGGCGGCCCTGCCCGAAGAGTCGGGCGACCATCTCGAGGTTCTCGCGCCCCGTCATGGCCGGCTCGACCGCCGCGTACTGTCCGGCGAGGCCGATCGTCCGGCGCACCGCGTCGGGCTCGCGGCGGACGTCGTGCCCGGCGACGCGGAGACTGCCGGCGTCGGGACGCAGCAGCGTGGCGACGGCGCGGACGAAGGTCGTCTTGCCGGCCCCGTTCGGGCCGAGCACTGCCACTACCTCCCCGGGCTCGGCGACCAGGTCGAGCCCGTCGAGCGCCTGGGTCCGCCCGAAGCGCTTCTCGAGCCCGGCGGCCTCGATCGTCGGCTCCATGTGCAACTCCCCCTCCCAATCACGTTCTGAACACCGTTCGGTTCTCGAACGGCATTCTGCCGGAGAGCGACCAAGATGTCAAACGCTGTTCGAGTAGCTAACACTGTTCGATCCTGGTACAGTCCTAGAGCCATGGAGAAGCAGACCGACCCACCCACACACGGCCCCGACTCCGCCGTTCCCGAGCCGCCGTGGAGGGTCCAGGCCCGTGGCCACGCGCCGAAGGTCCCGCTGACGCGGGAGGCGATCGTCGAGGCAGCGCTCCGCGTGCTCGACCGCCAGGGCATGGACGCCCTCTCGATGCGCCGGGTGGGCGAGGAGCTCGGCACCGGCGCGGCCTCGCTGTACTGGCACGTCCGCAACAAGGGGGAGCTGCTCCAGCTGGTCTTCGAGCGGGCCACCGCGGAGGTGGTGCTGCCCAAGCCCGACCCCTCGAGGTGGCAGGAGCAGCTGCGGGACCTGGCCCGCCAGATGCGGGAGATCATGCACCGGCACCGCGACATCGCCCGGCTCTCCCTCAGCAGGATCCCGTCCGGCCCGACGATGGCCCTGCTCAGCGAATGGCTCTTCGATCTCCTGCGGCCCGCCGGCATCCCCGACCGGGTGATCGCGTACATCGGCGATCTGTTCGGGCTGTACATCGGCGCCTACTGTTTCGAGGAGAGCCTGCCGCTCGCCTCGCCGACCGGCGAGGACCTGCCACCCGACCAGATCATCGAGATGTTCAAGGACTACGTGCGCTCACTGCCCGAGGACCAGTTCCCGATCACCCGGGGCGCGGTCGACCTTCTATTCACGGGCGGGCCGGACGAGCGCTTCGAGTTCGGGATCGACGTCATGCTGCGGGGACTCGCGACCTACGCCCCGGCCGGCGGGGAGGCGTCGGCATGACCACGGCTTCGGCGCTCGAGCAAGGTCGCCAGGCCTACGAACGGCGGGCCTGGCGGGCCGCCTACGAACTGCTCCGCGCGGCCGACGAGGAGTCTCCGCTGGAGCCGGAGGATCTCGAGCGAGCCGGCCGCGCGGCATACCTCACCGGGCGCGACGAGGACTACTACGCCCTGTTCGAGCGCGCCTTCAACGGGCGGATGAAGCGTGACGACCCCGATGGCGCCGCTCTGGACGCGTTCTGGCTGGTCTTCGGGCTGATGGACCATGGCGAGTGGGCCCGGGCCGGCGGCTGGACCGGGCGGGCGCGCGGCGCGATCGACGACGGTCGGCGGGACTGCGTCGCCCGCGGCTACCTGCTGGCCCCGGACGCGCTGCAGGCCCTTATGGCCGGGGAGGCCGAGAAGGCGTACGCGACGTTCAGCCAGGGACGCGAGATCGGCAGGCGCTTCGCCGACAAGGACCTGGTCACCCTGGCGGGGTTCGGGCAGGGACAGGCGCTGATCGCGATGGGCAGGGTCGCCGAGGGCATCGCCGTGCTCGACGAGGTGATGGTCGGGGTCACCGGCGGGGAGGCCTCGCCGATCGTGACCGGACTGGTGTACTGCGGGGTGATCGCCGCCTGCATGGAGACCTTCGACCCCCGCCGCGCCAAGGAGTGGACGGCGGCGCTCAGCCACTGGTGCGACTCCCAGCCAGACCTCGTGCCATTCCGGGGACAGTGCCTGGTGCACCGGGCCCAGATCATGCAGCTCCACGGCGCCTGGGTCGACGCGCTGGAAGAGCTGCGGCAGGCTTTCGAGCGGTTCAGCAAGGCCGGGCACCCGGCGGTCGGCGACGCGCTCTACGAGCAGGCCGAGGTGCACCGGCTGCGCGGCGAGTTCGGCACCGCCGAGCAGACCTATCTGCAGGCGACCCGGTTCGGACGCGACGCGCAGCCCGGCCTGGCCCTGCTCCGGCTTGCGCAGGGACAGGTCGACCGGGCTTCGGCGGGCATCCGGCGGGCGCTGGACGAGACCGCTGAGCCGTCCCGGCGCGCCCGGCTGCTGAGCGCCGCCGTCGAGACCGCGGTCGAGTCCAGGGACGTCGAGGAGGCCCGGTCAGCCGCCGCCGAGCTTGCCGAGCTGGCCGCGGCGCGGAACGTCGCGCTGCTGAACGCGATGGCCGCGCACGCCGGCGGCGCGGTGCTGCTGGCCGAGGGCGATGCGCGGGGTGCGCTCTCCGCGGCGCGGCGGGCGTGGTCGCTGTGGCAGGAGCTCGACGCGCCGTACGAGGCCGCGAGGGCGCGGGTGCTGGTCGCGCTGGCCTGCCGGTCACTGGGTGACGAGGACGCGGCCCGCATGGAGCTGGCCGCGGCGCGTCACGTCTTCGAGACCCTCGCGGCCGCTCCAGACGTCGCCCGGGTCGAGTCACTGACGGGCCGGGCGCCGAGCAGGTTGGATTGCGGCCTGACCGCGCGCGAGGTGGAGGTGCTCCGGATGGTCGCCACCGGCAGGACCAACCGCGCGATCGCCGGCGAGCTGTTCCTCAGCGAGAAGACCGTAGCGCGGCATATCAGCAACATCTTCGTCAAGCTCGGCCTGTCGTCACGGGCCGCGGCCACGGCGTACGCGTACGAGCACGACCTCGTCTGACTCAGGTACACAGAATTACCCATCTTGCGGCGCCGGCTCGGATTGGTGGGTTCTCCCGACGCGACCGCGTCCGCCCGCTCGTAGGGTGCTCGAGGAGGGGCGGCTCGGCCCATGCGCAATTCAGATGCGCAATTCAGATGCGCAATTCAGAGAGGTGACGTCATGACCGGCAACCTTGACCAGAAGCCAGGCCCGGCGCGGGTGGAGACCGTTGTGATCGGAGCAGGCCAGGCTGGCCTGGCCAGCGGCTTCCACCTCGCTCGTCGAGACAGGGAATTCGTGATCCTCGACGCCTACGAGCGGGTGGGCGACAACTGGCGGTGCCACTGGGACTCGCTGCGGCTGTACAGCCCGGCGCGCGCCGAATCCCTGCCTGGGATGCGGTTCCCCGCACCGCCGTCGTCCTTCCCCACCAAGGACGAGATGGCCGACTTCCTCGAGACGTACGCCGCGGCCTTCGAGCTGCCCGTCCGCAACGGGGTGCGCGTGAGCGGGGTGTCCCGGAAGGACGGGAAGTACCTCGTGACCACCGACGGACCATCGTTTGTGTGCGACAACGTCGTGGTCGCGTCGGGCACGTTCGGCCGGACGCCGTCCGTCCCCGCCTTCGCCGGCGAGCTCGACCCCGGCATCGTCCAGCTGCACTCGAGCGCCTACAAGAACCCGGCCCAGCTCCAGCCCGGTGGGGTGCTGGTGGTCGGAGCGTCGCACTCCGGCGGCGACATCGCCTTCGAAGCCGGCACAGCCGGCCATCCCACGGTGCTCAGTGGCCCGATCCACGGCGAGGTGCCCTTCGACATCGAGGCCAGGCCGGCGCGGGTGATCTTCCCGGTCCTCTTCTTCCTGGCCAAGCACGTGCTGACGATCAGGACCCCTATCGGTCGCAAGGTTCGTCCAGAGGTCAGGGCCCACGGCGGCCCGCTGATCCGGGTCAAGCGGACCGACCTCACCGGGGTCGGCGTCGAGATCGCGCCGGCGCGGATGGTCGGGGTGCGCGATGGTCTCCCGGTGCTCGACGGCGGCCGCGTGCTCGACGTCGCCAACGTGGTGTGGTGCACCGGGTTCCGGCAGGACTTCTCCTGGATCGACCTGCCCGTGACGGGCGACGACGGCTGGCCGCTCGAGCTACGTGGCGTGGTGCCGTCGGCGCCGGGGCTGTACTTCGTCGGGCTGGCGTTCCAGTACGCCTTCGCATCGATGCTCGTCGGTGGCGCCGGCAGGGACGCGGAGTACGTCGTCAAGCACCTGTGCGCCCGCGCGCCCGCGGACCGGCGCGCGGACAGCCTCCTGCGGGCAGCCTGATCCTGACCGGATCGCCTGCCGCCGGGCGTTCCGGCGCGCGCACGGTCAGGGGAGCATCTTCTTCAGGTCACCGGCGAGCCCGATCAGCTCCGGAGTCGACAGGTTCGGGTTGCGGAAGGTGAAGCCCTGGAAGCCGGCGTCGATGAGCTCGCCCAGGATCTCGGCCGCCCGCTCGATGGTCGCGGGCCGGGACCAGGAGATCGTAGGCGCACGAGGTGCTGACGCCACCGCGCTCGCCAGAGGGGGGCCGCATCAGCCACACTTCGCCTGACCGAGCAGGCGGGAGCTGGGCGCGGGAAGGGCGGCGATGGCGAAGAAGAAGGCCCGCGAAGGGCAGGGGCGCCAGGCCGAGCCCGCGGCGCACGGGGCCGGGCTCACGGTGGTGGAGCGGGCTGAGGCCGAGGGGCTCGACCTGATCCGCTTCCTGTACGTCGACCACGGCGGGGTGGTGCGCGGAAAGGCGACCTCCCGCTCCCGCCTCGCCGAGCGGCTCCACACGGGCATCGGCCTGACGGTCGCCATGCAGGCCATGACCATGCTCGACGAGCTGCAGCCGGTCGCCGGCATGGGCCCCGTCGGCGAGATCCGCCTGGTGCCGGACCCCGAGTCGTTCGTGGCGCTGCCGTATGCGCCCGGCGCTGGCGCCATGGTCGCCGACATGGTCAGGCTCGACGGCGATCCATGGGAGGCCTGCCCGCGGACCTTTCTGAAGCAGGCCGTCGCCGAGCTGGCCAGGGAGGGCTACGCCCTGGTGGCGGCGTTCGAGCCGGAGTTCACCCTTGGCAGGCGAGAACCCGGCGGCCAAGGCCCCGGCACGGGCGGGGACCCCGGCACGGGCGGTGACCCCGACACGGGCGGCAACCCCGGCACGGGTGGCAACCCCGACACGGGCGGTGACCCCGACACGGGTGGCAACCCCGACACGGGTGGCAACCCCGACGCGCTCGACCGTCTGGTGCCGGTCGACCAGAGCCTGTGCTTTTCGACCACCGGGTTCGGCTCCGCCCACGACTACGCGATCGAGCTTGTCCGGGCGCTGGAGGCGCAAGGGCTGGCGGTCGAGCAGTACTACCCGGAGCTGGGCCACGGCCAGCAGGAGCTGTCGATCCGGCACGCTCCGGCGCTGCGCGCGGCCGACAACCAGGTCTGGTACCGCGAGACGGCGCGCGGCGTGGCCTGGCGCCAGGGACTGTGGGCCAGCCTTGCGCCCAAGCCCATCCCGGACCAGGCCGGCAACGGGTGCCACCTGCACGCCTCGCTGTGGGACGTCGACGAGCGCGGTGGGCCGGGGACGCGCAACGCCTTCTACGGCGCTGGCGACCAATACGGCCTGTCCGGCATCGCCTACCACTTCATCGGCGGCCTGCTCGCCCACCTGCCGGCGCTGGTCGGGCTCACCTGCGGCAGCGTGAACAGCTACCGGCGCCTGGTGCCGCGGTCGTGGAGCAGCGCCTACACCTGCTACGGCATGGACAACCGCGAGGCCGCCGTGCGCATCGCCTCTCCCATGTGGGGCCTCGACGAGCCCTCGACCAACCTGGAGCTCAAGCCGTCCGACTCGACCGGCAACCCCTACCTGGCGCTCGGCGCCTTCGTCCACGCGGGGCTGGACGGGATCCGCAACAAGCTGGACCCGGGCGGGCCGACCAACGTCGACCCGGCCACCCTGTCCGCCTCGACCAGGCGCCGGCGCGGCATCCGCCGGCTGCCCGAGTCACTGACGGCCGCGCTCGACGCCCTCGAGCAGGACGAGCTGCTCATGGAGGCGCTCGGGCCGCTACGCCGCAGCGCCTACCTGGCGGTGAAGCGCGCCGAGGCGGCCACGTTCGCCACCCGCGACACCGCCTTCGAGTGCTATCACCATTTCACGAAGTTCTGACTTGGCGGCGCGCTGACCAGCAGGAACGCAGCCTAGCAGCCCTCCTGGGCCACATCCGGGGCAGCTGCAGAACCGTGGCATGCCGCCGGGTAGTTGCCGGTCGAGACTGAACGCGGCGCGGATCGCCGGTGTACGCGCGTGCGCTCCCGAGCAGGTATGCTCCCGCAATCATGGGTGTGGAGCCGGCCTCCGGGAAGCTAGGAAAGCCACCCTCATCATGAGGAACTTCGTGGCATCGCCCATCGGCAAGAGCGCAGCGCGCGATAAGGAACTGCGAGGGATCTGGCGGGACGCCCAACTGCAAGGTCGATAGGCCCTAGCCCCAATTCCGCGCGCTCAGTACGCGCTCGGCGGTGCTTGCCATCGGGTCGAGATCTCCGCCTGCCCCAGTTGGGCGGCGTCCAGGACGAACGCGATCTCTACGTGGTCAGAAGCCTTCCTCCAGCCCGTACAGCTGACGTGCGTTGCCGGCGAGGAGCTGGCCGGCCAGGCTGAGGGCGGCGGGCTCGTCGAGGCCGCCGGACCGCAGCTCGGCCGCGAGCACGCGGCCGAGCGCCCGCCGCCAGACGACAGCGCCCCACCAGTGCATCTCAGGAAAGGAATGGCCGTCGGAGGCCGCCAGCAGCTTGCTGGCGGGGCACAGGCCCAGCGCCTCCCGCACCAGCCGCTCGGCGATCGGCTCGGCCAGCGGGATCGCCAGCGACAGGTCCAGGTAGACCTGCGGATAGAGCCCGGCGAGGTAGGCGGCGGCGCCGACGAACGGGTAGCAGTGCAGCAGGACCACCGGGCACGCCTGCGTGCGCGGGTCGGTGAGCAGCGGTCGCAGCAGCGCCGGGTTGGCGCTGGGCAGGTCGATGTCGGTGTCCCCGAAGCCGGTGTGGAACTGCAGCGGCACGCCGCGCGCGGCGGCGAGCTCCGCGGCGCGGCGGACCAGGAAGGGCTCGAGCACCGGATCGTCGAAGCGGCGGGCCTGCGCGGCCCGGTCCAGCTCAGTAAAGGCGCGACGCAGCTCGGCCGGGCCGCTGGAGGGCAGGCGCAGGCCGGCGCGGTAGGCCAGCACCGACTTGAGCGCCACCGCGCCACCCTCGACTACCTCGCCGACCCGCGCCTCGAAGGCGTCGACCAGGGCGTCCAGCGAGCGCGCCAGCCGACCGCCCGTGCCGAGCACCGTCTCCACCAGCGACTCGAGCCGCACTACCTCGTGCACCGGCCGGCCGGTGGCACGCGCCAGCTCGGCGGGCGCCAGCGTCTCAGGCCCGCCGTAGCCGGTGTCGACCAGCAGGGCCACCGTGCCGCTGTTGTCCAGCAGCATCCGCAGGTACGCATCGGGGTCCGCGGCGGCCAGCCGGTCGCGCGCCGCCACCACCGCCTGCTCGTCTGTTCCCCCCGCGCCCACCAGCGGCATGAGGGCGCCGAGAAAGCGGCGGTAGCCGAGCAGGTCGGGCACGTCGCGACCGAGTACGCGAGGGTCGGCGGACTCGGTGAAGCAGCGGCGCCAGGCGGGCCACTCCGGGGCCGACGCCCTCGGCCAGCCCCGCAGCAGGCTGTGGCAGTGGTGGTCGACGAAGGCGACGGTGGCGGGCGCCTCGCCCTGGCCGTTCACCTGACCCCCGAGACGTGGGCGTTCAGCAAGTCGATGGTCACCGCTGTCCTTTGCCCATCGGGGGACTGCGCTTCGCTCCGCCCCCCGAACCCCCGAGCCCGGGACCGCGAATCGGTTCAGACTGCAAGGAGCGGTCCCGGGCGATCACTGCTGACGGATATCGTCCACATCTAGGCGCCGCCGCCCGGCCCGGCCGCCGGCAGTGGACCGCGTTGCGCCGCCGACGACTCGGTGCGCCGGCCGAGCATGTAGAGCAGGGCGCCGACCACCATCGAGGCGACCGCGATCCCCGCCACCCACCAGAACCAGGTGCCGTAGGAGATCTTGGCGCCGGCCACCGAGATGGCGCCGGCGTCGTTGGAGATCAGCGGGGTCCACGAGCCGCTGAGCGTCGAGACGATGCCAATCAGGGTGGCCAGCGCGCCGATCACCGAGCACACCCAGAATACCGCGGGGTTGGCCAGCCGCCTCGCCTCGAACTGGGCGGCGTAGCGCCGCAGGATGATCAGCACGTCGACGAAGAGCACCACCATCGAGACGCACCAGATGACCGTGACCGCGGCCTGCAGCACGTCGTAGATCTTGGTCTGCACCTCGACCGGCTTGCCTCCACTCGAGGTGCTCGGCAGGATCACGAAGGCGAGCAGGGTGAACACCACCGCCACGACCGTCTGGACCAGGACGGCGACGTCGGGAACCTTGTTGGCGTTGACGTGGCTCATCGCCTTGGGCAGGCGCCGGTCCAGGCCCGACACGAAGATCAGCCGGGCGAAGGAGTAGTTGTAGACCACGGTGATGAACAGGAAGAAGCCGGCGAGGATGAGCGCCACCAGGTCGCCCCAGAAGGTCCCAAGCGAGCGGCCGACGGCGGCGGCGACCGCGGTGACCTGGGCCGACTCCCCCTGCCCCGCCGGCACGGTCACCATCACGGCCCAGGTGGCGATCAGGTAGGCGGCTATCACCGCGAGCGAGCCCCAGAACAGGTAGCGGGTGATGGAGCGGGTGTTTTTGATCTCCACGCCCATGTTGAGCGGCACCTCGACCCCGAGCAGGGCGAGGATCACCAGCCCGAAGAAGGTCCAGTTGGTGAAGTTGAGCCCCGTCGGCTTGGACGGCGCCCAGGCCGAGAACTGGCCAGGGTCCACCTCGGCCGGCTTGCCGCGGGCGAGGTGCACGATCCCGGCGACGAGCATCAGGGCAATCGCTAGGGCGTAAAGGACGACGACGATGTTGACGACATTCTGGGTCACCCGGAAGCGCAAGATGGCCAGCAGCGCCGAGACCAGGATGAAGCCGGTGATCAGCAGGCCCTGGACCTGGATGCTCCAGGAGGCGACCGAGCCCGGGAACACGTAGCCGAGGAAGGCCACGGTGATGGTGCCGGTCGCGACCATCACGAGCACGCCCGGCCACCAGGCGCAGAAGCCGGCGAAGAAGCCCCAGAAGGCGCCGAACGCCTTGTTGGTCCACAGGTAGATGGAGCCCTCGCCGGGGAACATCACGCCGAGCTGTCCGGTGACGATCGCGCTCGGGATAAGGAAGGCGATGAACCCCAGGATCCACCAGCCGAACGCGGTCGGGCCCGCCGACTGGATGACGGCGGCGTTGGTGATGAACAGCACGATGGCGACGAAGATCGCCACCATGTCGAACGAGTTGAGCACCCTTGGCAGGATGCCGCCGGCGATGCGCTCGGAGAGCAGCTCGTTCGGTGCGGCAGGTTGCGCCGTGGCCATGGCCTCTCCTCCTCCAGGACTCCACTCAGAATCAGGACTTCGTGAAGTGTAATTGGCCCAGACGACCGGAGGACCGTTGCCGCCCGCGCGCCACCGCTGGCCAGCTCTACCGGCTTCCGGGCTGAAGCGACTCGGGCGGTACGAGCTTGGACAGCAGCCAGACCCTGCCCGGGTCCCTGACCAGCGTGCACCAGTACACCTGGCGGTTGCCCTCGACCTTCCTGATCAGGTCGCCGGCGCTGGTTTCCAGGCGGGCGTCGGAGCGGCCCAGCAGCGCCACGATCGTCCAGCGGCGGCTCGAGTCAACGGAGGCCTTCAGGATCGACACCGGCAGCACCAGGCCGATCCAGCGCTCCTGCTTGCGGCGCAGGGTCTGGATCTCGGTGCGATCCTTGCGCAGCTGCGGCGAGTCCGGCGTGTAGATGCCGCGGAGGATGCTCGGGTCGAGCCTGCGCAGCGCCTGCTGGCGCAGGCCCATGATCTGCTTGAAGCGCGCGGTCACCACGGCCCGCTCGGCGGACTCGGCGCTGTTGACCGTGGTCTCCGTGGGGGTCGCGGTCCTGGTGGCGATAACGCCGGCGGCGCCGCTGGAGAACAGGGCCACCAGGACCAGGCCCACGAAGAACAGGCCGACCAGCCCGCCGCTGTCGCGGCGGCGGACGGCATGACTGCCGCGCTGGAGTCGGATCAGGCCGGCAACACCCCGCTACGGCGTGCCTGCGACCGCTGCTCGGCGGCCAGGCGTCCGAGGTCGACATCGTCATGGACAACGAACCGCATGGACTCCGCCAGGCCGCGGTGCCCGGCCTGCTCAGCGACCAGGCGGTGCATCTGCTGCGCCACCGTCCGGTAGGTCGGGTGGCCCTGGGGCGCGGAGCGCAGCTCCGCCAGGTGCATCAGCTCGCGGGCGTTCAGCGTGATCGCGAAGCGGACCCGGTGCGCCATGCTCACCGCGTACGGCGCCTGCGCCGGGTGGCGAGGCTCCAGCGCGCGGTACAGCGCGGACAGGTCGCGCATGCAGGCGCCGTAGCGCTCCCCCAGGCCGGCGGCGGCCACGTCGGCCGGCAGGTCGTAGCCTAGGTCGGGGGTGAGCCGCTGCCACACGATGGTGCACAGGCGGTGGCGCTGGAGGTCGCGGAAGGCGCCGTAGTCGCAGACCACGTCGAAGGTGTAGACGGCACGCTCGAAGGCGCGCCCGGGACGGTGGCGGCGGTTGCCGCGCTCGCCCACGTAGGCGGCGAGCAGGCGGGCGCGGTCCTCGGCGCCGAGCCTCGCCACCATGGCCGCCACCTCCTCCTCGCCGATCCGCAGCACCGGGTAGGCGATGGCGGTGAGCACCTTGTCCTCGGCGGCCGGGTCCGACTCGACCAGCCGCACCGAGGGCCCCTCCTCGGCGGGTGCCGGGTCGCCGAGGAGGGCGTCCACCACCTTCGCCGTCTCCTGGGACGTCTCGGCGAGGTAGCGCGACCACGCCAGCCCGCGGTCCTCGCGGTCCACCCGGGTGAGGAAGCTCGGGATCACCTGCCGCAGCTCGGCCAGCAGCAGGTCCGCATAGCTGCGCGCCTCGGGTAGCGAGCTGGCGCGCAGCCGCAGCAGCAGCGCCTCGTAGGCCTGGCCCGAGGCGAAAATGCCGACGTTGGAGGTGGTCGCCGCCGGCAGCAGCCCGCGCAGCGCGTCCAGCGCCCGCGCCTTGACCGCCCGCCGCCAGGCCGCCTCGCTCGTTCCCGCCTGCGGCGGCACGCGCCCGAGGTGCTCGCTCAGCGCTGGCACCAGCTCGGCGTAGGTGGCGAAGACGCCGTCGAGCACGCGCCGGTACTCGGCACCGACGTCAGGGTCGGCGTCCAGGTCAGGGTCCAGGTGATAGCGCCAGCGCCCGCCGGGCCGGTCGGTGTAGGACACGTAGCGCGTCGACTGCTCCATGTAGGCTGCCAGCCGCCCCCACTCCAGCGCCTTGGTGAGCAGGTTCGAGGCCTGCTCGCAGGCGACGTGGGCGCCGGCCAGCTGGGCCACCGAGTCGTCGCCGTACTCGTCGAGCACCCGCTGGTACAGCGCGCTCGCCCGCGCCTGCCCGACCGGCGGGGTCTCGAGGGCCTCGCCGCCCACCTGGTCGTAGAACTCGTCCAGGAACAGCCGGCGCAGGCTCTTGCCGCTGCGCGAGTAGCGGGCGAACAGCGCGCCCTTCACCACCTCCGGCAGGTTCCGCAGGGCGAACACCGGCCGGTCGGTGTTGGTGAAGTAGGGCGCCAGCCGCCGGCGCTCCTCCTCGTCGAACGCCTCGACCCAGTACAGCGGCTGCGGGGGCATCGCCATCACAGGTCCAGAAGTAGCTCGAGGCCCACTGTGAGGCCCGGACGGTTGGGGGCCGCGCGCACCGCCAGCAGCACGGCGGGCATGTAGCTGGCGCGGTCCACGGAGTCGTGGCGCACGGTCAGGACCTCACCCTCGCCGCCGAAGATGACCTCCTGGTGGGCGACCAGCCCGGGCAGGCGGACCGAGTGGACGCGCACGCCCTCGACCTCACCGCCGCGCACGCCGGTCACCAGCTCGCGGGACAAGGCGCGAGTGTCGCCCGGCTTCCCACCCTGCCGAGCGGCTGCGATCGCCTCGGCGGTGCGGATGGCGGTGCCCGATGGAGCGTCAGCCTTGCCGGCATGGTGCAGCTCGATCACCTCGACGTCGCGGTAGTAACGGGCGGCGATGGCGGCGAAGCGCTGCGCGAGCACCGCGCCGAGGGCGAAGTTGGGCGCCCACACGGCGTTGCCGCCGCCGGGCGCCTCGGCGAGCCCGCGCAGCTCCTCCATCCCGGAGGGGGGCAGGCCAGTGGTGCCAGAGACCAGATGGACGCCGGCGGGCAGCAGCAGCCGGGCGGCGGCCAGAGTCGCCTCCGGCGCGGAGAAGTCCACGACCGCATCGACCTTGGCGTCGAGGAGGTCCCGCGGCGCCGCCTCGATCCGCAGGCCGGCGGGCGCCTCCGGCACGAGCTCGCGCAGCTCGCGCCCAGCGCTCCTCTGCCCGGCGACCGCGGCGACGAGCTCCAGGTCGACCGCGCCGAGGACGGCACGGCACGCGGCCTGGCCCATCCGCCCGGTCGCTCCCAGCACACCGACCCGCATGGCGCCTTCGCCTCCCGACGATTCGAGTACCCAGACGGCGTGTCAGGATACCGTGATCCGCTTCTCCTCAGTCCGCGCCAGTGCCCGTAATGCCCGAATCGACAACCCTCCAGGCAGAGATTCAACCGTTTCGGTATGTGCCAGCGTTACTCTGGCGTCATGCTCGCGCCCGTTGACAACGAAGCGGTGGTCCGGGCGGTGCTCGCCGACCGCTACGGCCTTCCGATGGACCAGCTGGTTCCCCATGAGATCGCCCTGGCAGAGGTGAAGCATCCGAGCCTGCCGGTGCGGGCCTTCACGCGCGAGGGCGGAGCGGTGCTGGCGGTCGCGCCCCAGTATGCCCCGCAAATGCGCCGCCTGCTCGACGGGACGGGCGACGTGATGTCCGCGCTCGAGCGTGCCGCCGCCGACCTGGGCGGCCATCTCTTCTCCGGCGTCGCCCGCACCGGCGTCGACGTCCCGCCGCCCGTGGTCGAGGTCACCGTGCTCGACGCCACCGACCCACGCCTGCCCGACTGGGTCCTCGGGCATTTCACCGGCGAGGCGTGGGTGGTACTCGACGAGGACGGCCAGGTGCTGTCGACCGCTGTCCTCAAGCGCTACGACGACCGCCTGCGGGAGATCTCGGTCGGCACCGCCGAGCGCGCTCGCGGGCGCGGGCTGGCGCGCTCGGTGGTGTCGGCCGCCGCGCGCCACGCGCTTTCCGAGGGTCGCGCTGTGCTCTATAACCATGCGCCCGACAATTACGCCTCGGCCAAGGTCGCCGAGGCGGTCGGGCTGCACGAGTTCGGGCGCTACCACGCCATCGTCCCCGACCGCAAGATTGCCATCGAGTACGGCGAGGACGACACGACTCAATGAGCCCGCGCCGGCGGGCGGCGTGACTGCTTCGTCACCAAATCAAGCGTCAGTCGGGCTCCAACTACCTTCGCGCCATTTGCGCGACCGATAAGGCGGGATTGCGCCGCTCTCGACGAGCGGATTTGCGGCGGTTGCGCGGGGGGCATCATCATTCTGCGTCGTTCGATGTCGTTCGACGAGACGAACGGACTGTGATGGGGGTACCCGTGGTAAATAAAGTGCTGGCGTACCTACCGCGGGGGAATACGCTCGACGACGAGGTGTGGCGGAAGCGACACCGGCTCCTGCAGTGGGTCCTATTCATCCACCTGCCCGGGTTGATCCTGTTCGGGTTGGTCGTCGGGCAGACCCTCGCCTTCACGCTTCGGGCTGTTGCGGTGCTGCCGCTCTTCATGGTGGGCGGCATGTTCACGCGGCATCGGCGCTTCGCCTCGATCTCGGTCACCGCCGGGCTGGTGTACTGCTCGGCGGCGTTAGTGGGATTGTCTCGGGGCTCGATCGAGGCACACTTTCACTTCTTTATCATGATCGGGTTCATCGCGCTCTATCAGGACTGGGTGCCGTTCCTATGGAACGTGGTCTTCACGGTGCTCAGCCATGGCGTCGGCTCGGTGTGGAAATCCAATCTGATCTTCAACCACCCGGCCGGGCAGGCGAACCCCTGGGTCTGGTCCGGCATTCATGGCTTGGCGGTGCTGTTCGCCTGCGTCGGCGTGGTCATCTTCTGGAGGACGACCGAGGACGAGCAGCAGAAAACGCTCGCGCTCAGGACGGAACTGGCCGACGGGGAGATCAACCGCCGCAAGTTCACCTCCGACCTGCTCGTCAACCTCGCCAGGCGTAACCAGAGCCTGCTGTACCGGCAGCTGAGCGTGATCAACCAGCTCGAGGAGCAGGAGAAGGACCCGGACGCGCTGGCGGACCTGTTCCGCCTCGATCACCTCGCCACCCGGATCCGGCGAAACGCCGAGAGCCTGCTGGTGCTCTCTGGCGAGGAGGCGCCGCGCACCTGGAGCAACCCAGTGCTGCTGGTGGATGTCGTCCGCGCCGGGGTCGCCGAGACCGAGGACCTGGACCGTGTCGTGCTCGACGTGGACGAGCGCCTGGCCGTGTCGGGCAAGGCGGTGGCCGACCTCACCCACCTGCTGGCTGAGCTGGTCGAGAACGCCGTCCACTTCTCCCCACCCCAGGCGCGGGTGATCATACGCACCCGGCCGTACCTGCAGGCACGCGGCGCTCAGGTCCTCTCGGTCGAGGACTGGGGCGTGGGGCTGCGCCCGGCCGACCTGGACAGCGCCAACGAGCTGCTGGCCAACCCGCCGGAGGTCGACCTGTCGGTGTCGCAGCGGCTGGGGCTGCACGTGGTCGCCCGGCTCGCCCGGCGCCACGGCATCGGCGTCTCGCTCACCCCGACGCCCGGCTGTGGCATCACCGCGGTGGTGGTGCTGCCGCCGGCGCTGTTCTCCGAAGAGGTCGCGCAGCCCACCGGCCTGCCCCCCTCCGGGATGGAGGAGGAGCGCCAGCCGGTGCCGGCGATGGCGGCGGTGCGGCCCGCGGCCGCGCTCCGTCCCGGGGTGGCTCCCAGCGTCGTCCTGCCGGGGCCGCCGCCCAGCGGCTTCCCCACAAACGGCTCCCTCGGCTCCCTCGGCTCCCTCGGCTCCCTCGGCTCCCTCGGCGACCGCTCGAACGCCTTCGGAGACGGTACCGATAGCCCCACCTGGCCAGGCTGGTTCCCGCCCGCCGCCACCTCACCGCCGCCGCCCCCCTCACCGCCGCCGCCCCCCTCACCGCCAGCGCCCACCCCGCCGCCAGCCGCCCCCCGTCCCCTCGCGGCGTCCCAGCC
>JBKPDO010000266.1:0-3187 GCA_046727955.1 bacterium | reverse complement strand
TCGCAGCAAACAGTTCGTGGTGCCGGGAAGGCCCCCGCGTCAATCTCGTTTACGGGCTCTACTGCACCAAGCAAAGCCGAGCTTGGCCGGGCGCACCATTCTCATCCGTCGTGGCGGCCACAAGCCATGGGATCTCGTTTGTTGACCACTAGTGTCCCGAGTCGTTGATTCGTTGCTGTTTCCAGGGCGGCTCTCGGCCCCCGCACCAGGAAGTTTTACCGCCACGAATATGAAGCGCATCAGTGACTCGGGACACTAGCCCGCCTCGGCGGGCTAGTGGTCCCGCAGGCTGTGGTCCAGGAGCTTCGCGCAGGCGTATAGCATCTCCAGGCGGGGCAGCTCCAGGTCGGCCAGGTGGCCGATCTCGACCACCGCTCCGACCAGTGCGTCCACCTCGAGCGGGCGGCCGGCCTCGACGTCCTGGAGCATGGAGGTCTTGTGCTCGCCCACGCTGGCGGCGCCATCCAGGCGCTGCTCCACCGACAGGTCGAGCTCCACCCCGATGGCACCTGCAACGCGCGCGGCCTCACCCATCGCCTGCAGCGCGACCGCCCGCGCGGCCGGGTCGCCGCCGATGGCCGCCAGCGAGGCGCGGGTCAGCGCGCTCAGCGGGTTGAACACCGCGTTGCCGATGAGCTTGAGCCAGATCTCCTTACGAATATCGGTCCGCACCGGGCACTTCAGCCCGGAGCTCACCAGCGCCGCCGCGATCGCCTGGCAGCGCTCGCTCCTGGAGCCGTCGGGCTCGCCGATGGCGAAACGGGTGCCCTCGAGGTGCTCGATCACACCGGGCTCGACGACCCGGGTGGCGGCGTAGACGACCGCGCCGACCACGTGGCGCGCGTCCAGATGCCGCTCGATCAGCCCATCGGGGTCGACCGCGGCCAGGCGGGCTCCCTCCAGCGGCCCGCCGTGGCGCTGGAAGTACCACCACGGGATGCCGTTCTGCAGTGTCACCAGCGCCGTGCCAGGCCCGAGCGACCTGCCAAGCCGGGGCGCCAGGTGCGCGACCGCGTGCGCCTTGACCGCCAGGAACGCCGCCTCCGCGCCCGCCACCGCGCCGAGATCGTCGGTGCAGCGGGGCCGCACGCTGAATTCGCCCTCGGCGGTGCGGACCACCAGGCCGCGCCGCATCGCCTCCAGGTGGGCACCGCGGGCTATCAGGGTCACGTCGTGCCCGGCGCGGGTCAGGAAGCCGCCGAGGAAGCCGCCGGTGGCGCCGGCACCGACGACGACCAGCCTCACCGGCCTCCCTCCAGCGCCTCGGCGACCTTGCGGCGCTGCACCTTGCCGGTGGCGGTGCGCGGGATCGCGTCCACCACGTAGAGCTTGGCCGGCACCTTGAAGGCGGCGAGCTGCTGGCGACAGTGCGAGAGCAGCTCGCGCTCGGCGACCGGCTCGCGTAGCACCACCGCCGCAGCCACCTGCTCGCCCAGGACCGGGTGGGCCATTCCGAAGGCGACCGCCTCGGCCACCGACGGGTGGCGCAGCAGGACCTCGTCGATCTCGCGCGGGGAGATCTTCTCGCCGCCGCGTCTGATCAGCTCCTTGATCCTCCCGATGAGAGTGAGGTAGCCGTGCGCGTCGAGCACGCCCTGGTCGCCGGTGCGGAACCAGCCGCGCACGAAGGACTCGGCATTGGCCTCGGGGTTGGTGGCGTAGCCGTCGATCACGTTCGGCCCGCGGATGACCACCTGGCCGGGCGTGCCGGCGGGCAGCGGCGCGCCAGCGTCGTCCACCACGGCCACCTCGACGCCGGTGCCGAGACCGACCGAGCCGGGCAGGCGGCCCGCCGGCGGCAGCGGGTTGGAGGCGATCTGATGGCACGCCTCGGTCATGCCATAGGCCTCGAGCACCGGCACGCCGAGCCGCTGCTCGATCTCGGCCATCAGCTCCGGCGCCAGCGCGGCGCTGCAGGAGCGGACGAAGCGCAGCGAGCGGCTGGGGGGCGGGCGCTCGCCGCGGGCCTGGGCCAGGACCATCCGGTGGATGGTCGGCACGGCCGAGTACCAGGTCGGCCGCTGCTCGGCGGCGGCGGTCCAGAGGGAGAGCGGGTTGAACGGCGCCGGCACGACCACGGTGCCGCCCGTCCGCAGGGTCGCCAGCGCCGAGGCCATCAGCCCGTGCACGTGGAACAGCGGCATCACGCAGAGCGAGACGTCTTCAGGGCCGAGCTGGTAGTGGGTGGCGGTGTTGTCCACCGAGGCGGCGAGATTGCGGTGGCGCAGCGGCACACACTTGGGCCGGCCGGTGGTGCCGCTGGTGTGCAGCATCAGCGCCACGTTGTCGCCCCCTGGTTCGCCCGGGTCGGCGCGGCGCGGCGCGCGCCCGCCGGACTCAAGCTGAAGCCGGCCGTCGCCGGCGATGGCGGCCTCGACCAGGATGGCGCCCTGTGGCAGTGCCCGCCGCGCCGCCTCGGCGCCCTCGGGGGGCACGACCAGCGCGCGGGCGCCGACGTCCTCGAGGTAGAAGCGGAGCTCCGCCTCGGTGTACGCGGGGTTCAGCGGCGCGGCGGCCGCGACCAGCGCGGCCGCGAGGAACAGCACGATCGCCTCGGCGCTGTTCTCGAGCACTATGCCCACAGCCTGGTCACGCCGCAGACCGAGGCCGGCCAGCGCCTCGGCCCCCCGCAGGACCTCGTCTCGGAGCGCCTGGTAGGTGAGCCGCGGACCGCCGGGGACGACGATCGCGCTGGCGTCGGGCTCACCGTTCCCGAGCAGCTTCAGCAGCATTCTCCGACCTTCCGTCAGTGGGCCATGCGCGGAGGTGGCTGGCGAACCATGCCTCGACAAGGCTCCCGGCATGGGCCACGTGCTGGATCATGCGGCCGCGCGCCTCCTCGCCGTCGCCGGCCTGCAGCGCTTCGCGGATGCGACGGTGCTGGGCGGCGTTCTCCGCGAGCTCTCCGGCGCGGGAGAGCAGCGCGCCCCAGATGAGGCTGCGAGGGAGGGCGCGGTGCAGGTCGGCGATCATCAGGCGCAACCGGTCGTTGCCCGCCGCCGCCAGGATGACCTCGTGGAACAGGTCGTTCGCCCGCCTCCAGTCGTTGTCCCTCGGATCGGCCCGCGGGTCGCCTTCGCGGGGCGGGGGCGTGCGGGCAGCGGCCTTGGCCCCGGCCCCGGCCTTGGCCTCGGCCTCGGCCTGCGGGTCGCCGCCGGCCAGGCGGGCGGCGGGCTTGGCCCCGGCC
>JBKPDO010000265.1:0-14534 GCA_046727955.1 bacterium | reverse complement strand
TCACCCCGCCGGCCCCAGGCTCCTGACCAGCGCGAACGCTCGCGCCTAGATACACGCCGCCTGCGCGTGCCATCGCCCATCTCCGCAGGTCACTGCCCAGATTCGTGGACTATGCGCGACCCGAGCTGCGGAACCCGGGCTGGAGCATGTGATGGATGTCGATCGGGCCTGGACCTTCGACCAGTACCGCACCTACGAGCAGGAGCGCTTCAAGCAGTCGCTTGCCGAGCACGAACAGGCGCAGGCCGAGGGGCTTGTTGCCGATCCCAAGGCTGAGCCACACGGCGGCTACCGGATCGCATGCATCTGGCCGGAGGAGGTGACCGGGCCGGCGTGCGCACTGTCGGCGCACCTCGCCGAGCTGCTACCCGCCACGCCAGCGTATGGGCACGACTCGATCCACTCCAGCATCGGCAACCTCGCCGCGCCCGATGGGCGCCTGGTCGACCCGCAGCACATCCCCGAGGATCGGGAACTGCTCGACCGCCTCGCAAGCGCGGTCGATGTGGCCTTGTTCGCTGCGGGGCAGGATTCCACGGCCGAGGAGCGGGCGGTCACCTTTGGTCCGGCGCTGGTGGCGCCGAGGATGGCACTGGTTTTCGGTCGGCCGTCGGCCGGGTATTGGGGGCTGCACCGGACGGTTCACGCGGCGTGCACGGAGGGCGGGATCGAGTTGGTGGGCAGTTGGGGGCCGCATCTTACCCTGACCCGGTTCGGTCAGGCGGCGACCCCCGAGCAGGTTCGACCGGTGGTGAAGGCGCTGGCAGCCTGGCAGCCAGTCACCGCCGCGCCGGTGTCGGTGCTGGTTGGGTATTACACCGTGGCGCCGGGCAGCTTCCGTGTGGACGCCTACGCTACCTTCGAGCTGAAGTAGCGCTCGCTGCGGCCAAGGTCGGTTCGTCTCGAGCGCTTGCGCTCGCTATCCCCACGTCGCCGGGGCTTCCGACGGTCGCCGTCTGACGGCAGCCGATGCAAGGCGTGACTCCAATGCCCAGACGCTGGCGAAGGCGAGCGTTACCAGCAGGGTCAACGCAATCCATGGCGCGAACGGCTTCCAAGCCAGCAGGGCGGTGAACATGCCCGGCGCGATCGCGTTGGCCACCGCCCACGAGGTCTGGTAGGTGGCCACATATCGACCCCGTAGCGCCCTGGGAGCGGCCTCGATGACAAGGGCGTCCATCACGCCGACATGGAGCATGACCGCTAGCGTGTATAGCGCGGTGGCGGCGAACAGGTAGGGCACTAGCGCCGCGCGAGGCAGCCGCAGCGCCAGCGCGAGCAGTAGGAACGATGCAGCCCAGATCCAGGCGGCCAGCATCAGGGCGCGGGTGCGCCGGCGGGCTTCGAGGCGGCGCACCAGATTGGTCTGCCCGATGGCGATCATCGCGGTGTAGAGGGTGTATAACGCGCCAGCCAGCCATAGTGGCGCCCTGAGGACTTGGACGGTGTAGACAGGCAGGCCAACCAGGATGGCGGTGCGGGCAATCCCGAAGGCCAGGTTGGCAAGCACCACTCCCAGGAAGGGCCGGTCGGAAAGGACGGTCCAGAAACGGCGTGGGCTGGGCGGCTCAGCGGCGAGAGGGCTGGCGCGGTCTGGGACGTGCAACCCTGCGATGAGCGTCGCACAGAGCGCGAAACTCGCGGCGTTGGCGATGGCGAGGACGTGGTAGGCGCCGACGCTCTGGCCCGTCACCGCGATGCCGGCGAGCAGTCCTCCCGCGCCGAGGCCGGCGCAGCGGACTGCGGTGGTCAGGCCGAACCAGCGGTCGCGAGCGCCTGAGGGGGCAATCTCGGCGACCAGTGCCGGCTGGGCCGCCCAAAACAGCCGGTCGCTCAGCGCGACCAGCAGCGCCACGACGATCAGCGTGGCGAGGTTATGCA
This sequence comes from bacterium, assembly GCA_046727955.1. Classification (GTDB taxonomy): domain Bacteria; phylum Actinomycetota; class CALGFH01; order CALGFH01; family CALGFH01; genus DASVXQ01. The sequence continues at coordinate 12,653 of JBKPDO010000265.1, read as the reverse complement.
CCAGCAGGTAGGCCAGGAACCCGACTGCGCGGGCGCCGTTGGTGGCGATAATGACCTGCTTGGGGCCGGCGCGGTCGATGAGCACCCCGCCCACCAGCGGCGCAGGCAGCGCGATCAGCATCGCGATCGACAGGCCGAAACCGGCATCGGGCAGCGGGAGGCCGCCAGCGTGGCGGAAGTACAGCAACGAAAACGGCAGGAACAGCCCGGAGCCGAGCGCGTCGATCAGCATCGCCGCCGCGAACGGGCGTGCGGCGCGGGTCTCGGGGAGTCCAAGGTGGTCACGCAGCAGGGTGAGCCCCCTCCTGGGCGTCGCGTTCCTGGGGAGCAGTGGCGAGGAGTTGGCGGACGTCTTCAGCCTCAGCAGTGGCACCCAACTCGTTGAAGATGGTGAGCGCCTGATGCCAGTACGCCTCGGCGGGCTGTCCTGCCTCGTCATCCTGGTCCTGCGAGGTCAAGCCGAGATGCCACAGGGCTAGGCCCTCGTGGTAGCGGTCGCTGGTCTCCCGCATGATCGCCAGGCTGGCCGTAAAGCTGGCGACCGCCTCGACCAGTCGCCGCTGCGCTCGCTGTGCATCGCCCAGCCGCAGCAAGGTGCGGCCCTCCTTGGGCCGGTCGCCGACCTCTCGGAGGACCGCAAGTGCGCCCCTGAGCTGCGCCTCGGCCGCAGCGTACTCACCCAGCCCCAACAAGGAGACACCGACACCGAACTGGGCCTGGCCTTCGCGGGCTCGGTCGCCGACCTCACGGCCGATCTCGAGGGCCTCCCCGTAGTAGTCGAGCGCCCGCTTGGGCTTCCGCAGGTCGATGTAGGTGTCGCCGAGGTTCTTGAGGGTGCGGCCCTCGCCGGCGCGATGCCCATCCTCGCGGCGGACCGCCAAGGCCTGCTCCAGGCACCCGATCGCCTCATCGAATCGGCCCTGCTCCCGCAGGGCGCAACCAAGCCCGTTGAGGAACTGGCCCTCAATGCCGCGCTCCCCCGCCCGCCGGGCGGCGCTGAGCGCCCGCTCGTTGACCTGCTGCCAGTCAGGCAGGTACCGGCGCAGCTCGAAGAAGCGGAACAGCGCGTCAGCCAACTTCCAGCAGGCGGTTCCCAGGTCGTACTCATCCGCTCGCGCGACCGCCCGAACGAGGTTCTCCCGCTCGGTCTCAAACCATCTCAGCGCCACAGCGAAATCTGGGAAGGACCCCCCGGCACCGGCGGTGCGGGAGGGGCCGAGCAGGATGGCACCCTCCACCGCCCGGTCCACGTACCAGGCGACCGCAGCAGCGATGGCCGCGTGGCGTGCCTCGGGTGCCTCTTCAGCCTCAGCGCGCTCCAGTGCGAACAGGCGGACCAGGTCATGGAACCGGTACCGGTCTGGCGCAGGCGTCTCCAGCAGCGCTACGTCGACCAGCCGCTCCAGCACCTCCTCGGTCTCCTCCCATCCCACACCCGTTAACGCGGCGGCAAGGTCGACGCTTACCTCCGGCATGTTGAGCAGGCCGAGCAGACGAAACGCTTTGACCTCGGCCGGACCGAGGCCCCGGTAGCTCAGGGTGAGGCTGGGCCGAACGGCAAGATCGCCTGCGGTCAGCCGCTTTTCAACGACGACGGCCCCGACCTCGACACCTGCGAGGCCGGCTACTGCATGACCTGACCAGGAAGAAAGGAGCCCCAGCATGGCCGACAGCAGCCACATTCAGTGGACCGACGCGACCTGGAACGTGGTCACCGGTTGCACCAAGGTCAGCGAGGGCTGCCGCCACTGCTACATCGAACGCACCCCGCCGTTTCGCACCCAGGGCCGCCGGTTTGTCGGCCCCAGGGGCGTCGGCGAGCCCGGGGCCACCACCGGGGTGCTGGTGCACCCCGAGCGGCTGGCCTGGCCGCTGCGGTGGCGGCGCGGCCGCCGGGTGTTCGTCAACAGCCTCAGTGACCTGTACCACCCCGCCGTCACCGACGACCTCATCGCCGAGGTGTTCGCGGTCATGCACGAGGCCCGGCAGCACACCTTCCAGGTGCTCACCAAGCGGCCCGCACGGCAGGCCGCGCTGCTTGCCTCACAGGAGTTCTACGGCAAGGTCGTCGCCCGCGTCATGGCGTGGCGCCAGCAGCCAGACGGCCTGCTGCTGCGCTGGCCGCTGCCCAACGTCTGGCTGGGCACCTCCGTTGAGGACCAGCGCGCCGCCCGCCTGCGCATCCCCAAGCTGCTGGTCACCCCCGCCAGCGTCCGGTTCCTGTCGTGCGAGCCCCTACTCGGCCCCATCGACCTGGGCACGGCCGCGTGCGATGGTGTCGCCGCCTACGGCCACGGCCTGACCCGCACCACCGTGCACCTGGCGGACTGCTGCGCCCGATCGGTCGGCCGGCTCGACTGGCTGATCGTCGGCGGCGAGAGCGGCTCCAGCGCCCGGCCGATGGACCTGGACTGGGCACGCGACCTCATCGCCCAATGTGAGACGGCAGGGGTGGCGGCGTTCGTCAAGCAGCTCGGCTCGGTGTGGGCACGCCAGCACGGCACCGATGCCAAAGGCGGCGACTGGGGCCACTGGCCAGAGGACCTCCGCGTCCGCCACTACCCGGCCGGTGGAGCCCAGCCGTGACCGCGCTGCGTGATGCCGCCCTGGCCTACGCCGCCGCCGGCTACCAGGTCTTCCCCCTGCGCGGCAAGCTGCCCCGCGGCAACTGCCCCGCCTGCGAGCCCCGCTCGCCCCGCTACCGGCCCCACCGCCCGGCCGACTGCGCCTGCGAGCTGTGCCACGGCCTGTACGCCGCCACCAGCGACCCCCAGCGGGTCGCGCGCTGGTGGCAGCGCTGGCCGCAGGCCAACATCGGCGCCCGCGTCCCCACCAGCCTGTTCGTGCTCGACCTCGACCCCCGCCACGGCGGCCACCAGCGCCTGGCCCAGCTCGAGGCCGAGCACGGCCCCCTGCCACCCACCCGCGTCAGCCTGTCGGGCCGCGGTGACGGCGGCCAGCACCGCTGGTTCCTGCACCCCGGCGGCCCGCTGTCCGCAAGCCGGCTCGGCCAGGGCCTGGACGTCAAGACCCAGGCCGGCTACGTGCTGCTGCCGCCAAGCCGCCACCCCGCCACCGGCCAGTCCTACACCTGGGCCGAGCCGGTCCTGGACGCCGCCCCGGCGCCGCTGTGGCTGCGGCGCCTGCTCGCCCCACCCCTGGCGACCACGGCGCCCCGGCGGCCCCTGCCACGGCCCCGGCATGGCGGTGAGAGCGTCGCCGAGCGGTTCAACGCCACGACAAGCTGGGCGCAGGTCCTCGGCCCGCACGGCTGGACCTGCCCCGACCGCGACCCCGAGGCCGACGGCGCCCGCTGGCGCCACCCCGGCGCCACCAACCCCAAGAGCGCCACCATCCGCCACGGCCTGCTGTTCGTCTACTCCCAAGCCACCCCGTTCCAGCCCACCGAGGCCGGCGCGCCCCACGGCTACAGCAAGTTCCGCGCCTACGCGGTCCTTGAGCACGGCGGCGACCAGCGCGCCGCCGCCCGGGCACTCCGCGCAGGGACGTGATGACCACGGTGCGCGTCCCACCCATTCCCCGGTCCACCCCGCCCGGCGCCGGGCTGCTGGCCGAGCTGCACGCCGCGCTGTGCCGCTACGTCGTGCTGCCAAGCCCCCACGCCGCCGACGCGGTCACGTTGTGGACCGCCGCTACCCACGCCCAGCCCGCCTGGGAGCACGCCCCCCGCCTGGCCGTCGTCTCCCCCCTCAAGCGCTGCGGCAAGAGCCGCCTTTTGGACGTGGTCGCCGAGACCTGCCACACCCCGCTGATCACCATCAACGCCACCATCGCTGCGGTGGTCCGCTCCATCGGCGACGACCCCCCAACCCTGCTGGTGGACGAGGCCGACACCCTGTGGGGCACCAAGCGCCAGGCCGACCACAACGAGGACCTGCGCGGCCTGCTCAACGCCGGCCACCAGCGCAACCGCCCCATGCTGCGCTGGGACGTCACCACCCGCACCCTCGACCAGCTCGACACCTTCGCCATGGCCCTGCTCGCCGCGATCGGGGACCTGCCCGACACCATCATGGACCGCGCCGTGGTCATCCGGATGCGCCGACGCGCCCCCGGCGAGCACGTCGACCCCTACCGCACCCGCCGCGACGCCCCACCCTTGAACGCCCTGCGCGGCCGGCTGCACGGCTGGGCGCGCGAGCACCTTGACGAGCTGCACCACGCCACCCCGCAGATGCCGCTGGAGGACCGCGCCGCCGACACCTGGGAGCCCCTGGTCGCCATCGCCGACCAAGCCCAAGGCGACTGGCCCAAGCGGGCCCGCGACGCCGCCGCGGCCATGACCCGCGCCGAGGCCCAGCACGAGGAGGACACCACCGCGAGCGTGCGGCTGCTCGCCGACCTGCGCGCGGTCTTCGACACCGCCGCCGCAGACGCCCTGTACACCACCAGCATCCTCGACGCGCTGCACAAGCTCGAGGACGCCCCCTGGGCCGACTGGTACGGCCACCCCCTGGCCAGCAAGGACCTCGCCAAGCTGCTGCGCCCGTACGACGTGCGGGCCAAGAACGTCCGCGAGCACGGCACCGGCGAGCCCCGCAAGGGCTACACCCGCGCCGACCTCCACGAGCCCTGGGCACGCTATGTTCCGCTACATCCGCTACATCCGCTACATCCGCTACAAGCGCCTGAAAGCCCAGGTCAGCCCGGCAATGACCATGTAGCGGACGGCGGACCGTCATCCGCTACATCCGCTACATCGCCGGGGCCTGTAGCGGATGTAGCGGACGCCCAGATTCCATCCGCTACAGGGCTGACCTGCGATGTAGCCCATGTAGCGGATGTAGCGGCACCCCCGGCAGCAACGGCAACGGCTGGCACTACAACCAGCCCATGGCCCCCTGTGCGGTCTGCGGCAACGGCACCACCAACCGCGCCCCCTCGGGCCGACCGCTCCACCTCCTCTGCGATCCCGACCTCAAGCAGGCGCGGCCACCGTGACCGGCCACCGCCCCCGCCGCGGCGCTGGCCACCACACCTCACCGGCAAGCCACCCGAGCCCGACCCACCCAGGGAGGTCCCCATGGCATCAGTGAACTGGAGGAAGCGCGGCAAGCGTTACCAGGTCTATTGGCGTCTCGATGACGGCTCCCAAGGTGGCAAGACCGTCGATACCAGGGACGAGGCCCTCGACCTGGTTGCCGAGAAGCGGCTCGACCTCAAGCGCGGGCCTTGGACCAGGCGGCAGAAGGCCAAGCTGCCGCTGGCCCACTGGGACGCCGAGTGGTGGCAGGTCTGGTCGATCGAGCCCGGCCGCAGCCCGACCGCGCTGGCCCCCACCGAGTACCGGCGGCGCTGTTACGTGCTCCCTCAGCTCGGCAAGCGGTCACTGGAGACGATCAGTCCCAGGGTGCTGCGGCAGTGGCAGAACCAGCTCGGCAAGCAGCTCGGCTATGAGAGCGTGAAGGCGTGCCGCTCGATCGTGTTCCGTATCCTCGCCTTCGCTGAGGACGAGGGCGCCATTCCCGTCAATCCGATGCGCAAGGTGCCAGCGCCCGAGCGGCCTATCGACCCCGAGCGGCCTATCGACCCTGACGACATCCTCGAGGACGGCAGGCGCCGCGCTTACACCCCCGAGGAGGCTGGGCAGCTTCTCGCCTGGCTGCCGGTGTTCTGGTGGGATCACGTCGTCTGTCTGCTGGGCACAGGCCTACGCTTCGGGGAGTTTGCCGGTCTCCACAAACGCCGCGTCCACCTCGACCGGCCGGTGCCCGTGCTCCAAGTGGTGGATACACGCTATCAGGCCGGGAAGTTCGGCAGCGGTTTCAAGCCTCGCCCCAAGAGCCGCGCGAGCGTCCGGGAGATCCCGCTGGCCCCGCAGGTGGCCGAGGCGATCGGGCGGCAGCTCCCGCGCGGCGCGGGGCCTGACACCTTGGTGTTCGCTGGGCCGGGCGGCGCCAACGGCGTGCCGCGCGGCGCGCGCACGGTGCTGGACCGGAGCGGCTTGCGCCGCACCTACCGTGCCGCGCTCGCCAAGCTCGCCGATCCGGCCGCCGCTGACCTGCGGCCGACCGCCAAACCGGTCTTGAAGGCCCTCCGCGGCGAGGGGCCAGCCACTGCCGAGGAGCTGGCTGCCCGCTTCGCCGTCAACGGCCGGGCGCTCAACCTCGCCACCATCCGAGCCGCACTCCTGGAGCTGGGGGCCGCCGGCCTGGCCGCCCACGCCGGCGACAGTGCTCGCGGCCGGGCGGCGCCGCGCTGGTCGGCCCTCCCTGGTGTGCGCAGTGGCATCCTCGACGCGCTCGACCTGCACGGCCCGCACGACTTCCGGCACACCTACTCGACTTGGCTCGAGGATGCCGGCATCCCCGCCCGAGTGATCGACAAGCTGATGGGCCATCGGCGGAGTCGCCGCAGCGAGGCCGAGGGCCGCAGCCGCATCGGCGACCAGTACCGCGAGCACCTCACGCCCAAGATGCAGGCGCGGGTCGTCGCCGCGGTCGAGGAGCGGCTGGCTGTCGTGCTGGAGGTCGCCGAGCAGGCCAGCATGCAAAGGGCCAATTCGTTCTCTGTCCCGGGTCAGGGCGAGTAGTGCCCGCGCGTGACGGCGCAGTGGTGAGCGCGACTGCGCGTGGTGTAAGGCACGCAAAGGACACGAAGGTGTCTTGGGTCGGCTGGTCATTCACCATGGTGGTAGCCGAGGTCGCCGCGGCCAGCCAGGAGTGAGCCCTAGTCGGTGCCGGCGTCGTCAGGCTGGGTGCCCAGGGCCTCGCCCTGCAAGCAATACGCACCCTGGTGCATTGCTGTCGTGCGAAAAAATGACGGGTCGAGAGTACAGCGCGACGGTGGCCGTCATCCGTTATGGCAGGACGTTGCAGGCTGCTGGCAGAGCGGTGAGTGAGGGTGGTGGCTGAGAGAACGGGAATGACGTTGTTGAGACTGGCTCGGGGGATTCGTATACCTCGACAGGGTATGAGTGGACACGCGCAGGATCGCGGTGGCCAGCTCATGCGAAGGACGACCGCGCGGCCAACGGCAAATGGCTGCATCGCAGATGCAGATGTCTAGTGCTCTTGAAGGGCGGTGAGAAAAGTGTAGGGCGCACTGCAATGGTACGAAAGCGAGTGGGAGGGAGGAGAGCCTGTCGGGGAGTCGGAAATGGCCCTGAAGGAGGCAGCTGAGGCCAGAGCAGAGAAAGAGGTGGTCGGAGCATTCTTGCTGGTAGCGACGAACGGATCGTAACGGCTTGTGGGCCGTCGCCCGTTCAGGGTAAACGCTTTACTATTCGTCTTAGAAATTAGCCTTCCTGTGTGCTATCAAGGGTCATTGAGATACCCTCGAGTTCTTAACGGTTTACTCCCCGGGCTGGTTTGGGCGCACGGCTGCGCCCGACCACGACCGCGCTCATGGTGGTAACCGTGGGGTTCGTTGTGGTAGGACAAGCCAGCCATAGCGCCTGCCCCGCTTGGAGGAACCATGGACCCCGCCACGCTCGCCCTGACCGCCGCCGGGCTGGTCGCCAAGAAGGCCCTGGAGGCCGCCAGCGGCGAGGCCGGCAAGACCGGCTGGCAGGCGCTGGGCCGCATCGCCCAGACCATCCGCGGCTGGTTCGCCGGTGACCACGAGGCCACCGAGACCCTGGACCGGCTGGAAGCCAAGCCGGAAAGCCAAGCCCGCACCGCCGAGCTCGCTGAGGTGCTCACCCCGCGGCTGGAGGCTGACCCGCGGCTGGTCGCCGAGCTGACCCGGCTGGTCGAGCAGGCCAAGGCCGACCCGCAGACCGCCTCGTTTGTGACCACCGTGCAAGACAACGCCCGCGTTGGGCGGATCACCAACATTGGCCAGATCACCGGCGACGTCCACCTGTAGCCCGCCGGCGCCACCAGATGACCGGACCGTTGGACCCGTCGGCAAGTATCACTGCCAGCCTGGTGGCGGGCACCGCGTTCGGCGGGCAAGACCAGCTGGCTGCATGGCCGGGCCTGGTCCGCCTGGTCGCCCTGCTGCACCAGGCCGCTGCGGCCGACCCGGCCCTGCGGGCCGCGCTGGCGGCGGTCGCCGCCGCGCCGGAGGACCCGGATTGGGTCGCCGCGCTCGCCTACGCCGTGGACGCCCTGGCAAGCCGGGACAGCGGGCTGCGGGCCGAGCTGGCACGCCTGCTCGACCAGGCCCATAAGGACCCACTCGCCGGGGGGCTGGTGACCAAGATCACCGGGCACGCCCGCGTGGGCAAGCTGGTCACCATCGGCCACGCCGGCCAGGTCCACGTCCACCTGTCACCCCCACCACCGGCCACCGTCCTGGACCAGCTGCCCCGATTCCGCGGGGGGCCGCTGGTGGCTAACCTGCCGCCGCGCAATCCCAACTTCACTGGCCGCGCCGAGCTGCTCGACCAGCTCCACCAGCGTCTGCACCCCGGCCAGCCTGCCGCGGTCGTGCAGGTCCAGGCGCAGACGCTGCACGGGCTGGGTGGGGTGGGCAAGACCCAGCTGGCCCTGGAGTACGCCCACCGTTATGCCAGCGACTACGACCTGATCTGGTGGATCAGCGCCGAGCAGCCCGCCGCGATCGCCGGTCAGCTGGTCGCGTTCGCCCGCCGGCTCGGCCTCCCCGAGCACACCGAGCAGGCCGAGACTGCCCAAGCCTTGTGGGACGAGCTGCGCCAACGTGACCGCTGGCTGCTGGTCTACGACAACGCTGAAGACCTCCAACCGCTTCGCCCGTGGTGGCCACCTGGTGGGCAGGGGCATGTGCTGATCAGCTCCCGCAACCCCGCTTGGGGTGGGCTGGCGGCCACGCTGCCGGTGGACGTACTACCGCGGGCGGAGGCGGTAGCCTTCCTGGGGCGCCGCCTGGGCCGCGACGATCTCACCTCGGATTTCGAGCGGCTCGCCGCAGCGTTGGGTGACCTGCCGTTGGCGCTGGAGCAGGCTGCCGCCTACCTGGAGGAGACTGCCACCCCAACCAGCGACTACCTCAGCCTGCTCGACACTCACGCCAGGGATCTGTTCGCGCTCGGTCATGCGGCGACCACCGAGCAGACCATCGCCACCACCTGGACGGTCTCGGTCCAGCGGCTGCGCCAGCAGACGCCCGCGGCCGAGGATCTGCTGGTGCTATACGCGTTCCTGGCCCCCGACGACATCCCCCGCGGCCTCCCCACCCAGTACCCGGAGGTGCTGCCCGAGCGGCTGGCTGCGACCGTCCGAGCCCCGCTGGCCTATCAGCGGGCCATCGGCGCGCTGCGGCGGTACTCGCTGCTCAAGACTAGCCAGGACGGCCAGGCGCTGAGCATGCACCGGCTCGTCCAAGCCGTCACTCGCCAGCAACTCGACCCCGAGCAAGAACGCCAGTGGGTAACGACCACTCTGCAGCTGGTCCGCGCTGCTTTCCCTAACCGTCATAGAGATCCTGCCGCCTGGCCCGACTATGCGCGGCTGCTCCCCCACGCTTTAGCCGTCACCGACCACTCGAGCGCAGGTGACATCGACGTTGACGAAACGACCTGGTTACTAAACGAGGCCGGCTTGTACTTGCGGCAGCGAGCTGACTATAGCCAAGCCCGCACCCTGCTCGAGCGCGCCCTGGCGATCCGCGAGGCGCGCCTGGACCCCCACCACCTGGATACCTCTGAAAGCCTCAACAACCTCGCCACCGTCCTGCGTGGCCAAGGCGACCTCGACGGCGCCCGCACCCTGCACGAGCGCGCCCTGGCGATCCGCGAGGCGCGCCTGGGCCCCAACAGCCCCACCACCGCCCTCAGCCTCAACGACCTCGGCGTTGTCCTCGCCGAGCAGGGCGACCTCGACGGCGCTCGTACCCTGCACGAGCGCGTCTTGGCGATCCACGAGGCCTGCCTGGGCGCCGACCACCGCGACACCGCCTGGAGCCTCCACAACCTCGCCACTGTCCTGGCCGACCAGGGCGACCTCGACCACGCCCGCCGCCTGCACCAACGCGCCCTAGCCATCCGCGAGGCGCGCCTGGGACCCGACCACCCCACCACCGCCACCAGCCTCCACAACCTCGCTACCGTCCTGCGCGGCCAGCACGAGCTCGACCGTGCCCGCACCCTGCTCGAGCGCGCCCTGGCGATCCGCGAGGCACGCCTGGGCCCCAACCACCCTCTCACCGCCACCAGTCTCAACGGTCTCGCCCTCGTCCTGCGCGACCAGGGCGACCTCGACGGTGCCCACACCCTGCTCGAGCGCGCCCTATCGATCCGCGAGGCCCACCTAGGCCCCGACCACCCCGACACCGCCCACAGCCTTAACAACCTCGCCACCGTCCTGGCCGACGAGGGCAACCTCGACGGCGCCCGGTCCCTGCACGAGCGCGCCTTGGCCGTCCGCGACGCTCGCCTGGGCGCCGACCACCCCGACACCGTGCGAAGCCGGGAGCGGCTTGCTGCGGTGGTGGCGGAGCTAGAGAATCGCAGCACCCGGTAAACGATTTACGGCGCGTATGATGCTTCTAGGGTGATTCGCGGAGACTCGCGTGTAAAGCGTTCACCTCTCTGGAGCCCGAATGCCGCTGGTCAGCCACCGTCGGGAGGGTGGCTAGCTCGGCGGAGCAGCGCGGCGGCCCCTTCCCATATGGCGGTCAGCGGCCGGTTCCGGCGGCTTCGCCTGATGCGATACGGTTGCGCCAGCGCCGTCGGCCGGCGACGGCCTACCGCAAGGCAGGACCCGTGCGCGCTCGGTTTCCCACCTGGGCCGTGGTCGCCCTGGGCGCCCTGGCCGTCGGCGCTGAGCATTGCCGTCACCCACACAGCTCACCATCGTCGCAAGGTCGCAGTAACGCAACCATCCCCGCGCTCGTTTCTTTATGCGGGCCCGCAGCGACCGGCTGAAGTCAGGGGTGGCAACGTGCGCCGAGCCGTTCACGCACATCGGGGAAGGGATCGCCGCCAGGGGAGGAGGGCAAGCTCATCGGCGGGCTCCAGGTTGGTCGCCTGCGATCCAACCGCTGCCACTGGCCATACGGTGCCAGGGATCAACCGGCTGCCTCGGAGCTGCTGGGTGTTCTGTGCCGGGCTGTGCCCGCACAACCAGTGGGAGTAGTGGGCATGAGGCGCGTTGTCAGCTTGGTGGGTCTTCTGTCACCGAAGTGGCATATGGCAGGCCAGGCAAGACAGACGAGTCCTGTCATCAGGACGAAGGAGATGACATGCGTGCAGCAATCCATCCATTGACGACCTCACGCGTCGCTCGGATCGCAGCGGTCGCCGCGATCGCCCTGGGCAGCGTGTTCGCGTTTACCGCGACCAGCGCCGCGCAGGACAAAACGATCCGCACCCTGGGCACCGAGGACGTCCACATCAACTCCAAGATCTTCTCGGACCTGCGGTTCAGCCCCGGGCACACCACGCTCAACAGCGGTGACCAGCTCACGCTGAGCCATGACGATAAGACCGACGAGCCGCACACCCTGACGATCGTGAACGCCGGTGAGCTCCCCACCGACGTCGAGGCGGTGTTCGGGTGCGGCGAGCCTGGAACGGTGTGTGACGAGGTGTTCACCACGGTCGGCCCCCAGATCACCGACCAGACCAAGGCCCAGTTCGTCAACGTGGCCGGCGGGTCCGGCCTGGATGGCCGGCTCGACACGCTGTGGCTGCCGGCGGGCACGTCCATCAGCGTCCCCGTCACCGCCCCGTCGGGGACGACGCTGTCGTACTTCTGCGCGATCCACCCCTGGATGCAGGGCAGTATCACAGTGGGCTAGCGGCAGCTGGTGACCTCGGCCGGCGCTGTTGCCTTGAGCGGTCACCATCCGGCTGCTCCACTGAGCCGCTCAAACAGGGCAGATCGAAGGTGCGATCGAGCGTTTCACGATCTTGTTGATGCCCTCCTGCCGGAGGTTGCCGCCACTTCGCTGAGCGTCGTCGGCGCGTTCCGGCTCAATGCGACAGGGCCGTCCCAGGGGCACTGGATCGCCTACCGCTCGGCCTGGGAGGCGCTGCGCCGCGAGCAGCACCTCTACGACGCCCCGGCGGGCGACTGCGCCACCGCTCGGCCAGCCCGGCGACCTTGCTGGCGAGCGGATCGAGGAGCTGATCGCCCGCGAGCACGGCCGCTGGGTGTCGGTCCAGGAGGCCACCGCCCGCGGGCAGTCGCGCGCCAGCGACCAGGGCTAAGCCAAGCGCAGCTGGCCATCGTAGTGCCAGAGCCGCACGGATGTGAGGGTGCCGACCAGCACGGTCATCTCCGACCCGACGGGCACGACCTGGCCGGCCGTCGGCTGCTGGGCGATGACGCGCTGCACCTGCGCGGGGTCGCGGACCAGGACCAGCAAGCTCCGCATGCCGAGCTGGGCCTGGGCCAGCACCTCGGCCGCCTGCTCCGGACGCAGCCCGACCACGTCGGCCACGATCCGCTGGCCAGGACCGAGCACCTGCCCGGTGGTCGCGGTCGGCTGCGGGGTGACGGCCGACGGCGTGGTCGTGGCCGATGCCTGGCTCGTGACCGTGCTCGCGGCAGTGCTGGCGGCGCTGGCGCTGGTGCTGGTGGCCGGCCGCGGCCCGCTGGTGGTGGTCGCCCGCACCACCGTGGAGGGCGGCGCTGCCGTGGCCTGGCCGACGCCCCCGGTCGCCCCATCCGGCTCGCGGTCAAGCCGCGTGACGGCAGTGACCGCGCCGCCGACGAGCAGGCCAGCCCCGACCAGCCCGGCCGCCACGGCCAGGCCGCGGC
>JBKPDO010000264.1:0-7485 GCA_046727955.1 bacterium | reverse complement strand
TCCGGGTCGACCTCTGTGCCCTCGGGGTGGGGCGCCGACCGCTCCGCCAGCACCTCGCCGGTGTCGGCGTCGCAGGCGACGACCTTGGTGGACTGCGTCGAGCAGTCGACGCCCGCGACGATCGGCATTGGCGGCTCCTTGTCTTGGCTATTGTTTGTTCAATTGGTGAACATACTGGCAGCTGTGACCGCTGGCGAAGCAGCCCTGAAATCTATTCCTCCCTTGGGAAAGTCTCATCGTCGACCGGATGGGTACAGGTTGACTCCTACGATGATTTCAGTTTTAGTTCGTGGAGTAAACTGACAAATTCTACCCGGAGGTCGCCATGACCGACACCGGTCAGGGCGTGCTCGGGATCGGGATGGTGGGCTATGCCTTCATGGGCAGGGCGCACTCCCAGGCCTGGCGTACGGTGAGCCGGTTCTTCGACCTGCCGCTGTCCCCGCGCATGGCCGCGATCTGCGGCCGCGACCGGGTCGCGGTACAGGCGGCGGCCGCGCGACTCGGCTGGGCCAACTGGGAGACCGACTGGAAGCGGCTGGTGGGGCGCGACGACGTCCACCTCGTCGACGTCTGCACCCCCGGCTCGAGCCATGCCCAGATCTCCGTCGCCGCGCTCGAGGCCGGCAAGCACGTGCTGTGCGAGAAGCCGCTGGCCAACACGGTCGAGGAGGCGCGGGCGATGGCGGCGGCCGCCGCCACGGCGGCCGCCCAGGGGATCAGAGCGATGGTCGGCTTCAACTTCCGCCGCGTGCCCGCGGTCGCGCTGGCGCGTCAGCTGGTCGAGGCTGGCCGCCTCGGCACCATCCGCCACGTGCGCGGGTCCTACCTGGCAAGCCCGCTGATCGACCCCGACTCCCCGCTGGTCTGGCGGCTCCAGGCCGGCCAGGCCGGCTCGGGCGCGCTCGGTGACCTCGGCGCCCACGCCATCGACCTGGCCCAATACCTGGCCGGCGACCGCATCGCAGGCGTGTCGGCGCTGACCGAGACCTTCATAAAGGAGCGGCCGCTGCCTGACGGCCGCGGCGCGCGTGGCCCGGTCACGGTCGATGACGCGGTGGTGCTGATCGCGCGCTTCGCCGGCGGCGCGGTCGCCAGCTTCGAGGCCACTCGGTTCGCCACCGGGCACAAGGAGGGCCTGCACGTGGAGATCAACGGCGACCGGGGCAGCATCGTCTGGGACCTGGACCGACTCAACGAGCTGGAGTTCTTCGACGCCACCGACGACCGCGGCAGCCAGGGCTTCCGGCGCATCCGGGCGACCGAGCGCGAGCACCCTTACGCCGCGGCCTGGTGGCCGGACGGCCACACCATCGGCTACGAGCACACCTTCACCCACGAGGCGCGCGACCTGCTCGAGGCGATCGCTGGCGGCCGCGACCCGGCGCCGTCCTTCGCGGACGGGCTCCAGGTGCAACAGGTGCTAGACGCGGCGCTGCGCTCCGCGGCGTCCGGCTCGACGTGGACGGCGGTGGCCGCATGAATCATCGGAGCTACCAGCCCACCAGGGCCGACCGCTTCAGCTTCGGGCTGTGGACGGTGGGCCACCCCGGCATGGACCCGTTCGGCGACCCGGTGCGGCCGTGGCTCGACCCCGTCGAGACGGTCCACCGCCTCTCCGATCTGGGCGCCTACGGGGTCACCTTTCACGACGACGACCTGCTCCCACCGGGTTCGGACGGGAGCCCCGCCGACCGCGCCAAGGCCCTGGACCACTTTCGGGGCGCCCTCGACGAGACCGGCATGGTGGTGCCGATGGCCACCACCAACCTCTTTCGCCACCCGGTGTTCCGCGAGGGCGCCTTCACGGCCAACGATCCGGCCGTGCGGCGGCACGCGATCCGCAAGACCCTCGACAACATCGACGTGGCCGCCGAGGTCGGCGCCAAGGTCTACGTCTGCTGGGGCGGCCGTGAGGGCTGCGAGTCCGACACCAAGGACCTGCGGGCCGCCCTGGACCGCTACAAGGAGGCGATCGACCTCCTCTGCGGCTACGTGCGCGAGCGCGGCTACGAGCTGCGCTTCGCGCTTGAGCCCAAGCCCAACGAGCCGCGCGGCGACCTGTTCCTACCGACGATCGGGCACGCGCTGGCCTTCATCGACACGCTGGAGCACCCGGAGCTGGTCGGCCTCAACCCCGAGGTCGGCCACGAGACCATGGCCGGGCTGAACTTCCACCACGGCGTGGCACAGGTGCTGTGGCACGGCAAGCTGTTCCACATCGACCTGAACGCGCAGCGCGGTGTGCGCTACGACCAGGACCTCCGCTTCGGCTCCGAGGACCAGAAGAACGCCTTCTTCCTGGTGGACCTCCTGGAGCGCGGCGGCTACCAGGGGCCGCGCCATTTCGACGCCCGCGCGTACCGAACGGAGGACAGCGACGGCGTCTGGGAGTTCGCCCGCGGCTGCATGCGCACCTACCTGATCCTCAAGGAGCGGGCGGCCGCTTTCCGGGCGGACCCGGAGGTCGCCGAGGCCATGGCCGCGGCGGGCGTGCCGGATCTCGCCACCGCCACGCTGCGTCCCGGTGAGACGCTCACCGATCTGCGCGCGGACCGGTCGTTCGACCTGGACGCCGCCGCCCGCCACGGGCGCGGCTACGAGCGCCTCGACCAGCTCGTCATCGACCACCTGCTCGGAGCACGCTGACCAGATCCCTCACAGGGGGAAGGAGGCTCCATGCAAAGAGCCCGTCCCGGACGTGCCGGCAGGGCCATGCGGCTCGGCCCGGTGCTCGTCCTCACCGTCGCCCTCGGACTGCTCGCCACCACCGCGTCGGCTTCGGCGCCCGCACACCATCCCACCATCACCAAGGCACCGTTCGGCACCCTGCCGGACGGTACCGCCGTCGACGTGTACACCTTAACCAATTCCGGCGGGATGGAGGTGAAGATCCTCACCTACGGCGGGATCCTCCAGTCGATCAAGGTGCCTGACCGCCACCACCACTTCGCCAACGTCACGCTCGGCTTCGCCACCTTGAACGACTACGTCAGAACCGGGAACAGTCCGTACTTCGGCGCCCTCATCGGCCGCTACGCCAACCGCATCGCCAAGGGCACCTTCCAGCTCAACGGCACCACCTACCACCTGCCGATCAACAACCCGCCCAACAGCCTGCACGGCGGCACTGTCGGGTTCGACAAGCACGTGTGGGGCGCGAGCACGGTGCAGGGCAAGAGCAGTGTCTCCCTGGTGCTCACCTTGACCAGCCCCGACGGTGACCAGGGCTACCCCGGCACGCTGGCGAGCGAGGTCACCTACACGCTGGACAACCACAACGAGATCCGCATGGACTACCGTGCGCACCTGGTTGGCAACAGCAACCTGAAGACAATCGTCAACCTGACCAACCACGCCTACTGGAACCTCGCCGGCGAGGGCACCGGCGACATCTACGACCACGTGATGCAGATCAACGCCAGCCACTACACGCCCGTCGACCCGACCCTGATCCCGACCGGTGAGATCGCCACGGTCGCCGGAACGCCCCTGGACTTCCGGCACCCGACCCCGATCGGCGCGCGTATCCGCGACAGCTTCGAGCAGCTCGTCATCGGTCGCGGCTACGATCACAACTGGGTTCTGGACCGCCACGGCAGCGGGCTCGAGCTGGCGGCCAGGGTGCGCGAGCCGAGCAGCGGCCGTGTCCTGGAGGTCCTCACCGACCAGCCCGGCATGCAGTTCTACTCGGGCAACTTCCTGGACGGGACCCTGATCGGCACGAGCGGGCACATGTACCGGCAGAGCGACGGCTTCGCCCTGGAGACCCAGCACTACCCGGACTCGCCGAACCACCCCAACTTCCCGTCGACCGTGCTGGCGCCCGGTGAGCTGTACAAGACGACCACCATCTACAGGTTCTCCACTTCCAAGCAGTAAGGCAGTTGGAGCTGGCGTCGCATACTGGCCCCCAGCCCCGCCCGCCGGGGCGGGAGCCAGTCCTCACAACGGCCTTGGCAGGCGTCGCAGCGACGGCGACACTTGACCCAACTCGGTGGGAGGTCTCATGACGCAAATCGATCCTCGTGTCGAGGAAGCAGTCGACACGCTCAATCTTGGTCCGGTCACGCGGCGGCGGCTGCTCACTGGCGCGGGCCTGACCAGCGCCGGGCTCGCCGCGTCGGCGCTGCTGGCCGCCTGCTCGAGCAAGAAGTCCAGCTCGGCAGCCGCGGGGGTCGGCGACTTCCCGTCCACCCCAAAGTGGAAGTTCGTGTTCGTCAACCACGTGACCACCAACCCGTTCTTCGTGCCGACCCAGTACGGCGCGGCGGACGCCTCCGCCTTGCTGGGCACCACCTACCAGTGGACCGGGTCCAAGGACTCGATCGTTCCCGAGATGGTAAACGCGACCAACGCGGCTATCTCCGCCAAGGCGGACGGAATTGCTGTCTCGGTGATCGACGTGAAGGCCTTCAAGGACCCAGTCAACAAGGCGCTGGACGCCGGCATCCCGGTGGTCTCGTACAACGCCGACGGCGCGGTCGGCAACCCGGGCTCGAACCGGCTGGCCTACATCGGCCAAGACCTGTTCACCTCCGGGGTCGAGCTCGGCAAGCGCATCGCCAGCCTGGTCTCCGGCGGTGACGTGGTCGGCTTCATCGCCACCCCGGGATCGCTCAACATCCAGCCCCGCATTGACGGCGCCAAGCAGGCCATCCAGCAGTCCGGCAAGCCGATCACCTTCGCCTCCGTGGCCAGCGGCGCCGAGCTGCCGCAGGAGAACACCACCATCGACGCCTACTACCAGGGCCACAAGAGCCTGAAGGGGATGTTCGCGGTCGACGCCGGCTCGACCTCCAACGTCGGCAAGATCATGGCGAAATACGGCCTCAAGTCGAAGGGTGTGGCCGCCGGTGGGTTCGACCTGGTGCCTGACACGCTCAGCGCGATCAAGGCGGGGAACCTGGACTTCACCATCGACCAGCAGCCCTACCTGCAGGGCTTCCTGCCGGTGCTGTACCTGTACCTCTACAGGCTGTCTGGTGGCCTGGTGTCGCCGTCGGAGACCAACACCGGCCTGCTGTTCGTCACCAAGGACAACGTCGACCCCTACCTCAACACCAAGACGCGCTTCGAGGGCTCGAGCACTGCCCAGCAGGTGATCAGCCGCAGCGGCGCCATCGCGCACGCGTGAGCCACGATGGCCGACGCTGACGCAACCCTCCCGGCTCGGCGCAGGAGCCTCACGCGGCGTGCAGCCGATGAGTTCCTGCGCCGCCGGGAGGCCAGCATCGTCCTTGTCGCGATCGGCCTGACGGTCTACTTCCAGGCCGTCAAGCCGGTGTTCCTGTCACGCGACAACCTGGTCACGATCTCGCAGTACCTCGCCCCGGTCGCGATCATCGCGGCCGGGGAGGTCCTGCTGCTCGTCAGCGGCGAGATCGACCTGTCGGTCGGATCCGTCTACACGCTCGCCCCATTCCTGATGCACTACGCGATCGACTACTACTCCGTGCCGCCGATCCTGGCGATCCTGGTCGTCCTGCTGATCGCCGCCTTCATCGGGCTGATCAACGGGTTCATCACCGTGGTGCTGCGAGTGCCCTCGTTCGTCACCACCCTGGGGATGCTGTTCGCGCTCAACGGCATCATGCTGCTCACCTCGCACGCCTTCCCGGCCCAGATCCCCGCCTCGGCGGCGGGGATCGGCCGGTGGCTCGGCGGCGCCGACTGGGCGGAGCTGATCTGGGCGCTGCTGATCGTGGCGGTGTTGCACACGGTGCTGACAAGCACCCGCTGGGGGCTGCATACGATCGCGACCGGCGGCAACCTGCTGGGGGCCAGCGAGGCCGGCGTCAGGGTCGGCAGGATCAAGATGGGCAACTTCATGATCACCAGCATGCTGGGGGCGTTCACCGGGCTCCTGGAGGCGTTCCGCGTCAACACGATCGACCCGAGCGCCGGGGGCACCGCGATCATGTTCGCCGCGGTCTCCGCGGCGGTGATCGGCGGGACCGCCCTGGCCGGCGGCTCGGGCACCATCCTCGGCGCTTTCGTCGGCGCGCTCGTGCTCGCGATCCTGCGCGACGGCTTCAACCTGATCGGCATCAGCGCCAACGCCTTCGACCTGATCCTCGGCGCGGCGATCCTGGTGGCGATGATCTCCAACGTCCACCTGGCGAGGCTGCGAAGGGCGGGACGAACCTGATGGCCGAGGACGTCCTCCGGGTCGAGCACGTGGCCAAGCGCTTCGGCGCGCTCACCGCCCTGAGCGACGTGAGCATGCACCTGGCCAAGGGCGAGGTGCTCGGGCTAATCGGCGACAACGGCGCCGGCAAGTCAACCCTGATGAAGATCATCTGCGGCTTTCACCAGCCCGACGCCGGCCAGATCTTCCTCAACGGCGACGAGGTCTCGCTGCGCTCGGTCGACCACGCGCGGTCGCTCGGCATCGACACCGTGTACCAGGACCTGGCGCTGGTGAACGAGCTGAGCGTCTACCACAACATGTTCCTCAACCGCGAGCGGGTGCGCTGGCCGCTGCTCAACAACCGGGTCATGCGCAGGCTTGCCAAGCAGCACCTCGACGACATGGGGGTCGGCGTGCCCTCGGTGGACGTGGAGGTCGCCAAGCTCTCCGGTGGCCAGCGCCAGGCGATCGCGGTGGCGCGCTCGGTCTACTCGGAGGCCCGGGTGCTGCTGCTCGACGAGCCGCTCGCGGCCATGGGCGCCAAGGAGGGTAGGCTGATCCTGGACCTGGTAAGGGACCTCAAGCGCAAGGGCGACGTCTCGATCATGATCATCGCCCACAACTACGCTCAGATCCTCGAGGTGTGTGACCGTGTCAACCTGCTGCAGCACGGCACCATCACCTTCGACAAGCCCACCAGCGAGACCTCCGTCGCGGAGCTGACCGACCTGGTCGTCGCCGAGTACCGCGCCTCCCGGACGCGCCGGCTCGAGGACCAGAGCGGCCAGAGCGGCTAGGTCATGCAGGCGTTCCTGGTCCGCGAGCCCGGCGCGTACGCCGTGGAGGAGGTCTCGGAGGCGTCGCCCGGTCCTGGCGAGGTGGCAGTCACGGTCGTCGCGGTGGGCATCTGCGGCTCGGACCTCGAACTGCTCGACGGCAGACGCCCGGCGGCGTACGTGCGCTACCCGGTGGTGCCTGGGCACGAGTGGGCCGGCCGGGTGGCCAGCCTGGGGCGGGGGGTGACCGGCCTGGCACCCGGCGATCCGGTGGTCGCAGAAGGCCTGCGGTCCTGCGGGGTCTGCGAGCGCTGCGCCGAGGGGCGGACCAACCTGTGCACGGCGGAGTACGCCGAGACGGGCTTCACCCATCCGGGCGCCCTCGCCGAGCAGGTCGTCGTGCCTGCGCGGCTGGTCCATCGCCTGCCCGCGAGCCGGCCGGTCGAGCCGGCCGCCCTGCTCGAGCCCGCCGCCTGTGTGGCCAACGGGCTGCTGGAGGCCGGCGTGCCGCGGCCGGGCGCGCGGCTCGCCGTGGTGGGCGACGGGCCGCTCGGCCTGCTGGCGCTGCTGCTGCTG
>JBKPDO010000263.1:0-9790 GCA_046727955.1 bacterium | reverse complement strand
CTCCCGCCCCGCCGCCCCCGGCCGGCGCGGCCGCGGCTTCGGCGAACGCGGCCTCGGCGCGGGTGTCGTCGCCGGGCTCGGGGCCCTCCGCGAACAGCACGCGAGTGTAGAGGAGTTGGCCGCGCAGCAGCGCCGACAATGCCGGGTCGGCGCCGTCGGCGGCCAGGGTCGCCACCGCCGCCTCGGCCTGCTCCGCCTGGTCCAGGCGCCACCAGTGCCGGTCCACCAGCGTCGCCGCTCGCAGCGCGGCGACGGCGGCGTCGGGCGGCTCGTCCTCGAGCAGGTCGAGCGCGAGGTCCCAGGAGCCAATGCGCTGGAGCTGGCGTGCCGCGGCCAGCGCCGGTCGCTCAGCAGGGCTGCTCACAGCAGGCCGGAGAGGGCGCCGACCGGCATGCGCAGGTCGTCGAGCATGCGCAGGTCCTCCTCGGGCGGGCGGCCAAGTGTGGTCAGGTAGTTCCCGATGATGAGCGCGTTGATCCCGGCTGTCAGGCCCATCGCCTGGAGCTGCCGCAGGGTGATCTCGCGGCCGCCAGCGTAGCGCAGGATTACGCCGGGCAGCGCCAGACGGAACAGCGCGATCCAGCGGATGGCGTCCAGCGGACCGAGCAGCGGCCGGCCCGCCAGCGGCGTGCCCGGCCGCGGGTCCAGGAAATTCACCGGCACCTCGGCCGGGCCAGCCGCGCGGAGCTGGCCGAGCAGCTCCAGCCGCTGTGCCGGGCTCTCGCCCATGCCGAGCAGCACGCCGGAGCACAGCTCCATGCCGGCCTGGCGGACCCGCAGGCAGGTGTCGAACCGCTCCTGCCAGGTGTGCGTGCTGACCACCCTTGGGAAGAACGAGCGGGCGGTCTCGAGATTGTGGTTGTAGCGGTGCAGCCCGCCCTCGGCGAGGCGCCCGGCCTGCCCCAGGGTGAGAATGCCCAGGCTGGCCGCCACCTGCAGGCCGGTCTCGGCGCGGATCAGGCTGGCGGCCTCGAGCACCCGGTCGATGGTGCGCTCGGTCGGGCC
The DNA here is from genome assembly GCA_046727955.1 of bacterium. Lineage (GTDB taxonomy): Bacteria > Actinomycetota > CALGFH01 > CALGFH01 > CALGFH01 > DASVXQ01. Next base: position 8,785 of record JBKPDO010000263.1, on the reverse strand, counting down.
ACGCAACGCCATCACGATGCAGAACTCGCTGGCGCCGTGTGACGCGGTCTGCCGCGCCGCCTCGAGGAGCTGGCCGAGGTCCAGCGGAGGCGTCGCGCGGACGGGTGTGTCGAACCGCGCCGACTGGGCGCAGAAGTGGCAGTCCTCCGGGCAGCCGCCGGTCTTGGCTGACAGGATCCCTTCCAGCTCGACGGTCGCGCCCAGCCGGGCGAGGCGGACCTCGTGCGCGAGCGCCGCCAGCGACGGGACGGCGGTGTCGGGCAGTTCGGCGAGCGCGCCCAGCTCGGCCAGGGTCAGGTCGCGGCCCTGCTCGAGCAGGGCCTGGCCGGCGTCGGCGAGGAGCTCACGGTCGGTCACGGCGCCTCCAGCGTGAGGGGGTCTTCAAGGCTTCTGGCCAGCCGGCCAGCCAGCTCACCGACCTCGACCAGCACGTCGAGCCCACAACCCTGGCGCAGCCAGGCGAGGTTGGCGCGGTGCAGGCGGTCGGCGGGATGGTAGCGGTTGAGCAGCACGGTGACCCGCCGGGGCGCGAACGCGGCGGCGGCCAGCCGCACCGCGTTGATGGCCCCGAGCCCCGCCTCGGCCACCAGCAGCACGACGCCGGCGTCCAGCGCGTCGGCCAGGTCCACAGTGTCGCCGTCGTCGGCCAGTGGAGAGCGCGGCCCACCGACGCCCTCGATCACCACCACCCCGCGCCGCGGCAGGGCCAGCTCAGCGACCAGCGCCTCCAGCGTGGAGCCGGGCCGGCCCAGCATCGCGGCGGCCATCGGCGGCGCGGCGGCAAGCGGCAGCCAGCGGTGCGGCGGGCACACCTGGCCCGGGTTCTCGCCGCTGGCCGCCGCCAGCACCTCGGCGTCGGTCGGGCCCTCGCCCGGAGCGAAGGACTGCACCGGCTTGCGGGCGGCGACTGGCACGCCGGCCGCCCGCAGCGCGCGCAGCAGCGCGGCGGCGGCCCAGGTCTTGCCCACCTCGGTCGTGGTGCCGCTGACCACCAACAGGGTCCGCTCAGGGCCTGTTTCCATTCGGGGGGAGTCCGAGCCGGGGCGATCCGCCGGGGCCTGACCGACCGGGACCCGACCGACCGGGGCCCGACCGACCGGGACCCGACCGACCGGGACCTGACCGACCGGGACCCGACCGACCGGGGCACCCCCTTGGGGTTCCCCGGACCCCTCCGGTCCTCGGGGTTCCCCGGACCCCTCCGGCCCTTGGGGTTCCCCGGACCCCTCCGGCCCCAAACCCCCCAACGGGTACCTCACCGGGGCGCTCGATAGAGGGCGACCACCGTCGTCCGGCAGGTCCGCCACGCGCAGGCGTGCCAGCGCGGCGGCGAGCGCCTCGACCTGGGCGGGGGTGTGGGCGGCCGAGAGGCTGACCCGCAGCCGGCTCGAGCCAGGCGCGACCGTTGGCGGGCGGATCGCAGGCACCAGCAGCCCTGCCTCCTCGAGCTGGCGCGACGCCCGCAGCGCTGCCTGCTCGTCGCCCAGCAGCAGCGGCAGGATCGGGCTCGGATGGCCCGGCGCGAGCCGCTCGACGTGGCCGCGCAGCCGCTCCCTCAGCGCCCGGCCCTCACCAGAGCGGAGCACCCCGAGGGCCGCCAGCGCCGCCGCCGCGTCCGCGGGCGGCAGCGCGGTGGTGAACACGAACGACCGCGCCCGGTTGCGCAGCAGGTCGATCAGCCAGCCCGGGCCGGCTACGAAGCCCCCAACCGCCGCCAGCGTCTTGGAGAGCGTGCCGACGCGCAGCACCTCCGCCGCGCCAAAGTCCGGCTCCGGGCCGAGCACGCTGTGGGCCTCGTCGACCACCAGCAGCGCCCCGTGGCGCCGGCACAGCCACGCCAGCGCCGCCAGCGGCGCCACGTCGCCGTCCATCGAGAAGACGCCGTCGGTGACCACCACAGCGGCACCGTTGGCGCGGGCGAGCAGGGCCGCCACCGCGCCGGTGTCGCCGTGGGGGTAGACGGCCACCTCCGCGCGCGAGAGCCGGCACCCGTCGATGATCGAGGCGTGGTTGCGCTCGTCCGACACCAGCAGCACGCCTGGCCGCCCGAGCGTGGTCAGCACGCCGAGGTTGGCCATGAACCCGGTCGGGAACAGCAGCGCCCCCTCGGCGTGCTTCCATTCGGCCAGCGCCGCCTCCAGCTCACCGTGGACCGGCCGCGACCCGGTGAGCAGCCGCGCCGCGCCCGCGCCGCTGCCCCACCGCTCGAGCGCCCCACGGGCCGCGGCGGTCACCGCCGGGTGCATGCGCAGGCCCAGGTAGTCGTTGCCGGCGAACGACACCGCCGTGCGCCCGTCCTCGAGCCGCCCGCTGACCGCGTCGTGGCTGTCAAAGTCCCGCGTCGCCCGCCAGCGCCCGGCCGCCTGGATCTCGCGGGCCTCGGCCTCGGCCCACGCCCGCCAAGGGCCGCTCACCCTCCGGTCACCTGCAGGATCGCTGCGTGCAGGACACTGACCAGCCGGTCCAGCTCAGCGCTGGTGATGGTCAGGGGCGGCATCAGCACGATCGTATCGCCGAGAGGGCGCAGGAGCACACCGCGCCGCACCGCGGCGGCGCATACCCGGCGGCCGAGCCGCTCCTGCCCGTGCGCCTGCAGGTCGATCCCACCCATGAGCCCCTCCAGCCGCACCTCGTGGACGGCCGGCAGCGGCACGATCTGGTCATGCAGCAGGTCGCGGAGCTCCGCCGACCGCTCGGCCACGCTGGCCAGCACGTTCCAGCGCTCTAGCAGCTCGAGGTGCCTGAGCGCGACCGCCGCCGCCAGCGCGTTGCCGGCGTAGGAGTGGCCGTGGTACAGCGTCCGCGGCCCCAGGTCCTCGCCCAGGAAGGCCTGGTAGACGCGGTCGGCGGCGATCGTCGCCGACATCGGCAGGTAGCCGCCGGTCAGCCCCTTGCCCACCACCAGCAGGTCGGGCCGCAGCCCGCAGCGCTGCGACGCGAACATCGCGCCGGTGCGCCCGAACCCGGTCGCCACCTCGTCGCAGACCAGCAGCGTGCCGGTCTCGAGGCAGGCCTCGGCGAGCTGCCCGAGCTCTTCTGCCGCAACCATCAGCATGCCGGCGGCACCCTGCACCAGCGGCTCGACCACCACCGCCGCCAGCTCGCCCGCGCGCGCCCGCACCAGCTCCGCGGCTACCTTCACGCAGTCCGGCCGGTCGAAGCCAGGGGCGCGCAGCACTGGGAAGCGCAGCGGCGCAAACAGCTCGCCGTTGAAGTCGTCGTCGCCCACGGACAGCGCCCCGACGGTGTCGCCGTGATAGGCGCCGCCGAAGGCCAGGTAGCTGGTGCGCCCGCCGGCGCCGAGGTTGACCCAGTACTGGAAGGCGATCCTGAGCGCCTGCTCGACCGCGCTGGCGCCGTCGCAGGCGAACAGCACGTGCGGCCGCTCCACCGGGACGATCCGGGCGAGTGCCTCGGCCAGCTCGACGACCACCCGGTTGCCGTTGCCCAGCATGGTGGAGTGCGCGATCCGCCCAGCCTGCTCGGCCAGCGCCTGGTCCAGCTCAGGGACGCGGTGGCCCAGCGTGGTCACCCAGAGCGACGAGATCGCGTCCAGGTAGCGCCGCCCGTCCACGTCGATGAGCTCGCGGCCATCGCCCCGCTCCACGATCACCGGCGCGTTCTCCGCCCACGACGCCATCTGCGTGAAGCCGTGCCACACCACCGCCGCGTCCCGCTCGACCCAGCTCGCCATCCGCCCCCTCCACCTGACGTTTACCACCGAGGGCTACGCTCGGCTCTGCTTCGCTCCCCAGTGCCTCGGCCCGACCTCGCTCTTGAGCCCCCGGACCCCGGACCCCGGACCCGGACCCCGGACCCGGACCCCGGACCCCCGGACACCGCCGACCGACTCACCGAAGACCAGACACCGCGAACGGCCGAACGGTTACGGGACCGCGGCGGGAAGGCGCCCAGCGCCAGCGGCACCGCGTCCACACCAGCGCTGGCGGTCCGCGGCGTCCCGTGCTGCACTCCCTTTGACATGACCCAGGAGAGCCTGCTCGACCACCTCGAATGCTCCCGTTGCGGCCGCGTCCACGACGCCGCTGTGCCGCAGAACCTGTGCGTCTGTGGCGCGCCGCTGCTGGCTCGCTACGACCTGGACAGCGGCAGGGCGGGCCGGCTGGACCGGACGGCCATGGCGGCGCGGGGCACCACCATCTGGCGCTACGCGGAGCTGCTCCCGCCGGTGCGGCCGCGGCGGCGGATCGGCTTCGGCGAGGGCATGACGCCGCTGCTGCGGCTGGTCCGGCTGGGCGGGCGCTACGGCGTGGGCACACTGCTGGTCAAGGACGACGCCAGCCTGCCGACCGGCAGCTTCAAGGCGCGCGGCGCCGCGGTCGGCGTGGCCCGTGCGCTGGAGCTGGGGATCGAGCGGCTGGCCATGCCGACCAACGGCAACGCCGGCGCGGCCTGGGCCGCCTATGCCGCTCGCGCCGGCCTGCGGCTGCTGGTGGCCGTGCCCGCCGCCGCTCCCCTGGTCAACCGACTGGAGTGCGCCATCGCCGGCGCGACGGTGTGCCTGGTCGACGGCCACATCGGCGACGCGGGGGCGGTGGTGGCGGCGGCGGTGGCGGCTGACGGCTGGTTCGATGCCGGCACGCTCAGGGAGCCCTACCGGGTCGAGGGCAAGAAGACCATCGGGCTCGAGCTGCTGGAGCAGCTCGGCTGGAGCCTGCCGGACGTGATCGTCTGCCCGACCGGCGGCGGGGTCGGCCTGATTGGCATCGACAAGGCGCTGACCGAGGCCAGGCAGCTCGGCTGGGTGGAGGGGCCGCCGCCGCGGCTGGTGGCGGTGCAGGCCACCGGGTGCGCGCCGCTGGTGCGCGCCTTCGAGCGCGGCGAGCGCAGCGTCACGCCGTGGCCGCGCCCTTCGACGGTGGCGTTCGGGATCGGGGTGCCCAAGCCGCTCGGCGACTTTCTGGTCCTCGACGCGCTCTACCGAACGGGCGGTTGCGCCCTTGCCGTGGACGACGGCGAGCTGCTGGCGGAGCAGTCGGCCTGCGCGCGGCTGGAAGGGCTGTTCCCCTGCCCCGAGGGCGCCGCGGCGCTGGCGGCGGTGCGCCGGCTCCGCGCGGACGGCTGGATCCGGCCGAGCGACCGGGTCGTGGTGCTCAACATCGGCACTGGCCTGAAATATCCTGACGCCGCGACGCCGGAGGAGGCGACCAGGGCATGAGTGATGACGGACGCAGGCGCATCTCGTCCGGCTCGCCGTTCGAGCCGGAGATCGGCTTCAGCCGAGCGGTGCGGGTCGGCGACCGGGTGGTGGTCGCGGGCACCGCGCCGATCTGGCCGGACGGGTGGTGCGACCCCGACCCGGAGCGGCAGGCGGCCCGCTGCATCGAACTGATCCTGGCCGCCCTGCGTGCGGCGGAGGCCGGTCCCGAGCACGTGGTGCGCACGCGGATGTTCGTGACCAGCGCCGCCATCTGGGAGGCGGTCGGCAGGGCTCACGGCGCCGTCTTCGGCCAGGTCCGCCCTGCCGCCACGATGGTGGTGGTCGCGGGGCTGCTGGACCCGCGCTGGCAGGTCGAGATCGAGGCGGAGGCGGTGGTGGAGCCAAACGGTTACGGCTCCGAGACTGGCCCGCGCTGAACGCGGCATCGGTTTGTGACCCTTGTGCTGGAGCCTATCGCTGTCGCTGCCGCGCGCGGGGGCCGGAGGGGACCTCGACCGCGGCAGCGCCACCGCCCGGGGATCGGCTGCGCCGTCCGGCTCTCGTCTGGCCGGACGGCGCAGCGGTTGGGGCGCCGCGTCCCCGCGGCGCAAGCGGGGGAACCATGCGCGCACAGCGTCGACGTCGACGCCGGCGCGGGCGCGGGCGCACGATCATCGTCGACCTCGTCCAGGTCTTCGAGGGCGCCGCGGCGACCGCGACCGAGATCATGCGCGCGCACCTGCAGCTGACCGCCACCCGCGTGGTCAAGCGGTAGCCACCTGCTCGTGGCCGAGGGCGCGGCGGGCGGCAGGGGCGACCTCGGCCACGTCGCGGGCGACCGCGGCGACGTGGCCGTCGGGACGGACCAGCCAGATCTCGCCGTCGCGGGCCGAGAGCGCCTGGCGTAGGTACCCCTCCCGGTCCAGCTCCTCCAGGCGCAGCACGCGGGCGGGCACTTCCAGGGCCCGTTTCAGAGCCAGCGGCGCCGACGCAGCTGAGGCGCGGCCGCAGGTGAGGACGAGCATCCCGTCGCGGACGATCTCCCGGAGCCGCGCCACGCCAGGGCGCTCGGCATCGTCCACCGGCGCGTCGGGGACCAGGATGCCAGGGCCAGGGACCGGGGACTCGCCGCGGGGCGGGCGGCCCGCGAAGGGCCGGCTCGGGTCAGGGGTGGTCAGCGGCGAGTCCACGTACCAGAAGGGCTCGAAGAAGCGGCCGGAGTCGATGGCGTCCTGGCCAGCGCGGTCGCGCGCCGCGCGTTCCAGCACCTCGCGTCGGCGCGCCCACGCGGCCGGCGACTGGGGCACGAGAAACTCCATGGTGCGCCCGGTGACCTCGAGGTTCTCCAGCGCGGCGGCGAGCCGCTCTGAGTGGTAGCTGTCGAGCAGCGCCGGCGGCGCCCAGCCGCGCAGCACGAAGGCCAGCTTCCAGGCGGCGTTCTCGGCGTCGTGTACGCCGGAGTTCAGCCCGCGCGCGCCGAACGGCGCGAATAGGTGCGCGCAGTCCCCCGCCAGCAGCACCCGTCCCGTCCGGAGCTGGTCGGCATGGCGCGACTGGAAGCGGTACAGGGATTTCCAGACGATCTCATAGCGCCGCTCGCCCACGATGCGTCTGATGCGGGCGTCGAGCCGCCCGTCGGCCTGCTCGGCCTCCAGGTCGAAGTCCGCGGGGACCTGCCAGTCGATGCGGTAGGTCGAGTCCGGGCACGGGTGGATGAGCACCTGCCGGTCGGGGTTCCAGGTGGGGTCGAAGTAGAAGCGTCGCTCCGTCTCCCACCCGGGCAGGTCGACGCGGATGTCGCAGATCAGGAAGCGGTCCTCGAAGGAGCGGCCGGGGAAGCCGACGCCGAGCATGTCCCGCACCGCGTCGGCGCGGCCTCCTGCGCACGCCAGCACGAACGGCGCCCGCATGGCGACCTCGCCCCGGCGGGTGCGGCAGCGCACTGTGACCCCGTCCTGGTCCTGGTCGATGGCCACGACCTCGTGGTCCCAGCGGGCCTCGATCAGCGGCTGCGTAGCGATCGCCTGGTCGAGGATCTCCTCGGTCCGCGCCTGCGAGATGTTCACGCACGCCGGCAGCGGCGACCTGCCCCGGTCGACGAAGGACCAGGCGAACAGCTCGCGGTCGCGGTGGAACGTCCTGGCGGTCGTCCAGGTCACGCCCTCGTCGGCGATGCGGCACGCACCCACCGAGGCCCAGACGTCGAGGACGTCGCGCGCCTGGCAGATCGACTTGGAGCCCACCGCCTCGCGCTCCGGCCGGCTGTCGAGCACGACCACGGAGATGCCCCAGCGGGCCAGCAGCAGCGCCGCCGTCTGGCCCACCGGGCCGTTGCCGATCACCACCACGGTGGCCGTGCTCCTGGTGCTGCTGCTCTGCGTGCCGGTGCCTCCCCAGGTGCCGGTGCCCTGGGTGCCGGTGCCCTGGGTGCCGGTGCCCTGGGTGCCGGTGCCCTGGGTGCCGGTGCCCTGGGTGCCGGTGCTGTGCGCCTGCGCCATGGGTCGCCCTCGTCGCCGGTCGGGGTCCTCAGTCCTGCAGTGCGTTCCATACCTCGAGGTCGCGCTCAGCCGTCCAGACGCGGGGCCAGTCGATCCCGTCGAGCTCGTCCCAGAGGCGCTGCACGTTGAACGGCAGGCAGTGCTCGAAGATAGGCCAGCGCCCGTAGCGCGGGGCAAGCGCCTCGTGGGTCGCCTCGAACGCCTGCCTGAGCGCCCCGCCCGCGGCGTGCACCGCGCCGACCCGCTCGCGCATCACCAGGAGGAACTCGCGCGACTGCTCGATCGCCGCGTCCACGGCCGAGCGACCGCGCGCCACCGCGCCCCTGCCGCCGACCAGCGCCTCGGCGCCGAGCGCCTTGACGGCGTCGAGGGTGCCGGTGGACCAGTCGGCGTGGAAGGCGTCGCCGGTATAGAGCGCCGCCTGCGACTCCACCAGGTCACCGGCGAACAGCACGCGCTGCCGCGGCAGCCACGCCACGACGTCGCCGGCGGTGTGGCCGCGGCCGCAGTAGCGGAGCACCAGGTGGCCTCGGTCGCCACCGAGGTCGATGGTGAGCCGCTCGCTGAAGGTCAGTGTCGGCCAGGTGAGGCCCGGGATCGATTCGGGCTCGCGGAACAGCCTCGGCATGCGGGCGTACTCGCTCTCCCAGTCCTGCTTGCCACGCTCGGCGATCAGCTCGCGCGTCTTCTCGTGCGCCACGATCGTCTGCGCCCCGAAGGCGCTCGCGCCCAGCACCCGCACCGCGTGGTAGTGCGACAGGACCAGGTAGCGGACCGGCTTGTCGCAGCGCTGGCGCAGCCTCGCCAGCCAGTCGCCGGCCGCCACCGGGGTAGCGCGCGCCTCGAAGCAGACCAGGAAGTCCTCGCCCTCGACCGCGCCGACGTTGGGGTCGCCCTCCGCGGTGAGCGCCCAGACGCCGTCGCCGAGGACCTCCAAGGTCTCGGTCTTCGCGCCGAGGTCTGCCAAAGATGCGAACGGCCTCGTTGCCATGGCTGCACCGTCCCCTGGAGAAGCACTATCGCCTGCAGGTCCGATTATCGTGCAGCGGCCGGTGGCCGTCGCGCTCGGCCTGCGCCCGGCCTGCGCCCGGCCTGCGCCCGGCCTGCGCCCGGCCTGCGCCCGGCC
>JBKPDO010000262.1:0-14640 GCA_046727955.1 bacterium | reverse complement strand
GGCCGGCACGGCGGGCGAGGCCGGCGAGGCCGGCACGGCGGGCGAGGCCGGCGAGGCCGGCACGGCGGGCGAGGTCGGCGAGGCCGGCACGGCGGGCGCTGAGGCCGCCGAGTCCGAGGGCCTGCGCATCAACAAGGCGCTGAGCGGAGCCGGCCTTGGCTCCCGGCGGGCGGTCGAGGAGCTAGTCAGAGCGGGGCGAGTGGCGATCAACGGCGAGGTCGTGCGCGAGCTGGGGCGGCGCCTCGACCCATCCCGCGACCGAGTCGAGGTAGACGGCTCCCGCGTCGTGCTCGACCAGCGCCTGCGCTACTGGATGCTCAACAAGCCGCTGGGGGTGGTGAGCACCGCCGACGATCCGCGGGGCCGGCCGACCGTGGTCGAGATGGTCCCCGAGGAGCCGCGGGTGTACCCGGTCGGGCGCCTCGACCGCGACAGCGAGGGCCTCGTCCTTCTCACCAACGACGGTGAGCTCGCCAACCGCGTGACGCACCCGCGGTACGGGGTCGAGAAGCGGTACCTTGCTGAGGTCGAGCGGCTGCCCGCCAGCGCGGTCGCGCGCGTGCAGCAGGGTGTCGAGCTGGAGGACGGCCCAGCGCGGGCCGAGCGCGCCCGCGTCGTGGCGGGCTCCGGCCGGCGCCGGATGATCGAGGTGGTGATGGTCGAGGGGCGCAAGCGTGAGGTCCGCCGCATGCTAGAGGCGGTCGGTGCGCCTGTGCGCCGCCTGGTCCGCACCGCCATCGGCCCCCTGCGGCTCACCGGGCTCGCGCCGGGGGAGTACCGCGCGCTGCGACCAGACGAGGTCCGCAGCCTCTATCGGGCAGCCGGCCTCTGACGACTCGGACGTCGACAGAGCGATAGAGCGATAAGTCGATGTATTGATAAATTCCCTTGTCGTTATGTCACCGAAGCGAGGAAGTGCGGGAGAGCGAAGGTGGTGAGGGTGAGCACCGAGGGACCGGGACTGGAGCGGCTGGTGGCGTTGCGCGGCGCCACGACAGTGGAGAGCGACACGCGTGAGGTGCTTCTGGAGCGGACCAGCGAACTGCTCACGATCCTGCTCGAGCGCAACGACATCGAGCACGACCAGCTCGTGTCGATCATCTTCACCGCCACAGAGGACCTGACCAGCGAGTTCCCGGCGGTCGCCGCGCGCGACCTCGGCCTCGGCGACGTGCCGCTGCTGTGCGCGCAAGAGCTTTCCGTGGACGGCGGCAATCCCGCTACCGTGCGGGTACTGATCCACTGCTACTCGAGACGTCCGCGGACCAGCCTCCGCCACGTCTACCTGCATCGCGCAAAGCACCTGCGCGACGACCTTCCGGAGTGAGCCAAATGCCTACCGCCCCGAAATGGCCCCAGCGCCTGGCGATCGTTGGCACCGGCCTGCTGGGCGCCTCTGTGGGCCTTGCCGCCCGTGCCGCCGGCGTGCCAGAGGTCGTCGGCGCGGACGCCAGCCGCCAGGAGCTCCGCGACGCCTACCGGCTGGAGGCCATCACCGCTCGGGCGCATTCGGTCGAGGAGGCCGCGGACGGCGCCGACCTGGTCGTCGCGGCCACCCCAGTGCGGGCGCTCGCCGAGGTGCTCTCGCGCGCGCACGCCGTCAACCCCGCCGCCATCCTCAGTGACGTCGGCAGCACCAAATCCCACCTTCTTGCACAACTTGAAAGTTTGTCCACAAATCTAGGCCGGGTCATCCCGGGCCATCCAATGGCCGGCTCCGAGCAGCGCGGCGCGCAAGCGGCACGTGCGGACCTCTTCCACGGAGCGGCCTGGGTGCTGACGCCAGACGCGCACGTGGACCACACCGCGCTGCGCCGCATGACCCACTTTGTGCGCGGTCTGGGCGGCCGACCGCTCATCCTCGACCCAGAGCTCCACGACCAGGTGGTCGCCTTCGCCAGTCACCTGCCACAGCTCGCCGCCACTGCCCTCATGGGCGCCGTCGCCCAGGTGGAGGCGCCGGCGGCCCTCCGGAGCCTGGTCGCCAGCGGCTTCAGGGACACCACCCGCATCGCCGCCAGCGAGCCCGACGTCTGGGTCGATATATGCGCCACCAATTCGCTCAGCATCGTGGCGGCGCTGGACGCCCTCAGCGAGCGCATCACCGTGCTCCGCAAGCTGGTGGCCGCGGACGACCGCGATGGCCTCCGCGAGGTCCTGGCGGAGGCGCAGAGCGCACGGCTGCGCATCCCGACCAAGCCGGGGTCGTCTCCGCGAGGTCTGCGTGAGCTCGTGGTCCACATCGCTGACCGTCCGGGCAGTTTGGCTGCCGTCTTCCGCATCCTGGGCGCGGCGGGCGTCAACGTGGAGGATCTGGTGATCGACCACGAGCTGCAGGGTGGCAGCGGCAACCTGCACATCTCGGTCGCTGGCCGCGAGGCCCTGGCGACCGCGCTGGCGTCGCTCTCCAGCGCCGGCTGGACCGCCCACGAGGCCGAGGTGCACGCCATAGAGAGATAAAGAGAGGGAGAGATAAGAAGATAGAGTGCTTCATCGATTTATCGATATAGATATAGATGCACAGAGCTCGCCTCGAGCGTTCCGTTGGAGGCCGTTGGGAGGCCGCTCCGTCGAGAGCGGTAGACTCTGGCCGCGCGCCGGGCGTCGGCGCGGATCTCTCGTGCTCGAGCGCGCTCCAGAGTATGGGGCGCCGCCCTTGGCCCGGCGTTTCCGGCGTTTCCAGGAGGACCACGTGACCATGACCAGGCCTGGCGAGCCGCAGCTGCCGTCCGCCGGCGGCCAGGCTCGCGGGACCGCCAACGGAGCAGGCACACCGGCTCGGGACGTGGTGGTCGCGATCGACGGCCCCGTCGGATCGGGCAAGAGCACGGTCGCCCGCGCGGTAGCGGAGCGGACCGGCCTTCGCTACCTCGACACCGGCTCGACCTACCGGGCGCTGACCCTGGCGCTCCTGCGCCGCGGCACGCCCGTCGATGACCCGGAGGCGGTCGCCGAGGCCGCCGCGACGGTCCTGATCGCACTCGAGCTCGACGAGCGCCCGGCGTCCATCTCGCGCGTCCTGCTCGACGGAGAGCTGGTGGGACCTGAGCTGCTGCGCTCGAACGAGGTGAACGCCGCGGTGTCAGCCGTCTCGGCGGTGCCCGCTGTGCGCCGGCGGCTCGTGGCGCTGCAGCGGTCGGCCATGGCGGGCGGTGGCGTGGTCGCCGAGGGACGCGACATCGGAACGGTCGTCTGGCCTGATGCAGAGGTGAAGGTGTTCCTCACCGCCTCAGCCGACGAGCGGGCGCGCCGCCGTGGCGGGCCGGACAGCACCGGCGAGTCCGCCGATCAGGTCGCCCGGCGCGACGATCTCGACTCCAGCCGAGCCGTCGCTCCGACCAGGGCAAGCGAGGACGCTCTGGTCATCGACTCGACAGCTCGACAAGTGGACGACGTGGTCGACGAGATCGTCGCGCTGGTCGACGCAGTCCGCGCCAGCCGCGAGCGATGAGCGGCGCGCCCTCCTATCGCGCCTACCGGCTCGCCGGTCTCGTGGTCAAGCCGCTGATGCGCTTCTGGTTCCGCATGCGCATCGAGGGCGCGGAGCACATCCCGGCGACCGGCCCGGTGATCCTCGCCTCGAACCACCGCAGCAACGTGGACCCGTTGCTGCTGGCCTGCGCCATCCGGCGGCCCGTGTCCTTCATGGCAAAGGTCGAGCTGTTCGTCGGCCCGCTCGGCTGGATCCTGCATCTGATTGACCAGTTCCCGGTGCGCCGCGGCAGCGTCGACCGCGAGGCACTGCGCCAGAGCGAGGCCGTCGTGGCCAGCGCAGGCGTGCTGGGCCTGTTCCCGGAGGGGCGTCGCGGAGACGGCGGCTTCTCCACGATCCATTCGGGCCTCGCCTATATCCTGCTGCGGGGGCGCTGCCCGGTCGTGCCGGTGGCGATCTTCGGCACCGAGCGGGTGCATCGCTTGCTCGGTTGGCTGCCGCTCGCGTCGCCTGTCCGTATCGTGGTAGGACGGCCGATCGAAGGGCTCGAGCCGGCCGCGGGCCGGGCTGGGCGGCGCCTGGCCAGCGAGGCCCTGGGCAACAGGCTCCGCGAGTTCCTGGCGGGCATCGAGCCGAGCGAGAAGCGGACAGCGTCGATAGAGCAATGAATCGATAGAGCAATGAATCGACAAAGTGATAAGGCGACGGCAGCGCCGACCACGAGGCCAGCGCGCGCAGCACCCCCGGCGGCCGAGCCGCCGCCCGCGAGCGAGCGCGAGCCGTCGCGGGCGACACCCCCGGCGCCCGGGTTGCCGCGCGTGGCGATCGTGGGGCGGCCCAATGTCGGCAAGTCGACGCTGGTGAACCGCATCCTCGGACGGCGCGCGGCCATCACCGAGGAGCAGCCCGGCGTCACCAGGGACCGTGTGGCGTACGAAGCCGAGTGGGGCCGGCGGCGCTTCGAGGTGGTCGACACCGGCGGCTGGGAGCCGCGGGCGGCGGGGCTGCAGGCCCGCGTCGTCGCGCAGGCCGAGCTAGCCATGCGCGAGGCCGACCTCCTGCTGGTCGTGGTCGACGCGACCACCGGCGTCACCGAGGAGGACGCGGCCATTGCCGCCCGCCTGCGCCGCGGTGACGTTCCGGTGCTGCTGGTCGTCAACAAGGTCGACGACACCCCGTCCGAGCCACAGGCGAGCGCGTTCTGGTCACTCGGGCTTGGCGAGCCGCTGCCCGTGTCCGCGCTGCACGGCCGCGGCTCAGGGGACCTGCTCGACGCGGTCGTGCAGCGCCTCCCGAAGCGGCCCGCCGCCACGGCCGAGCCGCTGGTCCCCGCCGTGGCCATCGTGGGGCGACCCAACGTCGGCAAGTCGAGCCTGCTGAACCGCATGGCCCGCGCTGAAGTAGCGATCGTGGACCCAACTCCGGGCACCACCAGGGACACGGTGGACTCCATCGTCGAGCACGACGGTCATCGCTACCGCTTGGTCGACACTGCTGGCATGCGGCGGTCTTTCCAGCATGCCGAGGGGGCCGACTACTTCGCGCTGGTGCGCAGCTTCCAGGCGGTCGACCGGGCGGACGTCGCCCTACTGGTGCTGGAGGCGCCGGAGGGGATCACCGAGCAGGACCAGAAGGTGGCGGTCCGGGCGGTCGAGGCCGGCGTGGGGCTGGTGCTCATCGCGAACAAGTTGGACCTGATGGACGACGACGCGCGGCAGCGCTTCGAGCTCGACCTGGAGCGGCGCCTGCACTTCGTCGCCTGGGCCCCGTTGCTCCGCACCTCGGCCCGGACCGGCCGCAACGTCGACAAGGTCTGGCAGCTCGTCGACGCGGTCCTGGCCGAGCGCGGCCACCGCGTGCCGACGGCGGCGCTCAATCGCTGGCTCGAGGAGGCGACCGGGCGGACCCCACCGCCTCCCGCGCGCGGCCGCTCCGTCAAGATCCGCTACGTGACCCAGGCCAGGGTCGACCCACCCGAGCTCGTGTTCTTCACCACCGGCCCCCTCACCCCCACCTACCGCCGCTACCTCGAGCGCGACCTGCGCCGCGCCTTCGGCTTCCAGGGCACCCCCCTGCGCTTGGTCGACCGGGTAAGGACCAGCGAGCGAGCCAAGCGATAATCCGTTCCATACCGAGACGCGCGAGCGCTCGAAGCAGCGCAGGAAGGGAGGGCGACGGCTCAAGGCGGCACCGTGATAGGCTTACGTCCCCGCTGATCCATCCGGGACGTGGCGCAGCTTGGTAGCGCACCAGTCTGGGGGACTGGGGGCCGCGGGATCGAAGCCCGCCGTCCCGACAAATCAGATAAGTGGCCGCGGTTGATCTCAACTGCGGCCACTTATCGTATGCGGCACCCGCAGAGACACTCGTCCCTGCCTTCGGGAGCCAGAGCGACTACGCTCCCTGACATGAGCCAGAGCGGGGATTCCCCACAGCCGCATACGCGCTCCGACCCTGACACCCGCCGCCACCAGGGGTCGGAGGTGCCACTAGGCCAGGGGCCTTCGTGGCGCGGGGATACAGGCGGGGCTGCAGGCGGGAACGCGGGTCGGGAACCCAAACCCAGGACCGACGACCGGCCCGCCGCGCCCTCGAACGCGATCGTCACCGTGCCCAACGCCATCACGCTCGCGCGCCTGGTGCTCATGCCGGTCTGCGCGTGGCTGCTGGCCACCGAGCACTACGGCGCCGGCCTGGTGCTCACCGCGGTGGTCGGCGCGACCGACTGGGTGGACGGCTGGCTCGCCAGGCGCCTCGGGCAGGTGAGCAGGCTCGGGCAGCTCCTGGACCCGTTCGCCGACCGGCTGCTGATCGCCTCTGTAACGGTCGCGCTGCTGGTCCGCTCGGTGCTGCCCTGGCAGGCGGTCGCGCTGCTGCTCGGTCGCGACCTCCTGCTGCTCGCTGGCTGGCCGCTGCTGCGACGGCGCGGCGTGCAGCCTCCCGAGGTGGTGTGGGTCGGCAAGGCAGCCACCTTCGACCTGCTGTGCGCGCTGCCGCTGCTGGTCTGGGGTGAGACTGGGCTCGTCGCCGCCTCTGTCGCGCACGATCTCGGCCTCGTGCTGCTGTGGCTCGGGGTGGCGCTCTATTACGTCGCCGGCGTGGTCTACGTCAGAATGGCTGTGGATGGACTCGCCCGGCGAGCGGGCGCCGGGTCGTAGCCAATCGGGCTTGCAGTGGGCTTGAGCACCGCCGCGGGCGGCATGTGAGTGCCGTCGGCCGGCGTGTGGCGGCGGCTCGCCAGGGATACCCGCTGATGGCCGACTTCCGTGACCCTGGATGGCCGGCTCGGGAGGCTCATCGCTGCCGCCCGCAGCCTAGACAAAGGACAACCACCTGATGAAAGCAGTGATCATGGCCGGGGGAGAGGGCACCCGCCTGCGGCCGCTGACGTCCAACCAGCCCAAGCCCATGCTGCCGCTGGGCAACCGGCCAATCATGGAGCATATCGTCCGGCACGTCCGTAACCATGGTTTCAAGGACATCGTCGTGACCGTGCAGTTCCTGGCCAGTCAGGTGCGCAACTACTTCGGCGACGGCTCCGACATGGGCGTCGATCTCACCTACGCCACCGAGACCACGCCGCTCGGGACCGCCGGGAGCGTCAGGAACGCCGCCGAGCAGCTCGACGAGACCTTCCTGGTGCTCTCCGGCGATGCGCTGACCGACGTCAGCCTCGACGAGGCGGTCGCCTTCCACCGCCGCAGCGGGGCCATGGTCACGGTGGCCCTCAAGCGCATGGAGAACCCGCTCGAGTTCGGGATCGTGATCACCCGCGAGGACGGCCGGATCGAGCGGTTCCTCGAGAAGCCGCACTGGGGGCAGGTGTTCTCCGACACCATCAATACCGGCATCTACGTGATCGAGCCGGAGGTCTTCGACCGCATCCCCGACGGACCCTCGGACTTCGCCGGTGACATCTTTCCCAAGCTGCTCAGCTGGGGCGCGCCCCTGTATGGCTACGTGGTGGACGGCTACTGGGAGGACGTCGGCAACCTCGAGGCCTACCAGCTCGCGCACCAGGACATTCTCGACGGTCGCGTAAAGGTAGACATCCCCGGGTTCGAGGTGCGGCCGGGCCTGTGGCTGGGCGAGGGCGCCGAGATCGACCCGGACGCCAACCTGGACGGTCCCGTGCTCGTCGGCGACTTCGCCAAGGTGGAGGGTGGTGCGAGCCTGCGCGAGTACAGCGTGATCGGCTCCGGGGTAGTGGTGAAGCGCGGCGCCGTCCTGCACCGTGCCATCGTGCACGACAACGCCTACATCGGGCAGGGTGCGAGCCTGCGCGGCTGCGTCGTCGGCCGCAGCGCCGACGTCAAGCACGGTGGCCGGGTCGAGGACGGCGTGGTCGTGGGCGACAACGCCAACATCGGGCACGGCGCGATTCTTCAACCTAACGTGAAGATCTATCCGTTCAAGACGGTCGAGCCGGGCGCGACCGTGACCAAGTCGATCATCTGGGAGGGCCGGGGCGCCCGCTCCCTCTTCGACGAGCAGGGCATCAGCGGGCTCGCCAACGTCGACATGACCCCTGAGCTGGTGCTCCGTGTGGCGATGGCGTTCGGCTCGACCCTCAAGAAAGGGTCGAGGGTGACCCTGGGCCGCGATGCCAGCCGGGTGTCGCGGGCGCTCAAGCGGGCGCTGGTGGCCGGGCTGAACTCGACAGGCGTGGCCTGCGAGGACCTCGAGCTGGCGGCGGCTCCGGCGGTGCGCTTCTGGTCCACCCAGGCCGGCTCCTCTGGCGGCATGTACGTGCGCACCTCACCGCGCGACAGCCAGTCGATCGAGCTGGCGATCTTCGCCGACGACGGCGGCGACCTGGACGAGGGCGCCAGGCGCAAGGTCGAGCGGACCTACAACCGAGAGGAGTTCCGCCGTGCCTTCGGCCGCGAGATGGGGGAGTTGCACTACCCGCCGCGCTCGGTCGAGCGCTACACCAGCGCGCTGCTGGACTGCCTGGACGCGCGCGCGGTGCGCCAGCGCGGCTTCAAGGTGCTGATCGACGCGGGCGGCGGGACCTCCACGCTGGTGCTGCCCCATCTGCTGCCGCGGCTGGAGCTGGACTCGCTGATCGTGAACGGCCAGCTCGACGAGGCGCGGGCGGCGCCAGAGGCCGACCAGGAGCGCAGCGACCTGGAGCGGCTCGCCCGCCTGGTGACCACCTCCGGCGCGGACCTGGGCGTGCGCTTCGACCCCGTGGGGGAGCGGCTCACCCTGGTCGACGAGCGCGGCATCGTCCTGCCCTTCGACCGCGCGCTGCTGCTGTACGTCGACCTGGTCGCCCGCGCCGCCGAGCCGGGCGACATCGCGCTGCCGGTCTCGACCACCCGCCTGGCGAACGAGCTGGCCGTCAAGCACGGCCGCCGCGTGGTCGGCACCAAGCTGGCGTCCAGCGCCGTGAGCCGTGCCGCGCAGCAGCCCGGGGTGATCTTCGCCGGCGCCGAGGGCGGCGGCTACGTGTTCCCCTGCCTGCATCCCGCCTACGACGGGCTGTTGGCCTTCGGCAAGCTGCTCGAGCTACTGGCCACGCAGGAGACGGGGCTGGCGCGGGCGGTGGCCGCCCTCCCCGAGGCCTACCTGGTCCGGCGCGAGATCCCCACGCCGTGGGAGCGCAAGGGTGCGGTGATGCGCCAGGTGGTCGAGGCGGCCAAGGACCGCCGCGCCGACGACACCGACGGGATCAAGGTCTTCCATCCACTCGACGTCGAGGGCGAGCCGGCCGACTGGGTACTGGTCATTCCCGACACGGTCGAGCCGGTGACTCACGTGTGGGCCGAGGCGGGCGGCGCGCACGCCGCCGAGCTGCTCGCCGACGAGTACCAGGCACTGATCCAGCGCGTGGCTGAGGGGGGCTGAATGGCGCCTGTACCCAGAGCCGCCGAGTTGCCGCGGCGCACCGCGCGCCCGTAGGCTCCCCCCGGTTGTCCTGGTATATAAGGAATAGGGAGCCGGTCATAGCGGTCATACGTCAACGCGTCACGGTAGTTGCCGGTCTGCGTGAGCGCCTGCGGGGACGCCTGCGCGCGACGCCCGGCCCGCTGCTGGCCGCGGCCATCACGGTGGCCCTGGCCGCGAGCCTGATCGCGATCGACGGCGCGGTGGCGGCCGGGCGGGTGCGCCATGGTGTCTCGGTCGCCGGAACGGACCTCTCCGGCCTGAGCCCTGCAGATGCCGAGGCGCGGCTAGAGATAGCGGCGACCCTCGTCGAGGCGCAGCCGCTGGAGATCCGGGCCGCCACGGCGAGTGTGCGCGTGACCGAGTCGGAGGCTGGCATCGAGCTGGACGTGCCGGCGACGGCCGCCGCCGCCCTGGCGGTCGGCCGCAACGGGCCGCTGGACGGGCAGCGGCTGCTCACCTGGTCCGGCGGGGTCGACATCCCGTGGCGTGCCCGCGTCGACGACGTGCGCCTGGACCGCCTGCTCGCGAGGCTGGACGACCAGATCGGCCGCGGGCGCCGCGAGCCCGCACTGCGCGTGGAGGCCGGCGCCACGCCGGTCGTCGAGCTGGTGCCGGGCCGCCCGGGGCTGGGCGTGGAACCGGCGGCGGCGAGGTTGGCGCTGCTCGCGGCGGCTGGCCCCGGCGGAGGCCCAGTCAGTCTGCCGGTCACCGCCCGCCAGCCGGCCGTCACCCCGGCCGCCGCCGACACCGCCTTGAACAAGGCCCGCGCCCTGCTCGCCGAGCCGATCGTGGTGACCGCCCAGGGACGGTCGGCCGAGCTGGCGCCGAGCGACCTCGCTCCGCTGCTCCGCTCCAAGGCCGCCGGCGGCAGGCTCACCGTGCGCCTGGACCCGGGCGGGCTCGACGAGCTGCTGCGCAGCCGGGCCGCCTTCGCCTACGTGACCGCGCGCGACGCTGGCTTCAAAGTCGAGGGCACGCGCGCCGAGGTCGTGCCGGCGGTGGCCGGGCGAGCCGTGCACCCAGCCCGCGCCGCCGCCGCGATCCTGGCGGTGGCGAGCCGCGAGGGCACGGACCGGCGGGTCAGCCTGCCGGACGTGAGCTCGGACCCCGAGCTCACCACCGCAAAGGCGAAGGCGCTCGGCGTCAAGGAGCGGGTGTCCACCTTCACGACCACCTTCAGCGCCGCGGACGCGCCCCGCGTCCACAACATCGGGCTGATCGCGGCCTCGGTGAACGGCAGCCTGGTCATGCCGGGGCAGGTCTTCTCGATGAACGCGGCGACCGGGCAGCGCACCGCCGCCAAGGGCTACCGCACCGCCCACGTGATCGTGAACGGGGAGCTGGTCGACGGCCTCGGCGGCGGCGTGTGCCAGGCGGGGACGACGATGTTCAACACCGTGCTGCTGGCCGGTCTGCCTGTGCTGGAGCGCCGCAACCACAGCCTCCACATCAGCCACTACCCGATGGGCCGGGACGCCACGCTGAACTGGCCCTACACCGACCTCAAGTTCCGCAACGACTCGCCCTACGGTATCTACATCACCTCGCAGTGGACCGCCTCGAGCCTGACCTTCGCGCTGTACTCGACCTCCAGACACCTCGAGGTATCGCTGAGCACCTCCGGGACCCGCAATCCCCGCAGCCCGCCGACCAAGTTCGTGGACGACCCGAAGCTGCCCAAGGGCACCGAGGTGGTCGAGGAGCCCGGCTCCCCAGGGTTCGACGTCACCGTGTTCCGGACCGTGACAAAGGACGGCAATGTCGTGCGCCGGGACCAGTTCGTCTCAAATTACTTGCCCTGGACGCGGATCGTGCGGCGTGGCACCGCTTCCCCCGGCCCCCAGCCGGGCCCGCCGCCGGGAGTCTCGACCACCACGATCCCCGCGCCCGCGTAGCGCCCGCGCAGCGCCCGCGCCTCTGCCGCGCCGCTGTCCACAGAACCTCGCTCTGGCCTGGCATGCTTGCCAGAGCTGTGCTTGTCTAGCGCCTGTCGAAGACGGCACAGGGCGGTGACCGGAGGAGCGAGCTGATGTTGTACCCGGAGGACCTCAAGTACACGCGCGAGCACGAATGGGCACGGACGGAGGGCGACCGCGCGACCGTCGGCATCACCGACTACGCCCAGGATGCGCTCGGCGACATCGTTTACATCGACCTCCCGGCGCTCGGCACGGCGGTCGGCGCCGGCGAGCGGTTCGGAGAGGTGGAATCGACCAAGTCGGTGTCGGATATCTACAGCCCGGTGTCCGGGACGATCGTCGAGCGCAACAACGACCTGGACAAGAGCCCGGAGATTATCAATTCGGACCCCTATGGGCGGGGCTGGCTGGTCATCGTACAGATCACCGACCCGGCCGAGCTCGACGGGCTGATGAACGCGGAGGCCTACAGTAACTTGGTGAGTGAGAGCTGATGGCGTCAACCTTGAGTCGAAGGTGCCACGACCCCCCGCCTGCATCTCGAGCGCAGCGTGTACGTTGACCGTGTTTCCGCCGGTCCTCTACAGTCAGCCGGTCCTCTACAGTCAGCCTCCAAACAGCGCCGCGCAGGGCAGGACCCGAGGCGGCAGGTCATTGGAGCCCAAGCCCGGAGGGCACTATGTTCTGCACCCAGTGCGGTCACAAGAACCCGGAGGGGGCCCACTTCTGCGCGAACTGTGGGGCCGCGCTGGTGGCGTCCCAGGACGACTCGACCACGACGATCAGCCTGGCCGCGCAGGATCTGGAAGCTGAGGTCGAGGAAGAGGTCGCCGCCCCGGTCGAGGACCTGCGCGACGGCACCGCCATGTTGGTGGTCCGGCGCGGCCCCAACGCCGGCAGCCGCTTCCTGCTCGACAAGGACGTCACGACCGCGGGCCGTCATCCCGAGAGCGACATCTTCCTGGACGACATCACCGTGTCCCGCCGGCACGCCGAGATCCGCCGCGGGCCGAACGGCAGCTTCACCGTGCATGACGTCGGCTCGCTGAACGGCACCTACCTGAACCGCGAGCGGGTCGAGGAGGGCGAGCTGGTCGGTGGGGACGAGCTGCAGATCGGCAAGTTCAAACTGGTCTTCTTCGCCGGCGGGCGCCCTGGTCCCGGCCCGGTGGCCGGGGCGCGAACAGGGGGGACCGGGTAGTGTGATGCGGGATCCGGGCGAGCGCGGGGCACCACCGCCGTCCGCGGGTCGCGAGCAGCCGCGGGGCGGGGAGGGGGGAGCCCGTGGGCACAAGCCCAAGGGCGGTGCCGAGTCGTCCGGCTCGGCTGGGACCATGAGCATCGGCGAGGTCCTCGCCATCCTCAAGCCAGAGTTCTCAGACATCACCGTATCGAAGATCCGCTTCCTCGAGGGGGCTGGCCTGGTGCGGCCCGACCGCTCCGCCTCCGGGTACCGGAAATTCTCCGAGGACGACGTGGCGCGGCTGCGCTTCGTTCTGCGCGCCCAGCGGGACCAGTACCTTCCCCTGCGGGTCATCCGCCAGCGGCTTGCCGACTTGGAGGCGGTCGGTGGCCTGTACGCGAAGGGCGGGCCGCTCTCCGCTGATGACGTGGCCTCCGACGCCGCCCCGGCGCCGCGGATGGGGAGCGGACCGCAGCAGCCGCGGGAGCTGGCCGTCTCCTCGCCCGACCCGTCCGCGGCGAGCGCTCCGATCGGCACGCCGCTGGCGGACGCCCAGTTCACCCGGGACGAGCTGTGCCGAGCGGCGGGGGCCACTATCGACCAGCTCGGGGAGCTGGAGTCGTTCGGGCTGGTGAGCCCGCGCGGCACGGGCGAGCGCGGGAGCTGGTACAACGGCGACGACCTGGTGCTGCTGCGCCTGGCGCGGGATCTTTCGGACTACGGGCTCGAAGCGCGGCACCTGCGCATGTACAAGATCTTCGCCGAGCGCGAAGCCGCCCTGTTCGAGCAGGTCGTGGCGCCGCTGGTGCGCCAGCGCAACCCCGAGGCCCGGGCCAGGGCACGCGAGACCCTCCAGACCCTGGCCGACCTGGGGGGCCGGATGCGCAACCTCGCCCTGCGCTTGGCGGTGAGCGGCGTCGTCGACGGCCGCGAGGCCCCACGATGAGCGGATCGACTCCCAGCCCACTCGAGCCTCCAGATCAATGTATTGACGTGTTGATGTAGCCACTTAGTGATATGTCGATAAATCGTTATCGCCTTTCAGTGCTCTGGCTTGTCGCCGTCGTCCTGGTGGGGACGGTGGTTGCTAGCAGTGCGTCGAAGCTGCATCTGGATCGCGCCCGCGCCGCCGGGTTAGCAGCGGTTGAGACTTCCAGCGCGACGTCAGCGCGCGCCGGCGGCGCCGCGGGACCTGGACCTGGGCCCGAGTCCGCGGTTGCTGGGGTGGCGCGCGCGATTGCGCCGCCGCCAATCGCTCCGCCTGTCGTCCGAGCGCATGCCGCCCTGCTCGCCGACGAGGCCACCGGGCAGGTGCTGTACGAGCGGAGCTCCCGCGAAGCGAGGGCGATGGCCTCCACCACCAAAGTCATGACGGCGCTGCTCGCGCTCGAGCAACTCGACCAGAACCAGACAGTGGTTATCGGCTCAGCGCCGCCCAGGGTCGGCGAGGAATCGCTCCGGCTCCGGCAGGGCGAGCGCTTCACGGTGCGACAGCTCCTGCTTGGCCTGCTGGTGAAGAGCGCCAACGACGCGGCCGTGGCGCTGGCCGACGCGGTGGACGGGTCCGAGGCCGCCTTCGTGCGGCGCATGAACCGCAAGGCCGCCGAGCTGCAGCTGACCTCCACTCATTACGTGACCCCCTACGGGCTCGACCGGCTCGGGCACCGGACCAGCGCCAGGGACCTGGCGCACCTGTGGGAGGTGGCGATGCGCCGGGCGGATTTCCGCGCTCTGGTGGCCACGCGCGAGGCCAGCCTTCCCGGCGGCCCGGCGCGGCTGCGCCGGTTCAGCAACACCAACGAGCTTCTCGGCTCCTACGCATGGGTCGTCGGCGGCAAGACCGGTTTCACCAGCGACGCCGGGCGCTGCCTGGTCGCGTCCGCGAGCCGCGGAGGCCGCCGGCTGGTCGCGGTCGCGCTCGGCTCGCCTGACGCGTTCGCGGACGTGCGGGCGCTGTTCGAGTACGGCTTCGACGCCTTCAACTGGGTGCGGCTGGCCGAGCGCGGTGAGGTCGTTCCGCTCGAACAGGCGAGCGACGGGGAGACGCGCTCGTACCAGGTGGGGGCCGACGTGGACGCGCTGGTCCGCAGCGACCTGCTTGGCAAGGTCGGGCTTGCCCCACCGGCCCGGCTCGCCCCAGCCCCAGCCCAAGCCCCCGGCTCGGGCGCCGCCGGCTCGGGCGCCGCCGGCTCGGGCGCCGCCGGCTCGGG
>JBKPDO010000261.1:0-7216 GCA_046727955.1 bacterium | reverse complement strand
CAACCACGTCCGCCAACTGGAGGCGCTGGGCTACACGGTCACCCTGCAGCCCGCCGCCTGACCGCCACCCATCGGCTCTGCTTGGACCCGGCTCCGCCGGGTGCTGCCGCCTGCCCACTCACCGTGGATTTTCGGATTAGTTGGCCTCTGTGCACGGGAGGTGGCCCCGAAGATGGACGTTGGGCATGGGGCCGGAGAGGTGATCAGACAGACGGGTCAGCCGATGGGAGAATCTGCTGAGGATCACGGGAAACTTCCCAGACTCGATCCCTGAATCTCCCCACCCTGAGCACTCGGGTGGGCTGTTGGAGTCCAGCAAGCGGAGTGGGACTCCCCCGATGCTGACGGTGTCCAAGCCGCAGCCCGGAGGAGTCCCGGTCCATGCTCACATGGGGAGACGATGTGGAAGTGCACGCACTGCACGCGCGGGGCTGGTCGATTTCGGCCATCGCCCGCCATCTGGAGCGTGACCGCAAGACCATCCGCGCCTACGTGCGGGGCGAGCGCACCCCCGGGCAGCGCCGCGTGGCGCCTGACCCGCTGGGACCGTTCGTGGCGTATCTGGCCGCCCGGTTCGCCGACGACCCGCACATCTGGGCGAGCGCGCTGTATGACGAGGTCACCCGGCTCGGCTACGGGCTGAGCTATGTGAGCTTCGCCCGGCAGGTACGAACCCACGACCTGCGTCCGCACTGCGAGGGGTGCCGTGGCGTCACCGGTCGGGCCACGATCCAGATCGCCCATCCGCCCGGCGCTGAGGTGCAGTGGGACTGGTTCGAGCGCCGCCGGGCGCCGTGGGGTGGGACCGCGTACGTGCTGCTTGGGACGCTGCCGCACTCGGGACGGGTCCGGGGGGTGCTCGCCGAGTCCTTGGACCAGCCGCACCTGGTCGAGGCGATGGACGGGGTGCTGCGTCGCCTGGGTGGCACCGCGAGGGTCTGGCGGACCGACCGGCTGGCGACCGTGATCGTGCCCGGCACCGGTGACGTGCAGCCCAGCTTCGTCCCGGTCGCCCGCCACTATGGTGTCGTGGTCCAGCCGTGCCCGCCGCGGCGGGGCAACCGCAAGGGGTCGGTGGAAAGCGCGGTGCGGTTTGTGTGCGGGCGCTGGTGGCAGACGATGACCGCGCCCACGATGGCGGAGGCCCAGGGCTCGCTGGACCGGTTTTGTGTCACGGTCGGCGACGCCCGGCCCCGGCCGGCGGGCTGGCTCGGCGAGGACGCGGGCGACGGTCACGCGGCCAGGCGCCGCCCGACCGTGGGTGAGCTGGCCGACGCCGAGCCCCTGCTGGTCCTGCCGGCCGTGCGTACCCGGCCACGGTGGAGGTCGCACGGCTGGTCGGCGCTGACGCCACCGTGGGGTTTCGGGGCAACCGGTACTCGGTCCCGCCGGGGCTCACCGGCACCCAGCTGACGCTGCGCCACCGGCTCGGCACGGCCACCGTCGAGGTCCACGCGCCGTCGGGGACGGTGCTGGCCAGCCATCGCCTGGCCGTGGCCGGCGCGGGCGCGGTCGTGCGCACGCCCGAGCATCGGGCGGCGCTGGAGGCGACGGTGCTGTCGTCGTTGACCACCGCCCGGCCGTGTGACCGCAAGGGCAACCATCCGCCCGGCCCGGCCGCACTGGCCGCGGCGGCCCGGCTGCTCGGCCCCCAGGGCCGTGAGGTCACCGTCGATCTGGGCCGCTACGCCGAGCTCGTCGAGGGCGCCGGCGCCGAGCTGGGGACAGGCGCCCGGTGAGCGCCGCCGGCAAGGCCACCGAGACCTCGACTACCAGCGGCTCCGCGGCCACCTGGCCGTGCTGCGCCTGACGGCGGCCGCCGAGGCGCTGCCCGCCGAGCTGGAGCGCGCCACCGCCGAGCCCACCGGCCACACCGTCTTCCTCGAGCGGCTCCTGGCGGTCGAGGTCGCCGCCGCCGAGGCCCGACGGCAGGCGTCATTGGCCCGGTTTGCCTGCCTGCCCGCCCCGTGGCGGCTGGGCGACTTCGACTTCGACGCCCAGCCCAGCGTGGACCGCAAGCTGGTCGCCGAGCTGGGGTCGCTGCGGTTTGTCGCCGAGCACGGCAACGTGCTGCTGATCGGCCCGCCCGGGGTCGGCAAGACGATGCTGGCGGTCGCGCTCGGCCACGCCGCCGTCGACGCCGGCGTGCGGACCTACTGCACCACCGCCGCGGACCTGGTCGCCCGCTGCCACAAGGCCGCGATCGAGGGCCGCTGGGCGACCTGCATGCGCTTTTACGCCGGCCCCCGGCTGCTGATCATCGACGAGCTGGGGTACCTACCGATGCCCGCCGAGGGCGCCGCGGCGCTGTTCCAGGTCGTCACCCAACGCTACGGTAAGGGCTCGATCTGCCTGACGACCAACCTCGGGGTGGCGTCCTGGGGCGGATCTTCGACGATCCCATGGTCGCCGCGGCCATGCTGGACCGGCTGCTGCACCGCTCGGTGGTGCTCAACATCGACGGCCCCTCCTACCGGATGCGCGCCCACCAGGCCCGCACCGAGGGTCTCCGCGCCGCGACCAAGGGGGCCGACCGCCGTGGCGTGTGAGCCCGGCCAGCCGCACGGCCCGCCACGGGACGATCGCGGGACGATGGGCCCCGATGGTACCGACCGCGCGGGCGCCGCCGTGGCGGTCTGCCCGGTCTGCCCGGTCTGCCAGCGCCGGTTCACCCCCGCTGGCAGGCGCCGGTTCTGCTCCGACGCCTGCCGCAAGGCGGCCTGGCGTCGACGCCACCAGCCGCCGACCGCAGCCATCGTCGTGCCGCCGCCACGTCCTCGGCGGCCGGTCACGGTCTACGCGTGCCCGTCCTGCCAGGCCCGCTACCTCGGCGAGCAGCGCTGCCAAGACTGCGGGGTGTTCTGCCACCGGGTCGGCCTCGGCGGCGCCTGCCCATCCTGCGACGAGCCCGTCGCGGTCGCCGATCTACTCAGCGAGGAGGTGCCGCCCACGACCACCCGGTAGTCACCCGGCTATCCGGTGCTGACAGGGTGGGGAATTTCGACGATCGACAGTGAGGAAATTCCGCGATCCTTGACACGGCCGCCGCACAGGGTGGGCTGGTGGTGCTGGTTGGCGGCTCCTCCACCGGCAAGACCAGGCTGGCCTACGAGACGGTCCACACCGAACTGCCCGACTGGCGGTTGTACCACCCCGCCGACACCGCCGAGCTGACCAGCGCGGTGGCAGGCCAGCAGCTACCCCAGGCTGGCTGGGTGGTGTGGTTGGACGAGATCCAGCACTACCTGACCAGCGGGCTCACCTTGGCCACCGTGCGCGCGCTGCTGGACCCCGAGCGGCCGATGCTACTGCTGGCCACCATGTGGCCAGCTTGGTATGAGCAGCTCACCAGCAGACCGGCCATGCCCCCCGGGCCCGGACGAGCGGCTGAGGCCGACCCGAACCGGGACGCCCGCCACATCCTCACCACTACCACCCAGGCGGTCATCCACCTAGGCGACTTCACCGATCAAGAACGCCACCGTGCCCGCCAGCTCGCCGAGCAGGATCCGCGCCTTGGGACCGCCCTCGGCGACCCCGACTTCGGCCCCACCCAGGTGCTTGCCGGCGCCCCCTGCTGGTGGAGCGCTGGGAGCACGCCACCAACCTCTACGCCAAAGCGCTGTTGACCGCAGCGATCGACGCGCGCCGGCTTGGTCACCTGGCGCCTCTACAGCTCGCACTGCTCAAGGCGGCAGCTGCCGGCTACTTGAGCAGCCGCGATCGCGCGCAGCCGCCCAACGGGTGGCTCGACCGCGCGATCACTTACGCCACCGAGGAGCTACATGGCGCCACATCCCCGCTCATTCCCGCGCCGGGCCTAGGCATCGGCACGACGATTGGCTACACCGTCGCCGACTACCTCTTGCAGCACGCCCAGGCCCGCCGACGGTGGGTCCCACCGCCGGCGTCCTTCTGGGATGCCGTCGTCGCCCACACTGCCAGCAACGACGACCGCCTCAGCTTGGCCTTGGACGCGGAACAACGGGGCTTGTACCGGTACGCTGCTCACCTTCTCGCTCCAGCCGCTGAGGCCGGTGACCCCGCCGCGATGGCGCGGCTGGCCTGGCGGCTGGAGGCGGCCGGGCGGGGCGCGGAGGCCGAGGCCTGGTGGCAGCGTGCCGCCGAGGCCGGCGACCACGGCGCGATGCGGGAGCTGGCTGAGTGGCTGCAGGAGGCCAAGCAGCACGCGGAGGCCGAGCGCTGGTGGCGGCGTCTTGCCCAGAGGGGTGACCCCGACGCGAAGCAGGCGCTGGCCGAGCGGCTGGAGTGGCTGGAGCCGGCCGGGCGCGGTCAGGATGCCCAGGCCTGGCGGCGAGCCGCCGAGGCCGGCGATCCCGGCGTGATGCGCCAGCTGGCCGAGCGGCTGGAGGAGGGCGGGCGGGAGACGGAGGCCGAGGCCTGGTGGCGGTGTGCCACCGAGGCCGGTGACCCCGACGCGGTGGGGCGGCTGGCCCGATCGCTGAAGGGGGCCGGGCGCGGTGAGGAGGCTACACGGCTAGAGCGGTTTGGGATCGAGCCGGGCGGCCACACCGCCAACCCCTGGGATCCGCCAACGCCCGAGCCGGACACTGTTCAGCCCGGCTAACCCCCGTGTAATCCGCCCAGGGATACAGGCGTGCCACCTGTCGGGCTGCGGGGTAGCGATTACGACAGAATCACGAGTTCGGGTTAGCGCCAATGCCAGGGACTTAGGTCGATAGGCTTGGTATTGTGCGCGTCCGGAGGTGAGCGGATGCCACGAGCAGGCCAGGTCAAGCCGCCAGTCCAGGAGCGGCTGTCGGATCGGATCGCGATCGGGGTGCTGACCGCGACGTTCCCACCAGAGCTGGTGGACCGGGTGGTCAATGAGGCGGGCCGGCGGGAGCGGCGGCATCGGCTGTTGCCCGCCCGGGTGGTGGTCTACCTGGTGTTGGCGTTGGCGTTGTTCAGCGGGCAGGCCTACGAGGAGGTCGCCCGGCTGCTGACCGAGGGGCTGGCGTGGGCCAGGCGCTGGCGGGGTGCCTGGCAGGTGCCGACCACCAAGGCGATCACCCGTGCCAGGCAGCGGCTTGGCCCTGGGCCGCTGCAGGCGTTGTTCGCCGAGGTCGCTGGGCCGCTGGCGGTCGAGGGCACCCTTGGGGCGTGGTATCGGGGCTTGCGGGTGCTGGCGATCGACGCGACCACTTTGGATGTGCCCGACACGCCCGCCAACGAGCAGGCGTTTGGGCGGCCCACGACCCGTCGGGGCGAGCGGACCGCGTTCCCGCAGGTCCGCGTGGTCGCGCTGGCCGAGTGCGGCACCCATGCGATCATCGCCGCCGTGCTGGGGCCGCTGGCCACGGGCGAGACCACCCTGGCGGCGGGGCTGTTTGGGCGGCTGGGGGTGGGTGTGCTGCTGCTGGCCGACCGTGGCTTTATCGGGTTTGACCTGTGGCGGGCGGCCGCGGCGACCGGCGCGGAGCTGATGTGGCGGACCAAGACCAACGCGGTGTTGCCGGTTGACCGCCAGCTCGGCGACGGGTCCTACCTGAGCCGCATCTACGCCGCGCGGGACCAGCGCGCCAAGCGCGACCCGATCGTGGTGCGGGTGGTGGAGTACACCCTGGGCAAGGATCCGGGCCGTCCTGGCCAGCCCGGCGGGGCGCCCTACCGGCTGCTGACCACCATCCTGGACCCGGCCCAGGCGCCCGCAGCGGAGCTGGCGGCGCTGTACCACCAGCGGTGGGAGATCGAGACCGCGCTGGATGAGCTCAAGGTCCACCAGCGCGGCCCCAAGCAGGTGCTGCGCTCCAAGAGCCCGGAGCTGGTCGCCCAGGAGGTGTGGGGGATGCTGCTGGTCCACCATGCGATCCGGGTGCTGATGCACCAGGCCGCCCTTCAGGCCCAGGTCGACCCCGACCGGCTGTCGTTTGTCCGGTCGCTGCGGGTGGTTCGCCGCCAGACCGCCAGCGGCCGGGCGGCCCTTTCCCCCTGAGCACCTGGCCAGCGCGGTCGCCGACGCGATCGCCGAGATCCTTGCGCGGCTGCTGCCCCGGCGTCGGCTGCGGGCCTTTGCCCGGGTGGTCAAGCGCAAGATGTCGAACTTCGGCGTCAAACGCGCCCGCCATCGGGCCTGGCCGCAACCAACCCTCCCTGCCGCCGACGCGGTCGTCCTCGTAGCGGCATCCCGTCCGGCCCCGACCAAGCGACGACCACGCGCCGCCCCTACGACCAGCCCCGCCCAAGGCCCCTAAGTCCCTGGCATTGGGGTTAGCGCCGGGTTAGCGCTGCCCATTGGGGGGACTTCGGAGCGATCGCCGACGCTGGCGCCCGGCGATCTGCAGGCAACCATGTCTTCGAGCCAAAGGCGGGGCATCTCCTGGCCTGTGGACCGCGCCCGCTCGAGCTGTTCGCGATCGAGCGCATCAGCGACGACCGCGCGAAGCAGGGTTGCGTACGGATCGGTGAGGCCTTGAGGGATTGGACACCTATCCCGGACGGCGAGTGGCCAACAAGCGCGGACACGGCGGATCGCCGCAGGTGAAGTGGACAACCTCGGCCGGACCCTACATTGCTGTAGGGTCCGGCTTCTGCTAAACAATGTCGGCGTTTGTTGAACACTGACTGAACAATCGTCGGTTGGTCTGAACAACGGGTGTGCAAATGGCCACCATCCGGCCGGTAGACCGTGTCGGGTCCGGATGTCGGCGGTGCTGCGCCATGGGCTGACCAGCCCGCAGCACTGATCTCAATGGATCGTTACTGATGCGATTGCGCGCCTTCGGTGAGCGCGTCGAGCGCGACGTCCGCGAGTTCGTGGAAGGTACTGGGGCCTGCGGCGCGGGCGCGCTGCTCGAGGAGTTCGTCGAGGAGCTCTTGCCGGCGGTACCACAGGAACTGCCCTTCGGGGATGGCTGGGTCGGCGACGAGCTGATCGACTAGAGAGCCGGACGGGTATCCAGATCGGGTAGGTTGCCGCCTTCAGCGCGGGGCGGAGGGCGTCCCGCCGGTCTGTGGGTGGTGGGATTGATGCGTCCAGGGGTCTGGCAGCCGCCGCTGGCATGCTCGCGGCTGGAACGTGAGGTCATCAAGCGGATCAAGCGCGCCAAGCTGTTTGGGTGTAGCTCGTTCACAGGGACTTGTTGAGCTGGGGTGTTGTGGTCTGGCTGCGTGAGAGGATGACCGTCACGTAGGGTGCGGTGACGGAAGGGAGCGACGTTGGGCTCGTTGATGGCGGAGCTGGAAGCGCGGGAGG
>JBKPDO010000260.1:0-12252 GCA_046727955.1 bacterium | reverse complement strand
CCGCGCTTGAACTTCCAGCACGGCGCCACGCCGCCGAGCGGTCCTGGCCGTGTGCACCTGGACCTCACCACGGCCGACATGGCAGCAGAGGTCGATCGCCTGATCGGTCTGGGCGCGACCACGCTGTGGACGATCGACGTGACGCAGTCGGGGACGACGACGTGGACCACGATGCGCGATCCGGACGGCAATGAGTTCTGTGTGGTCCAGCGACCGCCCGGTGAGTGAGCCAGCGTCGCATCCACAAATCGGGAGCCCGCCGGTGAGGACTGGGGTCGTTGAGGAGCTGCCCAGCTCTGGGGGGCGTCGTGATCGGCGAGCAGGGACGCGGCTGGCGGCTGTGCCACCGGCCCCGCCGGTGGGGGAGTGCGGTCGATCGTGGCCAGCTCGCCCATCGCGTGTCCTGCCTCCTGCCGCTGTTGCCTGGTCGCCGGCACGGCACCGTGGCATCGCGGGGTGGCCGGCTCGGACGTATGGTCGCCGGTCGCGGTGGTGTCGTCCAGCGACCGGGGTCGCCGCGAGGTCCGCTGGATGGGCGGGACTAACCCACTTTCGATACCCGCAAAATCACGGGTCACCGGCCGCGCTTGGGCGGACTTGACGGGGTTAGTCCGAGCGTGACCGTGGGACGTATCGGATGCCACGGTCCTTCGCCGTTTCGGGTGTCCAGTCGGCCGGCCAGCGGGTGGCCTCGTCCGCCCACGCGCCCTGGAGGTTGGCGCCGTCGAGTTCCGCGCCCTGGAGGTTGGCGCGCTGGACCTGCGCCTCCTGGAGGTTGGCGCCGCTGAGCACCGCGCCCCCGAGGTTGGCGTCGAAGAGCTCCGCGCCCTGGAGGTTGGCGCCGTCGAGTTCCGCGCCCTGGAGGTCGACCCGAGTGAGGTTGAGCGGCCGGAGGCCGCCGGGGGGAAATTGGCGGCGGCCAAGCACGGTCACCACCGCCTGCGCGTCGGCCGGGGGCGTTGTGGCTCCGCCGCCTTCTCATTCGATCGACCGGCCGTGTCCATGCCTGCTGCTGGCGACGCTGTTGCCAGCGGTTGTGGCGCGGCAGCGGCGGTTGGCTGGGGATCGGTTGGTTCCGCAGGGGTGGATGGCAGGGGTGGCCAGGACGCATGGCCGCGCACGTAGGCGGTTAGGACCTCCTCGATGGTGGCCCGATCATCGGGGGAGTCGCGGGCGATGCGCTCCAGCGCGTAGATGCCGCCCAGGCGGACGTCGAGGTGCTCGCGGCCGAGCTGGTCGACGGCCTTGGTGTAGCGGTCGGTGATCTGGCCTTCGCGGGTGACGCGAAGCTGCCGGTAGGTGAAGTAGGCGCCGAGCAGGAGCACCCCGCCGGCCAGGGCCTGCAGCAGCGTGGTGCGGACGTCGTTTTGGGCTTTGAGCTCGTCAGCGGCCTTGTCGAAGTGGCGGGCGGCGGTAAAGCGCGGCGGGAGCACGGCGATGACCACCACCAGCACGGCGACCAGGCCGGCGGCGGTAAGCAGCCAGCGGGCCACCGTGATCGCCGGCGCGGCCCAGAGCCGACCCAGTGCGGCCCGGCCGCGGCGGTCGCTGAGGAACACGCCAAGGGCCAGGCCGGCGGCGGCGACCAGCAGTGGCCAGCCGGCGCCGAGCGCGAGCCGGGCAGTGTGAGCGAGCGCCTGCCCGGCCAGGCTGGCGGCGTGCGCCGGTCGGTGCCAGCCGAGGCGCAGGGCGCCAAGCAGGGCGCCGAGCAGAGCTAGGAGAACGGCCAGCCCAGCGGTCGGTACGCAGGGCGCGACGCAGGACGCGGCCGAGGATCTCCAGTCGGGTACGCGGGACGATGACCAGCGTCTCCGGTCGAGGATTACGCGCCATCCCGGGCCCCTCGCTTGGCAGCGTTGGGGGGACTGTAGCCGCTGGCGTGTGGCCGCGACATGGACCACAGCGGGAGAGCCGGCCAACCGGCCCGCGAGATCGAGCGCGGCCGAACGAAGGTCGTGCAGGTCTGTCAGCCGGGTATACAGAGCGGTCGAGCCATCTGTGACAGGCCCTCGATAATTGCCTTTGTCGCGGGCCATCGCCGTTGGCGACCAGCATCGCGGGGCGCGCCGCCACCGGAGTTATCGAGGGCGTGATCGGCGCCAGCGGAGATCCGCCTGGCCGTAGACCCTGTGACAGTCCGGACGTCCAGCCTCTGCCAAGTGCGTGTTCGTCCGCCGCATCCTTGAGGGCATAGCCCGTGAGCTCGGGCCTGCGCGCGTCGTCGCCAAGCCGAGGCCGGCCTGGATCTAAGCCTGGATCCACCGACGCCCGAATTCCTGGCCGGTTGGAGCTGGTTTGAAGAGGGTTGTGGGTGTGCTCGAGGCATGATCGAGATGGCGTGGCAGCCGGTTTGCGGCGATCGGGAGGGTGCGAGCTGCTGGCTGGGCGTGCCCGGGCAGGCTGGCGCTGGCCCGGGTTGGGCCTGGGTGGTGCGCGGTCCGGAGTGGTGGGTCAGGTGGCGTAGGCGATGCAGCGCAGCCGGGCCAGCGCCAGCTCAAACCACGCCGCCCAGGGCCAGCCGGCGGGCAGGTGCAGCGTCCATCGTCGGGCGGAGCGGGTGATGCGGCCGGGCAGGGCCAGCAGGGTGCGGCGCAGCGTCTTGGCTACCACCAGCTCCTGGCGCGCGCCCAGCCCGATGGCGGCGATCCAGCGCAGCAGGTTGTGCGCCAGGGTGGCCGCCAGCAGCCAGGCGGCGTTGGCGCTGAACTTGCCCGAGGGATGATGCCGCAGGCCCACTCCGGCTTTGAGGTCGCGGATGCACAGCTCCACGACGGCGTGGCGGCGGTGATCGGCGTCCAGCCACACGGTGGTGCCGACCCGGTCGGTGACGAAGGCGTGGTAGCGCCAGTCGGGGAACAGCTCCGCCTGTTCACCGACCAGGCGGGTGCGGCGCACGACCAGCCGGTCGCCCTTGTAGCGGGTCTCGGCGACCTGGGCGACGCCGCCCTCGGGATAGACGATCTCGACCCATGCCTGCTCGTCGATGGTGGCGATCGCCGCTCGGATCGGTTTGGTCTGGCGGACGGTGATGGGGTAGTGGATCTGGTGGCGGCGGCAGGTCTTGATCGTCTTGGCCGACCAGAACCCCGAGTCCATGCGCATGGTCAGCTCTCCGGTCGCCCCCGCGCGGCGGACCCGGGCGGCGAGCTCGTCGACGAACCTTGCGGTGCCGCGGGCGGTGTTGGCCCGCCCGGTGCGCTGGCGGGCGTGCAGTACCTCGCCGGTGTCGGCGCGGCTGGCCAGCAGCGGGTGGTAGCCGAGGGTGTGGGTGTAGCCGTAGGCGGCGCCCTGCTTGTGGTGGCCGTGCACCTCGCACACGGTGGAGTCCAGGTCCATGGTCATCGGCCCATCACCGGGGCCCGCCCCAGCCGCCCACGCCCTTGAAAGGGCGGTCTCGCAGACCCGGTCGAGCTGGCGGGTGTGGCCGAAGGTGAACGAGCGCAGGAAGGTGCCCAGCGTGGAGGGCGCCATGACCCGATGGCCCAGGACCTGGCTGGTGGCGCCACAGCGCAGCAGGTCGGCGTCGTCGACGCAGTCCCCACCCGCGATCATGGTGTGGACCAGGGTCAGCAGCTTGCGGCCTGGCCGGTGCGCGCCAGCCCGCTCGCCCAGGTCGATCAGCGCATCGGCGGTCTGCTCGATGCCCAGCCGCTCGGCCAGGGTAGCCGGCAGTAGCAGACCGGCGTTGGCGACGGCGTGGGTGTCGTCAAAGCGGATGTCGAGCTGGTCAAGGGTGTGGGAGGATCCCACCGAGAAAGTGCCCTCCTGATGGGGAACACGGCGGCTGTGGTAGGCGCCATTCTCCCAGGTCAGAGGGCCTTTCTCATAATCGGGACCAGCATCATTCGATGACCGCAACCCTGGATCGAGGCTAAGATCCCCGCAGGTGGTGGCGATGCGAGGGATGCAAGCCGCCGGCATCGACGCATTCGGCGGCGAGGTGCGCATGCTCCAGGTCGCGGCGCCGGCGTCTCCTGCGCCGGACGAGGTCGTGATCTTGGTGCACGCGGCAGGGGTCGGCAACTGGGACGAGATCGTCCGGGTCGGCGACTGGGACGTTGGCCGCCGACCACCGCTGGCGCTCGGCGTCGAGGCGGCGGGTGTCGTCGCCGCGGTCGGCGAGGACGTGACGAGCCTCGCACCGGGCGACGAGGTGCTCACCCACCCCGTGCCGCTCCGCCACCAGGGCGCGTGGGCGCAGTGGCTTCTCGCTCCGGCCGCGCTGGTCGCGCGGAAGCCGGCCGTCGTCCCGTGGGAGGCAGCGGCCGCCCTCCCGGTGCCTGCGCTCACCGCGGACCAGGCGCTCACAGCGGCCGCACCCGTCCCGGCCGGGGAGTGGGTGCTGGTGCACGGCGCCGGCGGCGTCACCGGCGGACTCGCCGTGCAGCTCGCGGTCGCGCGAGGAGCGACCGTCGTCGCGACGGCGGGCCCCTCGAGTGCGGCGCGGGTCCGCGGCTACGGCGCGCGCGTCGTGCTCGACTATCACGATCCCAAGTGGCCGGCCCGCGTGCGGGACGCAGCTCCGGGCGGAGGTGGAGTGGGGGCCGCCGTGAACGCGGCCCGCGGCGGCGCGGCGGCCGCGCTGCAAGCCGTGGCGGGCGACGGCCGCCTGGCAACGATCACCGGCGATCCGCCGGCGCCCGAACGAGGGGTCGCGGTCGTGGACGTCTACGTCCGAGCCGACGGTGCACGGCTTGCCGCACTGGTCGAGACACTCGCGCAAGGGCTGCTCTCGCTCCACGTCACGGCAACACGTCCGCTCGCGCAGGCGGCCACGGCGCTCCAGGACGCCGTCGCCGGGCGCGCCTTGGGCGCGAGTGTCCTCATGCTCCAGCGGAGCCCCTCATAAGAGAGCCATTTCTGCTGCCGAGGTCGTGCACCTTCTGGATGCGGCGCCCGGCGACCGCCAAAGGCTTCCGACCTGCCAGGGCAGCCGGAGCGCAAAGACGTTTCGGTGGATCCAGGCTAAGCGCCCGGAGGATGAGTACTTCGAGCCGGAGGGCCACAGCTCGATCCTGGCGTCAGCCAGCTAGGATCACCCTCGATGTCCAAAGACGCGATAACCCTATGGACGGGCGGCGGCCTCGTTGCGGCGGGCGCCGTGGTAAGCGCCTTGGCGACCAACTTCCTTGGTGCGATGCGCGACCGGCGAAGGTACAAGCATGAGCAGGACCTAGCTCGAGCGGCTCAGCGTCACGAGCAGGAGACAGCTCGAGAGACTCGCCGCCAGGAGCGCCTCACGCAGACATACCTCGAGCTACTGACCTACCTGTCGCACTACTTGGATTGGGCGAAGTCGGTGCGGCCAATGTGGGGACCGGTTCCAGCACCGGACCCAGTGCCTTCTCAGGAGCGTTGGCGTATCGAGGCGTTGGTGACGGCGTACGGCAGCCCGGAGGTGCTCCGCCTGCTGCGTCTGTGGGGTGAGCACGCCGCTAAGATCGACAACGCGGATGCCACGATTCGGCTGCTGGAGCAGTCCAAGAATCCGAGTCAGCAGTTCGACGAGCAGGCGATGCAGGAACACCGCGCCCTGCCAACCTACAAGCAGGAGATGTTCCGGGCCGACGAGGCGATCCGCGACATGGTACGGCGAGAGCTGGCTGGCGAGACGTGATGGTGGCGAACAGCAGCCAGGCTATCGGCGGCCCGGGGCACGTCGGGCGGCTCGCCGCCGTCGCTGGCGTCCTGGTGCTCGAGCATG
Organism: bacterium; assembly: GCA_046727955.1. Lineage (GTDB taxonomy): Bacteria > Actinomycetota > CALGFH01 > CALGFH01 > CALGFH01 > DASVXQ01. Next base: position 6,548 of record JBKPDO010000260.1, on the reverse strand, counting down.
AGTTCGCTGGCAAGCGCCTCGACGGAGGCCGGTCGACTACACGGCGCTACTCACATTCGACGTCTTCGTCGTCAGGCTCGGCAATGTCGGAGAAGTCGACTGCTAGTACCTCGTCAGTGGTGGTTTGCGGGATTGTGTGGTTTGGTCTCATGCTCCTTGCGGTCAGGGGATGCCGCCGCTGGAGGAATCGAGCATGCGCAAGCGCTACACCGTTGTCCTGTCCGAACCCGAACGCGCCCGGCTCCACACCCTGATCGGCCAAGGCGCGGGTCCGGCCCGGGCGCTGACCCATGCCCGTATCCTGCTCAAAGCCGACCAAGGCGAGGCTGGCCCCGGCTGGACCGACCAGGTGATCGCCGACGCGCTGGAGGTCCACCCCGCCACCGTTGCCCGGGTGCGCCAGCACTACGCCACCGCCGGGCTGGACGCCGCGCTGTACGCCAAGACACCCCAACGCGAGTACCGCCGCAAGCTCGACGGTGAGCAGGAGGCCCGCCTGGCCGTGCTGGCGTGCAGCACCCCGCCCGAGGGCCACAAGCGCTGGACGTTGCGGCTGCTGGCCGATCGGCTGGTGGAGCTGGAGATCGTGGAGTCGGTGTCGTACGAGACGGTCCGCCAGGTCCTGCAGCAAACCGCCTCAAGCCGTGGCTGACCCAGCGCTGGTGCATCCCGCCGGAGCAGGATGCCGAGTTCTGTTGGCGCATGGAGGACGTGCTGGCGGTCTACACCCGGCCCCATGACCCCCTGCGCCCGCAGGTCTGCCTGGACGAGACCAGCCGCCAGTTGCTCGGCGAGGTCAGCCCGCCCCGCCCGGTCGCCCCTGGGCGGCCGGCCCGGCAGGACTGTGAGTACGAGCGCGGTGGGGTGTGCAACCTGTTCCTGGTGTGCGAGCCGCTTGCTGGCTGGCGTGACGTCATGGTCAGCGACCGGCGCACCCGCATCGACTGGGCGCACTGCATCAAGGACCTGCTGGAGGTTCACTACCCCGACGCCGAGCGGGTCGTGCTGGTGCAAGACAACCTCAACACCCACACGCCCGCGTCGTTGTATGAGGCGTTTGAGCCGGCCGAGGCCAGGCGGCTGGCCGACCGGGTGGAGCTGCACTACACGCCCAAGCACGGCAGCTGGTTGAACATGGCCGAGATCGAGTTGAGCGTGCTGTCGCAGCAGTGCCTGGACCGCCGCCTGGCTGACCGGGCGACGCTGGAACGGAGGTCGCGGCCTGGCAGGCTACCCGCAACGCTACCGGTCGTGGCGTCGACTGGCGCTTCACGACCGAGGATGCGCGGATCAAGCTCAAGCACCTCTACCACGCAATTCAGAGCTGACAAGCTGCTAGATCCAAGGCATGATCGAGCAAGACGTGCAGCCGGTTCACGGCTGCACGCGGCGAGGCGTCGCTATCGGCGAGTATCGGGCCTGCGCCACAGCGTCACGCCGTTGTCGCTGGCGCTGGCCAGCAGCCGCCCGTTGGGACTGAACCTCACCGCCCGCACCTGGCCATGGTCGGTCAATTCGGCCGTGCAGACCGGATTGGATGGGTCGGCGACGTCCCACAAGTACACGCCCCCGTCGCTGGCGGTGGCCAGTAGCCATCCGTCCGAGCTGAACCCCAATGCATACACAAGGGGATCCTCAATTAAGGCGGAGGTGTTGCTGACATGACGGAGGCTCAGGGTGGCGGTTCGAACCGGATCGGCACGCTCGGTCACCCTCCACAGACCCACCTCGCTGACCGGTGGCGGCACGATGGGCGTGAAGCTGCCACCATCAAGTGCCGGCGCGGACCAATGGCTACTGAGGGCCAGCAGCCGTCCACCTGGACTGAACCCCGCCGCCAAGACTCTGGGGTGTTGGGGGCGTAGGAAGCCACCATAGTGAACGATCACGCTGTCGCTTGTGGCCGGATCGGCTGGGGCGCTGATATCCCATACCATCGCGCTGCCACCGCTGTTGGCGGTGGCCAGCGACCGCCCGTCGCGGCTGAATTCGACTGCCGACGCGAAGGCTTCCTGACCGCGACCGAGGGTGAGCGTGGCGGTCCGGATGGGATGCGCAGGGTCGGCCACATCCCACACGATGACGCCACCGGCAGCACTGCCGGTGGCCAGCAGCCGCCCATCAGGGCGGAACGCCACCGCGTGCATGCTGCTGGCGGACCGTCGGCGGCCGATGGTGAGGGTGGCGGTCAGGGCCGGACGTGCAGGGTCGGTGACATCCCACAAGCTCACCAGTCCGTCGCCGTCGGCGGTGCCGCTGACGGCCAGAAGCCGCCCGTCAGGACTGAACCCCACCGCGCATCTGGGGATCTTCCGTCGTCGGCGGCCGATGGTGAGGGTGGCGGTCAGGGCCGGACGTGCAGGGTCGGTGACATTCCACAAGCTCACGCCACCGTCAGTGCTGGCGCTGGCCAGCAGCCGCCCGTCGGGGCTGAAGCCGACTGCCTGCACCTTGCCGCGGTGGCCGGTCATCGTGGCTGCCTTGACCGTTGGCTGGGGTGGTCGAGTCGCTGATAGCGGAGCCATCTCGCCAACAAGGCGCCGGTCAGGTGTGGGCTCCCACGGCTGACGTGATCGACGAGCTGATGCCATACAGGCAGTCTGTGCTCGATTGGTCTGTTCGCCAAGATATTTCTAGCGGGATATCTGCCTGACCGCAAGGAGCATGAGACCGAACCACACATCCCGCAAACCACGACTGACGAAGTACTAGGCACCCCTCGGCGGGCTGGTCGGTCACTGTGCACGGGCAGGCGTCCGGTGATCGCCAGCAGCGGCAGCAGACCGGATCGGCATGGCGCGCATCCTGGGTGCCGGCGCCCAGGACCTGCCAGGCCAGATAGCGCCCGCATAGGCAGCGTTGTGCCTGCTGCTGCGCGGTGAGGTGATACGGAAGCATCGGATCAAGCTTAGAGCCTGTTGATAAAGCCGCCTGCTGGGCGGGTCGGGGTCGATCGCCTCCCCAGCAGCGCATCTGCGACCGGTCCGCCACCAAGACCCCGGACAGCGCGGGGTGTGACGCGACATGCATCCGTAGGCGTGCGCGTGCCGGTGTCGATTTCGCCGGTGGTCGTTCGTGTAGGGGGTGACAGGGCCGCAGCAGGGCGGCCCGCAGCACGGAAGGGAGCAGGTCCATGCGTTCGATCACGGTCACGATGTGGGTCACCCTCGACGGCGTCGTGCAGGGCCTCGGCCGCCCGGACGAGGACACCCGCGGCGGCTTCACGCACGGCGGCTGGGGCCAGCGGTACAACGACGAGGTGATGGGCTGCGAGCTGGCCAAGGCCATGGCCAAGCCGGGGGACATGCTGTTCGGCCGCCGCACCTGGCAGGACTTCATCACCGCATGGGGACGTTTGACCGACGGCAACCCGTTCACCACGGCCATGAACGCGGCCACCAAATACGTCGTCTCGAGGACCCTGGAGGATGCGGATGCCTGGCAGAACTCGATCCTGCTGCGCGGCGATGCGGTCGACACGGTGGCCGAGCTGAAGGCCCAGTCGGGCAGGGATCTGTCGATCATCGGCAGCGCGTCGCTGGTGGGAAGCCTGCACGCCGCAGCCCTGATCGACCGCTACACGCTGTTGATTTGCCCGCTGACCCTGGGCAGCGGCGCGCGGCTGTTCGAGGGCCCCGCCCCGCTGACCGAGTTCGAGCTCACCGGTAGCGTTGCGACCACCAAGGGCGTGATCATCGCGCAGTACACCCGCCGGTGAGGAGGGGCCGTGCCGCAATACCGGGGTCGAGTAGGAACGGACCAGAAACCCGGCGTTGCTGTCACATCCGTTGACACCACGGAATGCGGGCGGGCGGTCTGTGGGCCATGGACTCAAACCGGGTGGCGTTCCTGCGCGCCGAGGTCGAGCTGTTCTGCGGTGAGCTGGCGGACCTGCCGCCAGCCATCCGGCTCCGGCTGGTGACCGAGCTGCGCGCTGCGGTGGACGCGGTGACCACCGGGGCGTTGACCTCGGCCATGGCGGCCGCCCGGCAGGAGGGCTGGGGGCTGCGCCGGATCGGGACGTTCACCGGCCTGTCCCACGAACAGGTCCGGCGGCTGCTCGCCGCCGCCTCCCCGCTCGAGGCGGACGGCGGGGGGTAGCGGAGGCTACTGGGTCTGCTGGCCTGGTCGGGGGGTGCGCAGGGGCCGGAGCTGGTCGTGATCCACGGCGCACCCCGGTCGACCTACTACCTCAACCAGGCCCAGGCGACCGGTGGTAGCCACAGCACCGTCACAGGACCTGAACCGGCGGGCGACAGCTCCGGTCGCAAGCGCTGGCGCCTGGCCGCCGGCGCGGTGGGTGGCCTGGGTCGCCGTGGTGTCGATGATCGCTGGGCTTGGCCAGTGGCTCGGGTGGCGGCTGCCCTGGCGCTAGCGTCAGCCTTCACCTTGCCCCTGGTGACACGGACCCGAGCGCTGGTTCCGCCGCGGGTTCAGCGTGACTGAAGGTTCTTCAGCGTGAACTCATGGCTTGATCGGCGGTTGGCTCCAAGATCTCTGCGGGTTCGTGGGAGTGGCTTGGTAGCCAAGGCCGGTTGGGGTGGGCAGCGTCGCCGCGCCACCTGGCCTCATTTGTTGCTGGCGGCCGTGGTTGCGCGATGCTCGCGGACGCGGTCCAGCCATTCCCCCAGCAGGGCGGCAGCCAGCCCGACCTGCTCGTGCAGCAACCCATGCCCGGCGCGGTCCAGCACGGCAAAGGTGGCGCGCGGGTAGTGCTCCAGCAGCCGCCAGGCCCCGGCGTAGCCAGCGGTGGCGTCCTGGCGGCCGGCCAGGATCAGCGTCGGGTTGGCGTAGGCCGGTCCCTGCTCGGGCGCCGTGCCCAGCTCCCAGCGCTGGAAGATCCGCTCCAGCGCGGCCTGGTCGACAAGGGCCACGCCCGGCACCACCGTCTCCTGGAACCGCCGCAGCGTCGCCGGGGTCTGCACGACCAGGTAGTTGCGGAACTCGGCAGCCATCGCCGGCCCCAGGGTGCCGTCGGGGTCCAGGTCGGCGGCGGCGTGCAGGACCACGTGCTCGGGGCGCTCATCCTTGCCTCCTCCCTCGCCGACGGCGCAGACCAGCGCCAGCCCCGCGACCTGGCTGGGCCGCCGGTTGGCGATCGCCCGGGCCAGGTAGCCGCCGTAGGACTGGCCAACCACCAGCAACGCCCGCTCCCCGATGACGGCGTCCACCAGCCCGAGCAGGACCTCCAGGACGTCGTCGTTGCTGTTGAGCGTGTCGGGGGCGGGCGTGCGGCCCATGCCGGGCAGGTCAGGGTAGATGCGCCGGTACCCGGGCCGGTCGGCAAACACCGGCTCCAGGGCGCCCACGATCTCGCGGTGGTCGACGCCCGCGCCGTGCAGCGCCAGTACGGGCGTGCCATTGCCGCTGCCGTGTTGGGCGTAGTGCATCGGGATGCCGTTGACGGTCGCAAGCACGGGTTGCACCTCCTACGGGAGCGCGGTGGGCGGGCCACGACCAAGACCCGAGCCTGCCGCCGCCGAGTCTACCCACGCCGATCCAGTGGGCAGCGGCGGCCAGGGTGGCAGGGCGGAGCCAGGCCTGCGAGGGGATGAGGGGTGGTGAGGCAAATCTCGTTAGAACCGATCTCCGCCGAGAGGCGGTGGAGCCAGATCCACAAATGGCTCTCAGAACCATGGGAGCGGAGCGGTGACGAGTAACTGCTGCTCGGCGGGCTGGTTGAACTGGCCGTCGAGCAGGTGCTGGGCGATGGTCGCGTAGCGGCTTGCGGTGGTGTGCGACAGGTTGAAGACCAGTGCCAGGTGCAGCGGGTCCGGTCCGGCGGTCAGCGCCGACCAGGGCCCGCTCGACCTCGGTCAACGACGACTCGCCAGTGGTCTCCGTGACCATGCCGTCACAATAGGGGCAAATGGCCTTGATGTGAATGCCTCGGAATGCTCGCCGTGGCCGGTTCCGGGGTGTTGGGAATCGATCAATTCCCAACACCTCGGGGCCAGGCGTCCCTCGCGCGCTCACCGGCGGCTGCGCGGTGTCCAGGAAACGTGTTGTGAAGTCGAGGTGTGCGACAACTCGGCCGGGACCGATTTGCGTAACAAGGAGTTTCCTTGCTGCCGCAGGCTCTCGGCCCGAGCCCGTCAGGACGAGGCCGAGCAGACAGCTGTCCGCCGTGGCTGTGACGCGAACGGTTCGTGTCGGTGGACGGCGACAAGATCGTGTCAGTGGTGGAGTTGCCCTGCCCTACCTGACTTCATGGCCGAGCGTGGGGTGTCGGTCAGGTGCGGACGGCGCCGGTGAAGCTGGCGACGAACAGAGTGGCAAACGCCCAGGCCCAGCAGCTGCAACCCCAGGCGACGATGAGCACCTGGCCGGTGGTGCAGGCGGTCGTATTGCAGTGATCCTTGGCCCCGGTCTTGATCAGCGGCACGGGACCCGTCCGCGTCAGACGCTAGCATGCAGCCATGGCTACCTTTGTTCTGGTTCCTGGCGCCTGGCTCGGCGGGTGGGCGTGGCGCGGGGTCGCCCCGCTGCTGCGCGCGGCCGGCCATGCCGTGGTTCCCGTCACCCTCACCGGCCTGGGCGAGCGGGCG
>JBKPDO010000259.1:0-5911 GCA_046727955.1 bacterium | reverse complement strand
AGAAACACGAGGCGTGGCGCACGCGCCGTCCTCAGAACCCAACTCAACGCCACCCCCGGAACCAGCCGGGATGCTTATGCAACCCTGAGACCTCGGCGTGATCAAGCACCGGAGTCCCTTACATGAACCCTACGGGCCACGAATCCGCCGTGGTCACCGGGGAAGTCGACCACGCTCGTACCGAGCTGGTCGGCCAGTGCCACCGCCGTACGGTTGGCGAGCTGCCCTTTCGACGTGGTCCCGCCGGCGACCACGATGCGCGTCGACGCCGCCCGCAGCGCCTGGATGTCGGGCCGGTAACGCGTGGTCGGGCGGAGCAGGTGCGCCAAGAACTGTTCGGTGGTGACCCGCATCCGGGCCATCTCCTCCGCAGAAGGTTCCCAACGCGGTGCGTCCTCCTGGCCGGGCGCGTCGCCCAGGCCGGCATGGGCCATGAACTTCTGCATCGCCTTGTCGGCTCCATCGGCGTGGTAGGTGTGGTAGATGTCCTGGATCTGGGCGCGCACCCGCGCGCTGTCGGGCAGCAGCGCGACCACCGGAGGTTCGTGGGCGACCAACGTCCGCACCTGGTCGGGTGGGCGGTGACCAGCGCGAGCCCGACGACGGCTCCGCCGCTGCTGCCGAAGACGTCCGCCGGTTGGCCGCCGAGCGCGGACAGCAGGCGGTGGACGTCCTCGGCCTGCTGCTCGGGCGTCACGTCCTCGGTGGTGTCTTCGCGGCTGCTGTTGCCGATGCCGCGCGGGTCGTAGGTCACCACGGTGTACTGGTCGGCGAGCGCGCCTGCGAGTGGGGCGAAGCCGGTGCTGTCCATCGGCGAGCCGATCATGAGCAGCAGCGGGCCGGAGCCCCGCCGCTGGTAGTAGAGCCGTGCGCCAGGCACGTCCAGGGTGTGGGTCGTCGGATCGGAGTCAGCCATGGCGAGTCGTCCTTTCGTGCGGTCGCTTCTACGTGGCGCTCCACGATTAGACCAGGCCGACTCCAAACTCATCGGCGGGCGCTTCGCCGCCGACCGAGCCGGTTGGTCAGCTGGCCTGGGTCTGTCGATCGCTCGGCGCCGACCCTCTGCCGCAGCAGCGCCACCGCCTGTTCCTCGAGGCACTGACGTCCCGGGGTGCCGGTCCACTCCGCCCAGGCCTGGCGGCGCCGGTGTAGCTGATGAACAAGTCGCGCTGCTGGTCCACGTGCCCGCCCCGACCTCCAGTGGTGCGTGGTCGTGGTCGTTCCGATCGCTGATCGCGACCGGGCCGAGTCCGTTTCGCACCTGCCGCGAGGCTCGCCCGTCGCCGTGCCGTGACCGGCCCGGCCCACGCTGTTGCCGTGATCCCACAAAAGGGGTCGTCTTGCTCCGGGGGGAGGGTCGCCATGCGACCAGTCAGGACCATCACCACATTCGTGTTCGCCGCCGCCCTGGCCGTCGCCGGCTGCGCGGCCCAGCGCACCGCCGTCCACCCGTCCGCGGCTGCTGCTCCAGCCGCCGCGACACCCGCCGCCACCACACCGCCGCCCGCGCCGACCGCCGCCGGCCCTCGTCTGCTGCGGGGATCAACGCCCACCGCTCCCACCGCGCCGCCCAGGCTGTACTTCGCGACCCCGCAGGCGGCGATGCGCTACTTGACGGTGGCCTACAACCACAACGACCTGGTCGCGCTCGGCCACGTGACCACGCCGATCGCTCGCGTCAACCTGGTGGCCATGCACCGCACCGCGGTCAACCTGCAGTTGGTCGGCTGCACCGCCAACGCTGCGCGCGGCGACTACCTGTGCAGCTTCACCCACGACTACCCAGCCTCGCTGCACGCGGTCGACCAGGGACACGCGCATTTCACCGCCGCTCCCGCCGACAAGTACGGCTGGTACATGACCATCCTGAACGACTGCAGCTAACGGATATCACGCCTCATGGCTGCGCCCGACGGCGCAGCGATGCTCGACCACACATGAGGGTCGCGCTTCCGTAGGGGAGGTCGCTATGCGACCAGTCCGTATCGTCGTCGCCGTGGTGTTCATCGCCGCCGCGGCCGTCACAGGTTCCTTCATCGCCCGCTCCACCGGCCACCGGTCCGCAACGCCCGACAGCGGGATCGCGGCACCCGCGCCGCCCACCACGGTGGCGCTGAATCCCGGGCGGAGCCACCCCAGTCCCTCGCCCCCGCCGCCGGGGCCCACCACCACGCTCCCCCTGGGCCGCGTCGAGCCGTTGGAGGCGGTCCAGGCCATCGGCACCCAGATCGCCTTCGCGGTCGGCAAGGGCACCATCCTTACCACCAGGGACGGCGGGCAGAGCTGGGTCCGCGTCTGGCGCGGCGCCCAGGACCTGCACGACGTCGACTTCGTCGACGCGTCGACCGGTTGGGCGCTGGGCGACGGCATCCTGCTCGGCACCGTCGACGGCGGCCAGCACTGGCGCCAGCTCGGCCAGCCCAGGGTGCGACCGCTGCGGAGCGTCCACTTCTCCAGCCGCAGCGAGGGCTGGGGCGTCGCCGGTGGCGACCTTCCGGGCGAGCGGCGGATACCGGCCACCACCCTGGTGCACACCCGCGACGGCGGCCGGACCTGGTCGGCGTTGGCCGTGCCGGCGCCACCGCAGTCGGTCTGCTTCACCTCCGCGAACGATGGCTGGCTGGCCAGCCGCACCAGGGTGTGGCGCTCCACCGACGGCGGCCGGAGCTGGGGCTCGAGGCCAAGCTTCACCCTGCCGCTGACCACCTACACCTACGCTCCCTCCGCCGGGCTGCAGTGCGCCGCGCCGGGCGCGGCCTGGGTGCAGTTCGACTCCGGCGAGGGTGCGGCCGGGTCCCACCCCTACGCGCTGTACGCCACCGGCGACGCTGGCGCCCACTGGCGCGGTGTGCTCGCCGTGTACGGCGAGCTGGGCGTGCCGTTCGGGCCCGGCAGCTACCCCGGCCCGTTCTCGGTGATCGACCCGAGACGGGCGTTCCTGCTCAGCCCCACGCCGGCCGCTGATTCCACCGGTGCGGTGCTGATCAGCCAGGGCGGCAGCCGGCTGCAGGGCCGCCCCGGCATCCCGCGGACGAGGCTGTCCACCGACTCCGAGCCGATGTCGGTCAGCTTCGCCAGCGCCACGCGCGGCTGGGTAGTGGGCAGTGACGCCGCCGGACGGGGGGTGATCCTCGCCACCGTCGACGGCGGCCAGAGCTGGCGGTCACAGCTCCCCATCTGAGCTGACTACGTTCCAATCGGCCGGGGGCGCCCTGAAGGGTGCGACGTCACGGATCGGGTGCACACGGCCGACCGTGACGACCGACTGCGCGCGTTGGTGGGTCGGCTGGCCAGGGAGCATCCGACCTGGGCTGGCGCCGCATCCACGGCGAGCTGTGCCGACTCGGCGACGGGACCGGCCAGCACCGTGTGGACCATCCTCCAACGAGCCGGTGTTGACCCAGCGCCCAAGCGGACGGCCGTCTCCTGGCGGCGGTTCCTGCGGGCGCAGGCCAAGGGTGTGCTGGCGGTGGACTTGTTCACCGTCGACACGGTGTTCCTCAAGCGGCTGTGCGTGCTGATGGTGGGCGAGGTGGCGACCCGGGCGGGTCCACGTGCCGGGGTGACCGCGCATCCTCTGGGAGCGTGGGTGGCGCAGCAAGCCCGCAACCTGCTCATGGCCTCAAAGACCGCGTCGGGCAGTTCCGGTTGGTGATCCGCACCCGCTTGAATTGGTCACTTCGGAAGAGTCGGAAGAGGAGGAGATCGACGAGGTCGTCGCGTGATCATGCAAGACCGGCGATCCGCAGGATTTGACGATTCCTCGGGTCGGGCAGGGATGGCTGTCTACCGTTTTGTCCGACGTCGCGGCGATGCCGACCGGGACTGAGCGGTGTCAAGGGCCCGCTCGAGGCCGTCGAGGATCAGGTCGAGCCCGAACAGGTACTCGTTCCCGTAGTTGTAGCCGGGCTGGAGGACGTGCTCCACGGTGAGCTCGGTGAGGTGGGAGTACCGGTCGGCCGGGAACTCCGCCATGATCGCTTGGGCCACCTCGGCGGTATCCTCCGGCGTGTCGAACGGGAGGTTCGCCTCCTGGAGGGCGAATCCGTAGATGTAGCTGTCGAGCACGGAGAACGCGTGGGCGGCCAGCTCGACCGAGAAGCCTGCGGTTCGCAGGATGCCGAGCACGGCGTCGTGGTGTCGCAACGTCGCGGGACCGGGTGTGGACCGCGACTCCATCAGGCCGGTGGCCCAGGGGTGGCGCAGGAGCGCCTCACGGGCCGAGATCGCCCGCTGGCGCATGGCCGCCTTCCAGTCGCCTTCCCCGGAGGGCAGATCGATCTCGCTGAAGACGACGTCGACGATGCCGTCCAGGATGTCGTGCTTGTTGGCCACGTGGTGGTACAGCGACATGGCCTCGACCCCGAGCTCGCGGGCGAGCTTGCGCATGCTGAGCGACCGGACGCCGTCTCGGTCGGCAAGGGCGACGGCGGCACCCAGCACCCGCTGTTTGGTCAGGGGGATCCGGGGCGGTGGGTTCGGGTCGGTCTGGGTGGTCATCTCGGTCCTCGCTGTGGAAGCGAACGTACGGGCGTAAGTCCAAGGGTCGACAGCCTTACGCTGTAGTTGACAACCATACACTGTATGGATATCTTACGTCGTAAGCCGCCGGAGGGCGCTGAGGAGGATCGGACGGTCTCGTCTCTAGGGCAGGTCCGCCTCCCGATCGAGGAGGCACGAACATGGATGCACCGCGTGAGACGACGTCCGCCCCTGTGACTGCGGTGAGGGTCGACGACGGACCCAAGCCCGCCACGAGCCGGGGGACCACGATGCAGGCCATCGTCCAAGACGCCTACGGCTCCGCAGATGTCCTGGAGCTCAGGGACATCGACAAGCCGGTGCCCAAGGACAACGAGGTGCTGGTGCAGGTCTATGCGGCTGGCCTCCATCGGGGCGACTGGCACGTCATGACCGGCCTGCCATACCTGATCCGCATCGTTGTCCCAGCTCTCGGGCTGCGTAAACCCAAGGTCCGCGTTCGGGGCATGGATGTCGCCGGGCGCGTCGCGGCGGTCGGCGAGAACGTGACCCGATTCCAGCCGGGTGATGACGTGTTCGGCTGGTGCGACGGCTCCTTCGCCGAGTACGCCTGCGCTCCAGAGGACAACGTTGCCCCCAAGCCGGCAACCCTCACCTTCGAGCAGGCCGCGGCCGTCCCCATCTCCGGGTTCGCCGCCCTCCAGGGGCTTCGCGACAGCGGAGAGGTCAAGCCAGGGCAGAAGGTCTTGATCATCGGGGCGGCCGGAGGCGTCGGGGCGTTCGCCGTGCAGCTGGCCAAAGCCTTCGGTGCGGAAGTGACCGGGGTCTGCAGCACGACCCAGGTCGACCTGGTCCGATCCATCGGCGCAGACCACGTCATCGACTACACCCGCGACGACATCACCGACGGGACACTCCACTGGGACCTCATCCTCGACACCGCGGGCCGCCGTTCGCTGTCGCAGCTCCGACGTGCCCTCACTCCCCGGGGGACGCTGGTCATCGTTGGCGGTGAAGGGGCAGGACGGTGGCTGGGAGGCTTCGATCGCAGCCTTCGGGCGCCCGTGCTGTCACGGTTCGTGGGCCAGCGGCTGCGGATGCTGGCCTCGAAGCCGCGACAGGAAGACCTTCAAACCTTGCGGGAGCTCGCCGAGGCCGGCAAGGTCACACCGGTCATCGGCAGGACCTACTCGCTGCGCGAGGTCCCCGAGGCCATCCGGCATCTCGAAGCAGGCCACACTCGCGGAAAGCTCGTCATCACCGTGTGAGCGGACCACCGCTGGACCCCGGTCGGGTGGCCGGGGGGAGTTGCACCCCCCGGCTCCCACAGATCCCGGCGTGAGCCTCTCGGCTCACCGGGCTCTTGTCGCCCTGATCACCAGGCCGCGCGGTTCAACTGCCAGTGGGCAAACATGCCGGGGTCGCGGCG
>JBKPDO010000258.1:0-1510 GCA_046727955.1 bacterium | reverse complement strand
AGCGCCGCCACCACATCGGCGAGCTGCTGAAGGGGCTGATCGCTGTCGAGCTGGCCATCGGCCCAGGTGGCTAGGTCGAGGTCGAGTGTGGCTGCGGTCACCTCGCACCTCCCCGTCCCGGTGTTGCTGCTTCGTGCTGGGCTGGGACCTACCCGTGACCGACAGGCCCAACACGCATCTTGGTCACTTCTACCTACCTATTCTGGCCAAGAGGCACAACCGGGATCATGCTCCGTTCTCGGATGGCTTCGGTGCTCGCCTCCAGCGTTGCCGACAGGGCCAGCCCGGTCCACCTGGTCGGCGACGCCGCCTACGTCGGCAAGCCGCTGCGAGGACTACCTGCCCAGGTCACCGTGACCGCCCGGCGAAGTGCTGGCCCTGCGCTGCCTGTGGTACGGCGCGCTGGACGCCAACTCGTGCAGGTCATCCTGTCCCGCGCGGTCGGCGCGCCCGACGGCTACCAGCTAGCCCTGGTCACCACCGACCTTGCCGCCTTCGGGGTCTTCATGAGGACTCGGATCGCGCGGTATTCGAGGCCTACGGCTTCAATCGAACTGATGACACGCTTGCGCGGATCGTGATCTTCATGGTTCGACAGGGCTTGTTGGTCACTCGTCCAAGTGCCGGCATGCTGACAGTCTGAAGCCGGCTCGTTAGTCAAGCCGTCGAAGCAACGCTCCGGGGAGGCGTTGCAGCGCGTCGCGGGCCTTGGCCTCGCCGCCATGGGTTGCTGGGTAAGGGCCGATGTAGGTGACCCAGTAGCCTGGGCGCAGGGGCGGGTAGCGGTCGGAACGGAGTACTCCGACATTGGTCCAGCCCTTGGCGCGGAGTTGCGCCGCAACATGCTGTGCCTGCTGGGGGTGGACGGTGCTGGCGAACTGGACAATGTATTGTCCTGAGCGTGGCCGGGGCGCAGGGGCGGTGGTGGATGGGCTCGACGGCGTCGGCACGGCCGGTGTCGTGGGGGTGCTGGTGGCGCCGAGCGCGGCAATGCCGAGCGCCACAGCGGTAATGCCAAGCAGGCCAAGGCCTGTGCCGCCACGGCGCCTGCGAGGAGCTCTCAGAGATGGCAGGCGGGCAGCGCCTGGGGTATTGCGGAAGTGGGGTCGGACCCAGCGGCCCTCGCGGAAATGTCCGGAGACAAACGTCTTCGGCACGCGTGTCGCCTCCTTTGCGTGCCGGGCAAGTGACGGTCACGGCCGCCGAATGGCACCGCCATGCCCAAACTTCACCAGCACCCAGAAGCTTACGACCCAGCTGTGACAGTCGAGCGGGCGCTAGGGTCCGCGGGGCCGTGGCCTATGCCGACGGGCGTGGGGTGCCGGTGTGCAGGTCAGCGAGCAGGTGCCTCCTCTTGCTTGGCAGGTGGTTAGTTACTTCCCCCGGAAATAGTCGAGGTGGCTACCGGGCCCGGGCGGGCGTCTGAACCGAGCTGGGGCGGGCGACGTCGGATTCGTGGAGGAGGATCTCCGCGGCCTGGGCTGAGACCTGTTGCATCTGGGCCAGGAGC